>CAZXMB010000072.1:0-15049 GCA_964641715.1 uncultured Syntrophaceae bacterium
TTTCTCCAATTTCCATACCCGCCTGCAATAGACCTTAAACCCACGGCGGTTTATTTGACAAATTAAAAAAAATCTAATAAAATGAATAACTTGTGATTTTTAGGAAGTCCTATGTTTGAAAATCTTTCATCCAAACTCGAATCTATTTTTAAGAAATTAAGAGGCCATGGGAAATTAACCGAGCAGAATATCCAGGAGGCCCTCAAAGAAGTCAGGATTGCCCTCCTCGAGGCCGATGTGAATTTCAAGGTGGTCAAGGATTTTATCCAATCTGTCCAGCAAAGGGCAATCGGCCAGGAGGTCATGGAGAGCATCACTCCCGCCCAGCAGCTCATCAAGATCGTGAAGGAGGAGATGACCTCCCTCATGGGTGGCGGGGAGCAGAGGATCAATCTCTCCGGAAGTCCGCCCGTACCGATCATGCTGGTGGGCCTGCACGGATGTGGAAAGACCACCACGGCTGCGAAACTTGCCCGACACTTTCAGGCAAAGAATAAACGTCCTTATCTTATCCCTGCAGATGTCTACCGTCCGGCAGCCATTGAGCAGTTGCAGAAGTTAGGAAGGGAATTGAAAGTCGATTTCTATCAGCCGGAACCCAGCCAGAGCCCACTCGATATCTGCCTCAGGGGAAGGGACGTTGCCTTGAAAGGAGGCTATGACCTGATGCTCATCGATACAGCCGGAAGGCTCCATATCGATGAGGCCCTCATGCTTGAACTTCGGGAGATAAAAGGTCACCTCAAGCCCAAAGAGGTGATCCTGGTGGCGGATGCGATGACCGGGCAGGATGCGGTAAACATCGCCAAGAATTTCAGTGAGCGTCTGGGCATCGATGGAATCGTTCTCACTAAAATGGATGGGGATGCCAGGGGAGGGGCTGCCCTTTCCATCCGATCGGTGACCCAGAAGCCAATCAAATTTGTAGGAATGGGAGAGAAGTTAGATGCCCTTGAGGTTTTTCATCCCGATCGGATGGCCTCGAGGATTCTGGGCATGGGCGATGTGATCAGCCTGATTGAGAAGGCAGAGGTCGCTTATGATGAGAAGAAGGCCAGGGAGCTGGAGCGAAAAATTCGAAAAGATTCCTTCACCCTGGAGGATTTTCGGGATCAACTCCTGCAGGTTCGCAAGATGGGATCCCTGGAATCGGTCCTGAGCATGATCCCCGGATTACCGAAAAGGATGAAGGGGATGGGAGGCCTTGATTTCGATGAAAAGCAATTGGTGAGGGTGGAGGCCATCATCAGCTCGATGACCCGCAGGGAACGAATCAATTTTACGATCATCAATGGAAGCCGAAGACTGAGGATTGCCAAAGGGAGTGGGACAACGGTGCAAGAAGTGAATCAGCTTTTAAAACAGTATGCCCAGGCCAGGAAGATGATAAAACGGTTTGCCCAGATGGAGAAGAAGGGATTCCATGGAGGAAGAATGAACTTCTTTTCGTGATGGGGACGATTGACCGCAAAGTTGGAATGATGGAACAATGAAATAACGGGTTTGTTTACCAATTCCGGACGAAGGAGGTGTCCAAGAGAAATGGCTGTTTCGATGAGATTGATGAGGTATGGTGGGAAGAAAAAACCTTTCTATCGCATTGTGGTTTCGGATCGTCGTTCTCCAAGGAATGGAAGGTTTATCGAACAGGTAGGGACTTACGATCCCAATAAAGATCCAGGAGAGTTCCATTTTAAAGAAGAGAGGGCGATTCACTGGCTGAGGAAGGGGGCTCAGCCCACACCGACGGTACGTCAACTTCTGACCCAGGCAGGGGTCTCGAAGAAGTTGGCGGAGAGCAGATAGGATTGAAATGCCTTTTCCCAAAGGTTGACCCGTTCGAGGGCGCCAAACTGTGCCTTTGAAGGCAGGGGCGAAAAGCGCCGCTTCGGGTCAACCCTGAACAGGCTCGAGCCTTCGGGCTGGAGTGCCGAAGGGTTGACTTTCAGGGATCTCCTTCAGGACTGCTGCTGTAAGTGGAGGTGGGGTTATGAGTGCAAAGGATTTAATCGAGTATATCGCAAAGGCATTGGTGGACCATCCCGAACAAGTGAGAGTCTCTGAGATTGAAGGGGAGAAGACCTCCGTCATTGAACTCTCTGTGGCAAAAGAAGATTTGGGGAAGGTGATTGGAAAACAGGGCAGAACGGCCAGGGCGATCCGGATCATCCTGGGGGCCGCTTCTGCCAATTTAGGAAAGCATTCTGTTTTAGAAATCATCGAATAGGAGAGTCCCGGGAAAATAGTGGTCCTCTCGGGGCGCATTCCTCTCCTCCCTGGCTCCTGCAGGAACAGGCAGGGATTTTCAAAAAGGATGAGGGATTTCCAGGCTTCTCCGGAAATCTCCACAAGGGTTCATGGAGAGCGATCTTTGCCTGATCGGAAAAGTGGTGAAACCCCATGGGGTCAGGGGGAAGATCAAAGTGGATTACTTCGGGGGGGATCTCATCCGTTTTCGAGCTTATCGAAAGATCTACCTCAAGGACGATCTCGGCAGATGGAAACCCTATGAGGTCCTGAACGTAGCCCCTCAACCTCCCCGTCTTATCCTCCAATTACAAGGAGTCGAAAGAATGCAAGAGGCAGAGTCTCTGACCGGAAAGGAGATCTATGTCAGGAAGGAGGAGATGCCTGAGTTAGAGAAGGGGGAGTATTACTGGTTCGAGATCCTGGGGGTATCTGTTGAGACGGAGAAGGGGAAAAGACTTGGAAGGGTGAAGGAGATCTTCCCGACGGGAGCCAACGATGTCTATGTGATCGGGGGAAAGCGTAGGGAGATCTTCCTGCCGGCGACGGAAGAGGTGATCCAGAGTATCGACCGTGAACGGGGAGTGATGAAAGTGATATGGATGGAAGGTCTATGGGAGGAAGAGGATGAGATTTGATATCCTGACCCTCTTCCCGAACATGTTTTCATCTCCTCTTCAGGAGAGCATTCTCGGAAGGGCGATCGCAAAGGGACTCATCGAGATCCGGATCGTCAATGTCCGGGACTTTGCCCTGGATCCGCATCAGATCGTCGATGATGCCCCTTACGGGGGAGGGCAGGGAATGGTGATGAAGGTGGAACCCATTGCCCGGGCCATGGATTGGTTGAAGTCTCAAAGCACTTCTGCGTGGACCATCTATTTGACCCCGCAGGGAAAGACTTTGAATCAGAGGATTGCCCGTGAGCTCTCCGCCCGACCTCACCTCATCGTCCTCTGCGGTCGATATGAGGGGGTGGATGAGAGGGTGAGGGGACTTTTTATCGATGAGGAAATATCCATCGGGGATTATGTCCTCACCGGAGGGGAGCTGGCGGCCCTGGTCCTGATCGATGCGGTCTCAAGGCTCCTGCCCGGGGTGTTGGGGTCGGATCGCTCCGCTGAAGAGGATTCTTTCTTTCACTCCCTGCTGGAGTATCCCCAGTATACTCGACCTTCGAGCTTCAGGGGACTTCCTGTTCCCGAGGTTCTCCTTTCCGGAAACCATTCAGCCATCTCTCTCTGGAGGAGAAAGCAGGCGCTCAAACGGACCTATTTGAGAAGACCGGATCTTTTAACCGGGGCCAACCTCTCCCGGGAGGATGAAAAACTCCTGGAAGAGATCCTCCGGGAGTCGCAAGAAGAGAAGCGAAGAGATGGAGGCTAATCTTTACATCGGATTGGTTCATTATCCCATTTATAATAAGAGAGGAGAGGTGGCCACGGCCGCCGTGACGAACTTCGATATCCATGATATTGCCCGCTGTGCAAGGATGTTTGGCCTGGGAGGGTTCTTCATCATCACCCCGCTCGAAAGCCAGGTGCAATTGGTGGAGAGGCTGATCCGCCATTGGGTGGAGGGTGAGGGATCAATTTATAATCCCACGCGGAAGGAGCCTCTCTCCCTGGTCCGTATTTTCAGAAGCATTGATGAGGCGGAGCAGGAGATCTATCACCTCTGGAAGAAGAGGCCAAAGAGGATTGCGACCGGGGCATCCCTTCCCATCCACCCTCTCGGCTTCGGAAGGTTGAGGGAATTACTGAAGGACAGGGAAACCCCATTTTTTATGCTCTTCGGAACAGGATGGGGACTGACCCGGGAAGTCAAAGAGAATTCAGACTATATATTGGCACCGGTCGAAGGAAAGGGTTATAATCACCTATCCGTCCGTTCAGCCGTAGCCATTATCCTGGACCGGCTGTTAGGAGACAGAATGAGCAGTTCGGAGTCATGAGTTCGCCGTTCGGGGAAATTATTTTTAGTTATCTTAAATACTTCGAGCTCAAAACTCCGAGCTTCGAACTTATTTTGGAAGGGAGAATAAGATGAATCCGTTGGAGATGGTCGAAAGAGAACAGTTAAGGACAGATCTTGTCGATTTGAGGGTGGGCGATACCGTTCGGGTCCATGTGAAGATCGTTGAGGGAGATAAGGAAAGGATACAACCCTTTGAGGGGGTGATCATCCAGAAGAAAGAAGGAGGGATTCGTTCCACCTTTACCGTAAGAAAGATCTCTTACGGAATTGGAGTGGAGAGGATCTTCCCCTTGCATTCTCCCCGGATCGATCGGATCGATGTGATCAGCCATGGGAAAGTGAGACAGGCCAAACTCTTCTATCTCAGAAACCTGAAGGGGAAGGCTGCCCGGATTCGAGGCGAAAAGAAACAGGCCAACTAACACAACCTTGGAATATCGGAATAATAGAGTAATGGAACGATGGAGAAAGAAGAATTTCTTTGAATATCCAATATTCCATTATTCCATCACCGCATCCATCCGGATGGAATACTGATGCTTTTCCCGTCCCTTCCAGAACAGCCCATGGATTACTTTGAAAAGATGTATACCCGCCGGGGCTATCAGCGGATCGCCGGGGTGGATGAGGCGGGAAGAGGACCTCTGGCCGGCCCCGTCGTAGCGGCGGCGGTCATGCTCCCGCCGGAAGGCATTGGTGAGCGGCTTTTCGATTCGAAAAAGATCTCCGTAAAAAAGAGGGAAGAGCTCTTTGAGGCGATCCGATCAAAGGCGTTGGGAGTGGGCATTGGAATTGCCAGCCAGGAAGAGATCGACCTGTTCAACATTCTTCAGGCCACACTTAAAGCGATGGCCACCGCTGTTCAGAACCTTCCTCTCTCTCCCGACTTTGTTCTGATCGATGGGACGCAGGGTATCGAGCTCCCACTCCCGCAAAAACCCATCCGCAAAGGCGACCAGCTTTCAAACTCCATCGCAGCCGCCTCGATCATCGCCAAGGTGACCCGGGACCGTATGATGCTGGACTGTCATCAGAGGTATCCCCAGTATAATTTTGCAAAACATAAGGGCTACGGGACCCAAGAGCATCGGAAGGCGATTGAACGGTTCGGCATCTGTGAGCTTCACCGAAAAACCTTTCGAGGGGTAAAGGAATACCTGTGAGGGGGGGGAAGGGGAGAAAAATTCCAAATCCGAAGCTCGAAATTCGAAATGGTTTAATTTCTTTATTTCGGATTTGAATCCTGTGCAAAATATGGACAAAAAGAGACTCGGCAGGAGGGGTGAAGAGGTGGCCCTCCATTTTTTAAGAAGGAAGGGTTACCGCATCATCGAGAAAAATTATGCCTGCAGGATGGGTGAGGTGGATATCATTGCCAAGGAGAAGGATACCCTTGCCTTCATTGAAGTCAAGACCCGAACCTCCACTGAATTCGGTCCCCCTCAATTGGCTGTGGATCAGAGAAAACAGGAGCAGCTTTCCAAGGTTGCCCTCTATTTTTTAAAGGAGAGGAATCTCAAAGATGTGAAGGCCCGTTTTGATGTGGTCGCCATTCTTCTTGGCCCGAGAGGGGAAGAAGTGGAGCTGATCAGGGATGCCTTTAATGTGAGATACGGGTGAAAAAAGAGGAAGGCCCGTTGGCTTTTCTGCGGTTGACCTTGAAACAGAGTATAACTTCATCAGAATGAGAGGAACCATTGACAGGTCTTAAATTTCTCATTACAATTTAATCAAAAATGCGCTGGGGGAGCCCAAAAGGCTGAGAGTCCCTGTTTTCTCATATGATTCATGAACAGGGAGACCCCATGAACCTGTCTGGGTAATTCCTGCGAAGGGAAGCGGAGACAAATTGAAAGCCGTAATACCTCCCATGGAATTACGGCTTTTGTTTTTTAGTTGATAAGTCATGGTTAAAGAGAGGAGGATGCGAAGACAGAAGATGGGACTTGACGAAAAGATCATCACCCGGGCGATTATTGATCGATATTACGAGAAATTAAAAGAAAACCTGTCCGTTGACGTGTCAGTGGTCGGAGGCGGTCCATCCGGCCTGGTCTGCGCCTATTATCTGGCCGGGAATGGATTAAAGGTTGCCCTCTTTGAGAGAAAGCTCTCAATCGGAGGCGGAATGTGGGGCGGGGGAATGATGTTCAATGAGATCGTTATTCAGGAGGAGGGAAAGAGAATCCTCGATGAGTTTGGAATTCGATCCCAGCCCTACGGAGAGGGTTATTATACTGCCGATTCTATTGAGACCATCTCCACCCTCTGTTCAAAGGCAGTGAAGGCAGGTGTTGCCATTTTTAATCTGATCAGCGCTGAGGATCTCATCCTCCGGAAAAACCGTGTCAGTGGCCTTGTCCTCAACTGGACAGCCGTGGAGATGGCCAATCTGCATGTCGATCCTCTGACCATCGAATCCAGATGCGTGGTGGATGCCACAGGTCATGCCACAGAGGTGGTGGCCATTCTCCAGAGGAAGAATGATGTCCGGCTATTCACGGAGACAGGCAAGATCGTTGGAGAGAGGTCTCTATGGGCAGAGGCAGCAGAGAAGGATACCCTGATCAATACAAAGGAGGTTTATCCCGGCCTCTATGTGGCTGGAATGGCGGCCAATGCCACCTTTGGTTCTTACCGGATGGGGCCCATCTTCGGGGGAATGCTTCTCTCAGGGGAAAAGGTGGCTTCTTTGATCATAAGAGAATTAGGGAGATCCCAATGAAACGGATATTGACGATTGCCGGATCGGATTCAGGAGGAGGGGCAGGGATTCAGGCGGATCTCAAGGCAATCACTCTCCTGGGTGGTTTCGGGATGAGTGTCCTGACTGCCATCACCGCACAGAATACGATCGGAGTTCAGGCGATCCAGGAGGTGCCTGCTTCTTTTGTGGAAAAGCAGATGGATTCGGTTCTCTCGGATATCCGGGCGGATGCCGTCAAGACAGGGATGCTGGCCAATAGTGAAATCATCGGAGTGGTAGCCAGAAAGATTAAAGAGTATGGGGTCAGGAGAGTGGTCGTCGATCCGGTCATGGTCTCCAAGAACGGGGCCTCTCTTCTGAGGAAGGATGCGCAGGAAACCCTTCTCCACCGGCTGATCCCCCTTGCGACGGTGGTGACTCCCAATCTATCGGAAGCATCCGTTCTTGCGGGATCAACCATCCATTCGGTGGAGGGGATGAAAAGGGCTGCCCGGCGTATTTACGAGTTCGGGGCAAGGAATGTGGTGGTCAAGGGTGGCCATCTGAGGGGAAAGCCCATAGACATCCTTTATAATGGGAAGAGATATTTTGAGATGGAGGCCAGAAGGATTGAGTCCCCGAATACCCATGGGACAGGCTGCACGTTTGCCTCTGCGATTGCCACATTTTTAGCCAGAGGGGACAGCGTTGCCGAGGCAGTAAGAAAGGCAAAAGATTTCATCACCCTTGCGATTGAGTCGGGTTTCAGCCTGGGCAGAGGGACAGGTCCCACCAACCCTGCGGCCCATGTCCTGAGGGAGGTAGAGCGCTACCCGGTCATCCAGGAATTAAAAAAGGCAGTGGAGGTATTAAAGAAGTACAGGATTGGGGACCTCATTCCGGAGGTCTCTTCCAATCTGGGATATGCCCTTCCCTGGGCGCAGGGGATCGGGGATGTGGCTGCCTTTCCGGGGAGGATAGTCCGATTCAAGGATTCGATCACCACTTCGGGCGATCCGGAATTCGGTGCCTCCCGGCATGTCGCCCGGATCATTCTGACAGTCATGCGATTTCATCCGGAATATTGCGCCGCGATGAATATAAGATATTCCAGAGAGACGGTGACCAGGCTGAAAAGAAAAGGTTTCGTCTCGGGCTATTTTAACCGGAGGCTCGAGCCGAAAAAGGTCAAAGAGACGGAAGGCTCGTCACTCGAGTGGGGAGTGGAAGGGGTTCTGAAAAAATCACCACGGGTCCCTGACTTCATCTATGATGAGGGCGATATTGGCAAAGAACCGATGATCAGGGTGTTAGGGAAGGATCCTATGGAAGTTGTCAGTAAGATTTTAAAAATAGCTTATAGCAAATAATGTATAGCCATATCATTATCGTCAATCGTTAACTATTAACCATAGGCTATCAGCCATTCGAAAAGAAGGTGATGTTATGACTCAAAAGATTCAGGCGCAAAAGGGGATCATTACAAAAGAGATGAAAGGGGTGGCCCGGGAGGAGGGGGTATCCCCTGAGTGGCTTCGGGAAAAAATCGCTTCTGGCCGGATCGTTATCCCGGTGAATCGAAGCCATCGAGGGGTCAAACCCGTTGGAATCGGCGAAGGCCTCAGGATCAAGGTCAACACCAATCTCGGGACCTCTTCCGACCATGTGTATTTGGAAGAGGAGTTGAAAAAACTGAAGGTTTCCCTCCAGGCAGGAACGGATACGGTGATGGACCTCAGTACGGGTGGGGATATCGATGCCATTCGCAGAGAGGTCATCCGGCACTGTCCGATTCCTATCGGCACGGTTCCGATCTATGAAGCGGCTATCTCGGCAGCCAAGAAGCGGAAGGCCCTTGCCAAGATGAGGGTGGAGGACCTCTTCGAAGTCATCGAACGTCAGGCAGAAGAAGGGGTTGATTTTATCACGGTTCATTGCGGCGTGACCCGAAGTGCCGTGGAGAGGTTGAAGCATTCGCGGAGGCTTTTAGGAGTCGTTAGCCGTGGGGGGTCTTTCCTCATTGAATGGATGATCTACAACGGCCGGGAGAATCCCCTTTATGAACATTACGACCGGCTCCTAAAGATTGCCAAAAAATATGATGTGACATTGAGTTTGGGAGACGGATTGAGGCCGGGCTGCCTGACCGATGCGACCGATCGACCCCAGGTGGAGGAGACGATTCTCCTCGGAGAGTTGACCGAGAGGGCATGGGCAGAAGGCGTTCAGGTGATGATCGAAGGGCCGGGTCACGTTCCCCTTGACCAGATCGAAGCGAATGTCCTGTTGGAAAAAAGGCTGTGCAAAGGGGCCCCGTTTTATGTCCTGGGGCCACTGGTCACGGATATCTCTCCGGGATACGACCATATCACCTGTGCGATCGGTGGGGCGATTGCCGGTAAAGCCGGTGCTGATTTTCTCTGTTATGTGACCCCCTCGGAACATTTGAAACTGCCCTCTGTAGAGGATGTCCGGGAAGGGGTGATCGCCACCCGGATTGCCGGTCATGCGGCGGATATCGCAAGGGGAAACCGCAGGGCGATTGAGCGCGATTCAGAGATGGCAAGGGCCCGAAAGGATTTCGACTGGAAGAGACAGATCGAGCTCTCCGTTGATCCGGAGAAGGCAGAACGCTATCACGAAGAGGGGAAGTCCGCCGAAGAGGATGTCTGCACGATGTGCGGGGAATTCTGTGCCATCAAAAGGGTTAAGGACTTCTTCGAAAAGGATTAGGGATCCGCAGATGGGGGGCTGATCGGGTCAGGCTCCCCTCTTCAACTTTTCAAATTCCGGCCTCACCAGTTTTTCAAAGCAATCCGGACAGATCCCGTGGCTGAATTCCGCTTCCGAATGTTCTTCAATGTATTGTTCCACCTGTTCCCAGTAGTTCTGATCATTGCGTATCTTTTTGCAGTAGCTACAGATGGGCAGTAACCCCTGAAGCTGCTTCACTTTCAACAGGGCCTCCTCCAGTTCCCTGACCCGGTTGGAAAGGGTCTTCTGTAAGTTCAGGATACGCAGTCCCACCTCGATGCGGGCGCGCAGTTCCCGGACATCAAAAGGCTTCGGGATATAATCATCCGCTCCGGCCCTGAGACCCACTACGAGGTCTTCCTTTCGGTCCTTTGCCGTGAGGAGGATCAGATAGGTGAGCTTGAGACGATCGCACTGGCGAACCTTACGGCAAACCTCCAGGCCATCCATCTCCGGCATCATCCAGTCGAGGATGGCCAGGGAAGGGGGATCCTCTCCCTGAAGGACCTCCCAGGCCTCTTCGCCGTTTGTGGCGGTCAGGACCTCATATCCCCATTTGACCAATACGGATTGGAGGATATGACGGGAAACCGGTTCATCTTCAGTAATGAGCAGTTTCATCCTCTTCTCTCCGGGAGTATTCATTTTATTATCGCTCGAATGTGCTGGGAGAGTTGCATGATATCGAAAGGCTTCTGGATGAAGCCGTTGCACCCCCGGTCAAGGATCTTGGAGGCCTCCCCATCGATGCTATAACCACTGGAGAGAAGGACCTTGGCCTCCGGATCAATTTCCTTCAAGCGGTCATAGACCTCACCGCCCCCCATCTGGGGCATGATCATATCGAGAATGACCAGGTCAACCGACGGATGGTGTTTATGAAAAATTTCGATGGCCTCCGCCCCGCTCTTGGCGATGAAGACTTTATAACCCAAGACCTTCAAGTATTTCTCCCCCACATCCAGGATCACCTCTTCGTCGTCGATCAGGAGGATGGTCCCGATGGCTTTTGAGATGATCCCAATGGCTTTTACGGTTTCCGGAGCCTGCTGGGCAGAGGCGGGGAGATAGACTTTAAAGGTGGAGCCATGCCCTTTTTCAGATTCCACTTCGATGTAACCCCCGTGCCCTTTAATGATCCCGTAGACCGTAGCCAGGCCGAGGCCTGTTCCCCTTCCCAGTTCCTTTGTGGTAAAGAAAGGATCAAAGATGCGGCCCAGGGTCTTCGAATCCATCCCCATGCCCGTATCGGTGACCGTCAGGAGGACATAATCTCCCGGGATGGGGGTATAGAGTCTCCCTTTGATCTCCTGATAGTTCACATAAGTCGTTTTCAAAAAGAGGTCTCCTCCCCCAGGCATGGCATCTGCCGCATTGACGAATAGGTTCATCAAGACCTGTTCGATCTGTCCCTGATCCGCCTGGCAGGGCCGGAGGTCTTTGGCGAGGTCCAGATGGAGGGTGATATTTTTTCTGGTTCTCCCGAAGGCCTCGGAAGTCTCCTCAATCAGCAGATTGAGATTGATGGGTTTGACTTCATATCTGCCCTTTCGGGCATATCCGAGAAGCTGGGAAGTCAGCTTCGATCCGCTGTGAACCTGTTTCTCGATCATCCTCAACATCTCATAGTGGGAATGGGTGGGAGGCGTATCCAGGAGCATGAGAGAGACATTGCCCTGGATGACCATGAGCAGGTTGTTAAAATCGTGGGCGATCCCGCCGGCGAGGGTCCCGATGGCCTCCATCTTCTGGGCCTGGATGAACTGGGCCTCCATCCGCTTCTGTTCACTCACATCGTTGAGAATGACAATGAGGGTCTTTTGCGATTTGTCCATGACCGGCAGAAGGTTGAGGGAGACCTCTCTCCCGTTGAGGGTCAGGGGTCCGTTGAAGGTGATCGGCCCGGGAGAAATATTCATCTCTTCCAGTTGATCCTTTATCCTCTGGTGGCTGGATTCATCAAAGAGGTCGGTGAAATCCGAGGATAAGAGCTGGTCCTCTGTCTTATTGATCAGGGAGACGGCCTTCGGATTGGCATAGACGATCCTTCCCCCGGTCGTGACTTCTAGGATCCCTTCGGCCATACTGTTGAGGACGACCTCGAAATGTTTTTTTACAGAGAGCAATTCGGACGTGATGTTTCTCGCATAGACATCCTCCAGTCCAAAGGGTTTGGTTGGAAAAGGGAGTGGGGGGATCGGGCCAGTCTGTTCCAATGCTTCGAGGACATATTTCCCCATCTTATTCATGGGGCCCTTCGCAATGCAGGCATTGGCCCCAAAGGAGGTGAAGTCCACTTCCTGTTCGGCCGCGATGGCGGAAAGAATGATGAGGATGGTCTCTTTGAACTCCGGCATCTTGCGGATAATCTGACAGAGTTTCTCGCCACCGATGTTCGGCATGACCAGGTCTATGAAGATGACCTCCGGATGATAGGTTTTTAAGAGCTCAAGGGCAGAGAGCCCGTCTTCAGCCGTTCGGACCTCATGCCCCTCTTTTTCAAGGAGCTGGGACATGAACCTCAGCACCATGGGGTGGTTATCCACGACCAGTATCTTTTTTCTCTTCATTCCTTACCCTTCAGCGGGTTCTGAATATTTCGCCCCCCCGTTTCAGACCGTATCGGATAATCCGGAGGGTAATCATTTCCATCTCTAAAATGAGAATGGCCATCTGAACCTTGAGCCTTAACATCAGGACTTCCTTATGAAAGGGTTTTTGCGAGCAGACCGATTCTTTCCCTGATGGCACCGGCTGTTTCAAGGGCTTTTTCCAGCCTGTCTTCACGAGCCTCCTGTTCGAGACCTCTGGCCAGATCATAGAGTTCCGTCAACCCGAGATTGGCGGAGGCGCCTTTGAGCGAGTGAGCCAGTTTTGCGGCCAGCACTGCGTCTCTCTCATCGATGGCGGACTTCAGCCTCTCCAGGTCTGCAGAGGTCGTTTCTAAAAAGAGGTGGATGATCTCGAGAAATTCTTCCTCTTCCATCTCCAAATTTCTGGCTAATTCCTGGAGGTTTATTTTCATGACCCGATGGATCCCCACTTTCTAATCATGTCCAGAAGGTTTTCTCTCCGGATGGGTTTTGAGATATAATCATCCATGCCCGAACTGAGACATTTTTCATGGTCTCCCTGCATGGTATGGGCGGTCATGGCAACGATGGGGGTATGGCCCGAGGAATTTCCGAGATGGCGTATCCTTCGGGTGGCTTCATAACCATCCATCTCCGGCATCTGGCAGTCCATGAAGACAAGGTCATATTTCCCTTTTCCTACCTTTTCCACTGCCTCCATGCCATTGCTGGCCACCTCCACACGGCAACCCAAAAGCTCCAGCATCCTCAAAGCCAATTTTTGATTGACGATATTGTCTTCCACCACAAGCACATGGGCATGAAGGGGTTTCTCCGGCCTCTTCGGCATCGAGGCATTCACGGCGCGGGATTCGGCAATGGTGTGCCGGGTGATCAACGGGGTTGGAATGCCTGCCGTATAAGATCCCCAGACGGTCGAGAGGGCATCGAAGAGTTGAGAGGGAGAGACCGGTTTGACCAGGTAGGCATTGAACCCCGCATCGGTCATCCGTTTCGCATCCCCCCGTTTTCCGATTGAGGTGACCATGATCAGGAAGATCTTCTTCAGGGCAGGGTTTTCCTTGATCGCTCTTCCCAAGGTCTCTCCTGTCATGTCAGGGAGGCGACTGTCAAGAATGGCGATCTGATAAGGGTTGCCATTCGATTGGGCAGTCCGGAGGGTCATTAATGCCTCTTCGCCCGTGGCACAGGATTCGGTTTTCATCCGCCAGCTCAGGATCTGTTCGGTGAGCACCCGGCGATTGAGTTGATTCCCCTCCACGACCAGCACTCGCACCCCCTCCAGATCGGATTGGGGAAGGGTGCGTTCGGCGTACTCAGCGTCTAAGACGAGAGGAAGCGTAAACCAGAAGGTTGAACCTTTTTCCGGTGAACCCTTGACACCAATGGTCCCTCCCATCAACTCCACCAGTTGTTTGGAGATGGCGAGCCCAAGACCTGTCCCGCCATATTTTCGGGTGGTGGAGGCATCGGTTTGAGTGAATTTCTCAAAGATATATTTCAGCTTATCCTCCGGGATTCCGATTCCCGAATCCTCGACGGAAAATCGCAGATTGGCCTCCTTTTCCGTACTGCTGAGGCACTCCACATTGATCAACACATAACCCTTTTCCGTAAACTTGATCGCATTTCCGACCAGATTGGTCAGGATCTGACGAATTCTTCCCGGATCGCCTAAGAAACGGTGAGGTGCCTCGGGCGCATAACGGATGATCAGCTCAAGATTCTTCTCTTCGATCCGGACGGAGAAGAGTTCGGCCACCCCCTTTACTGCCAGACGCAGATCGAAAGAGACGGACTCGAGGGTCAATTTTCCCGCCTCAATCTTTGAGAAATCGAGGACATCGTTGATGACGCTGAGGAGGTGCTCGGAAGAGGAGTGAACCGCTTCCGCATATTCCCGTTGCTCAGGGTTGAGATCGGTTCTCCGGAGGAGGTCTGTGAAACCGATGATGCCATTCATGGGAGTCCGGATCTCATGGCTCATATTGGCCAGGAATTCGGACTTGGCCAGGGTTGCGGCCTCTGCCATCTCCTTGGCCTTTTGCAGTTCTTCCTCGGAACGCTTGATGGAGATAAAGAGGGGGCTGATCGAGGCGATCCCGACCAGAAGGAGGATGAAGGTGGCCAGGACCATCAATTCATCCGACAGGTCAGGAGGAGCCGAGAGGGCTCCAAAGATCAGTTCAAATAGAGTAAATGCCTTCCGGAGGGTGATGATCAAGAGGGCAATGGCAATCAATGCCCAGGCCCTTCGTCTCCTGGTGACACGGATCAACTTCAATGCAAAAAAGATCGTCGTGCACTGGATGAGGATCGAAATGGCTAAAATAAACTTCACATCCATGATTTAATTACCCAGGGTTTTTTCGTCTCCCTTTAAGAACCGGTAGAGTTCTGACTGAAGAATCCGCCACCCTTTTCCAGCCTTGATCGCCTTAATTCTTCCCAGATGGATATATTTCAGAAATGTGGGTTTGGAGATCTTTAAATATTCGATGGCCTCATCCGTTGTGAGAACAAGATCTTTTTCTGTTAATGACATTGAATTTCTCCTATTTAAGCTGTTTTTAACTAATTTTAAGCAAAAATTATGCCTAAGTATACCTGAAACCTCTGTTTCCATAACTATATGTTTTTATGGGTAAATTTTTATATCTGGGAATAATTGGAAGTGAGGAATGGAGGGTCTTAAAACGACATATTGTCAAAAAAGCGATATTTTTGGCAAAAAATGAACATATTAATTGGGGACACTTCCTTTAACTTTCTTCTCCGAGGTAGGCTTTTC
>CAZXMB010000073.1:0-14944 GCA_964641715.1 uncultured Syntrophaceae bacterium
CAAGGGATGTCCTGCTCGATATCATTAAAAACTTTCTGTTTTTCAGGGTTGAATTTGGGAATGCTACCAAGGTTATTACCCGATATATGCAGTATCGGGCCTCCAATAGAATAGTCAGTAGAGTTACAAAGTCTTTTGACCCACGACTCCCGACTGGCGACTTACGAACTAAGGGTTTAATATGGCACTGGCAGGGGAGCGGGAAGACGCTCACAATGATCTTTGCGGCTAATAAACTTTATTACATGAAACAACTTGAGAATCCAACAATATTCTTCATCGTTGATAGAATTGAGCTTGAAGATCAGCTTTATAGCGAGTTTTATGCATTAGATATTGTGGAGCCAGAAATAATAGGGTCTGTTTGGGGGCTTAAGGAGACTCTGAAATTCGATGATTACAGATGCAAGAGAGGAATATTTATCATTCTCATCCACAAGTTCAGACCGGAGGAGCTTAAGGAGGTTCACGGAGAACTTGAGAAGGTATCCAAACGAAAAGAAACAATAATGAACAGGAGAAATGTTGTGGCCTTCGTGGATGAAGGACACAGGACTCAATACGGCCTTCTTGCGGCTCAAATGAAAGCAATACTTAAAAATGCTTTCTTCTTTGCCCTTACCGGAACGCCAATATCGAAGAGGGGAAGAGATACCTATCTTGAGTTCAGTTATCCTCCAGAAGAACCCTACCTTGATCGGTATTTCATCACAGACTCCCTTAAAGATGGCTTCACTGTAAAAATCGTCTATCAACCAAGACTTGAAAAAGAAGTCCATCTAAAAAAGGATCAATTAGAAGCTTTTTTAGAAACAGAGTTTGAGGAATTGCCAGAGGAAATAAGGGACGATGTTGAGGAAAAGGTAAAGAAGAGGCTGAATGCCATCAAGGTCGTGCTTGAAAATCCATTCAGAATAAAGACGATTGCCAGGGATGTTGCCCACCATTTTAGGGAAAACATTGATGGCAAGTTTAAGGCAATAGTGGTGGCTGGAAGCCGGAAAGCCTGTGCAATTTACAAAGAGGAATTAGACAAGCTTTTACCCAAAAATTACTCAGAGGTAATCACTACGTTTGAAAGAGAGGACGAAAAAGTCATTCAGCAGTATGTGGCAGAGGCAAAGGTAAGGTATGGAGGGAAGGATATTGAAGAGATCAGAAAAGATCTCATTGAGAAATTCAAAGAAGAGGAATTTCCAAAGATTTTGATTGTTACGGATATGCTTCTGACAGGATTCGATGCTCCAATCCTTCAAGTCATGTATCTCGATAAACTTCTGAAGGAACATAGACTTCTTCAAGCAGTGGCAAGGACAAACAGGCCTTATATGGATTTAAAGGAGGCCGGTGTTGTTATTGATTATGTGGGGATTTTGAAAGAATTTAAGAAAGCCTTTGAGATGTACAGTGAGGAGGATATCAAAGGAGCATTATTCAGTTATGACAGC
Source organism: uncultured Syntrophaceae bacterium (assembly GCA_964641715.1). Classification (GTDB taxonomy): domain Bacteria; phylum Desulfobacterota; class BSN033; order BSN033; family UBA1163; genus CAZXMB01. The sequence goes on from CAZXMB010000073.1 coordinate 1,449, forward strand.
GTCAGAGAAGATTTTATTTCACTTATTAAGGAAGTCCTTGAGATTCTGAAGGAAGTGGTAAGAAATTACGAAAGGGAAACACTGCTTCAGGCTGTAGAGGTTCTCACTTCCGATGAACAGACGGAGAAAGAGTTTATTGAAAAATATAAGAACCTGAGAAAGACCTTTGAACTCCTTGGGCCGGATGAGATAAAGCTTGACTATTTTGAGGATTACAAATGGGTGTCATCTATTTACACCTATTACATGAAGATAGTCAGCCAAAAGCCTGCTTATGAGGGCTATGTTCAGAAGTATTATGACAAGACCATAAGATTCGTTCACAGGTCCACAGAAATAGAAAGACTGGAAAAAGAACTTCCAACCCTCGCTTTTGATAAGGGATATCTCGAAAAACTTGAAGAAAAGGTTAAGAACAGAAAAGAGAAGGCCGCAAACATTCTCTTTACCTTAAACCGGCTGGTTCTGGTTGAAAGATATAGGAACCCTATCTATGAATCCTTAATCGAACGGGTAGAGAGACTTCTTGGGATTTGGAGAGAAAAGACAAAGGATTATGAAAAGATATACTTGGAAGGTGTAAGGGCGATAGGTGAGATAAACAAGCTTTTTTCGAGACAGAAGTCTCTTGGTTTTTCAAATCTTGAATATTCTATGCTCCTCGAAATGGAGAAGAGATTTAAGCGTGATGATTTTGAAAAGGTAGTAAAAGAGCTTTCAACGAGGCTTGAGAAATATATGTTTTTTGGCTGGTTTAACCAGGTAACCATCAAAAAAGAGGTAGAGAGAGAGATCCGAAAGTTTGTCCGTGGGATGAAGGGGAAGTATAACCTCTCTTTAGATGAGATGAATGATTTGCATGAAAAACTTCTGGAAAGCGTGAAGAATTATGGAATTGCCTGAGATTCCCTATTCGGTCTCTCACAGGAATGTGAAGTACCCACGATTAGAGTTGAGAACAGGGAAACTTGTTCTTATTCTTCCCTTTGGTTGTAAACCTGGTCCCATCTTGGATAAACATAAGAGATGGATACTCAAAAAGATGGCCTTTATCGAGGATTGTTTGAAGCATGCTTCAGATAAAGGGCTGGTTGAAAGAACAGAGGAGGAGTTTAGGAATCTTTCACATACTTTGATTAGAAAGGCCTTGATGGAAATGGGTGGGAGGTTAAATCATATCTATTTTAGAATGATGCGAACAAAATGGGCGAGCTTAAGCTCGAGAAGAAACCTGACAATTAATAGATTGATGAAATGCCTGCCTGAACATCTGTTAAATTACATCATTTTCCATGAGATCGTTCACTTAAAAGAGAAGAGGCATAACGATAAATTTTGGAAGAGAATATCAAAGAGGTTTGATAACTGCCAGGAATTGGAAAAAGATCTTTTTGTGTATTGGTTTAGAGTTGCTAAAAGCAGGCATTTCAATTAGCTTTAAAATGCCAACGAGTAATAATCTTTCCCTTGTTTCTCTTTTCCCCTCACCTTTCCCTCCTCTTTTAAAATTTCTAAATGGCCAACGGCTTCGGAGATGCCCAGGAAGACCTCAAAAGGAGGGACATCAGGGAAGAGATCCATGGCGATTTCAAAAGGGGTTTTTTCTCCTTTGGAGAGAGAGGCGAGAACATTGCCCAACCTCTCCCGGTGATGATCGAAGGTCTTTCGTATCAGGCCCTTTGCGTCCCGGACTTCTTCCCCATGGCCGGGAAGGAGGAGGAAAAGGTCCAGGCGATTGATCCTTTCCAATGAGGCCAAATACTCTTTCAGGCTCGGATAATGGAGAGGGGCTCCGCTTTCGGGAACATTTAAAACAGGATTCGGAGTGATCTCTTTTAAGAGATGGTCACCCGTGAAGAGGATCTTCTTTTCCGGCCAATAAAAACAGAGAAGGCCGGGAGCATGACCGGGACAGTGGATGGTTTTCCAGGTCATAGAGGCGAATGCAATGGAATCTCCATCCGTCAGGAAGAAGGCCTCTTCCAGAGGGTCAGCCATCTTCTGCGCGGACTCAATATAATGAATGACTTCATTGACCAGTGCCTCAGGGGCTCCGTTTCTTAGAAGGATCGATTTCAGAGAACCGAAGGAATGGATAACCGACCGGATCCTTCCGTACTCCTTGGGATGGATATAGATGGGAGCACCGGATAAGGAGGCTATTTTCTTGGCCTGGCCATAGTGATCGATATGGCCATGAGTGATAAGAATCCGCTCAATCGAAGAGATGGAGTGACCGATCGTTTCCAATCCTTTCTTGAGTTCTTCAAAGCAGGGTTCGGTCTTAATCCCTGTATCGATCAGTGTCCTCGGAGGTTGGTCCACAAAGAAGACATTGGTTGTCCTGAGGGGAAAGGGGATGGGAAGCTCTATTTTATAGACTTTTTCAAACACCTCGATGGTCATCTCTTTCTCCCTTTCGCCTTCTCCATAGAGGCCCGGGCGAGAAGGGAGACGGGATCAATGACAGGGACGGGGAGGTCTCCATCCTTGAGAACGAGCGGGACTTCTGTACAGCCGGCGATGATCGCCTGGGCTCCCTGGCGGACCAAACTTTTGGAGGCGTTGAGGATGAGACGTTTTGAATCTTGAGATGGGCCAATGGTTTTGATCCCGGCCTTTCCATAGATGGCCTTCATCACCCCTTTTTTCTGGATTTCGTGAGAGGGGAGGATGAGCTTTATTCCCGTAGGGGCGAAGGCCTTTTGAAAGAGGCCGGTGCGGATCGTTCCGGTTGTTGCAATCAGGCCAATTTTATGGATTCCCTTCTGCCGTGTCCTGATATGGTTCACTGTTTCATCTACGATGTGGATGATGGGGATGGGGATCTTCTTCTGGAGCGATTCATAATAATAATGGGCAGTGACACAGGGGATGGCGATGAAGCCCGCCCCTGCCTTCTCCAAGACTTTTGCGCTTTGTACCAACCGGTTTAAAGGACTCGGACCTTTTCCCTGAATGGCCAGGGTTCGGTCCGGGATTTTGGGGTTATTATCGATGAGGATCCTCAGGTGATCCTGATCCTTTCGCACCTTTGTCCCTTTGACGATCTTTGTAAAGAGGTCGATCGTTGCCTCCGGTCCCATTCCTCCGAGTATGCCAATGATCTTTTCAGCCATCTTCGCTCCCTGCTAAAAGCCCCGCCTTGTGCCTGCCCTCCGGCAAGGATGAACCACTTCCCTATACCAGAATACTATAAATTTTGAAGTGAGCTGTCAATGATTGCGAATCGGTCACATTTTTTCAACCAATATTCCGGAGCAAAAGGGAAAAAGAGAAAGGGGGAAAATACTTGACTAAACTTTCAAATTGCTATAATAGATATTTTTGGGAAATGGGGATAACGTTCAAACCAAGAGTGAGAATTAATCACAATCATTCAACAATCAAAGGGGGTGTTCTTATGAAGAAATCTTTTACCGTCACTATTTGCCTTATCTTCGTTATGACGCTCATCGGCAGTGTGGTGTTAGCCGATGAGACCATGGAGCGGATCGAGAAGACCGGGAAGCTCCGGGTGGGCTTCAGGGAGGATTCCATTCCCTTCGCCTTCATTGATCCCAAGGTTGGAAAACATGTGGGTTTTTCCGTTGATATGACCCATGAGCTTGTCAGTAAGCTCTCCGAGCACTTTGGCAAGAAAGTAGAGATTGAACCCTTCACCGTGACTTCCAAGACCAGAATTCCCATGGTGGCAAACGCCACTGTGGATGTGGAGATGGGCTCCACTACCTATACACAGGAGCGGGAAGACGTCGTTGATTTTAGTCTCACTTTCTTTTTCTCGGAGACTACCTTCCTTGTTCCCAAAGGGAGCTCCATCAGAACCCTAAAGGATCTCAATGGCAAGCGGCTCGGTGGGGCCCGGGGGACCACCAATCTGAAGGCCATAGAGGATCAGGCCGCAAAGGGGCTCTTCAAGCCCAAGGAGATCGTCACGGTGGAAGGCCATGCGCAGGGATTCCTGGCCCTGAAGACCGGTAAGGTCGACGCCTACTCGACGGACCGGAGCCTCCTCGAAGGCCTGAGGATGAAAGACACCAATCCCGAAAACTGGAGGACCTGCGATTTCGCCATTGCCTATGAACCTTACGGCTACATGATGCGGAAGAATACCTCGGATTTCAGGCATTTTCTTAACGATACCATTCGCTGGTCCATCAAAACAGGCAAATTCTTCGAGTTCTATGATAAATGGATGGGTCCTAAAGGAACCGTCCCCATTCCCATCTCCCCGGCCTATAAGAGCTATCTGGAAGTGATTGTCTATCCGATGCAGGACAACTGGTGGAGGAAAAAGTAAGCGGAGAGGCAGGAGAGAGGGGGGTTTCCCTCTCTCCTGCAGGGATTCGTTGGGAGAGGTTCGATGGGACTTGCCTATCATTTCGACTGGGGAGTCCTCTGGCGCCAGCCTTATGGTATCTGGCTGCTCAAGGGCGTCTGGCTCACCGTTCAGTTAGGTCTGCTCAGCTGGCTTATCGCTTTATTCCTGGGAATTTTTATCGGAACCATCAGGATCTCCCGGTGGCGCTGGCTCAGGGTTCTCGGCACAACCTACGTTGAAATCTTCCGCAATATTCCCTTTATCGTTCAGCTCTTCTTCTGGTACTTCGCCGGTCCCATGCTCTTCGGTAAAACCCTGCAGTTTCACATAAACGCCATCATGGGCCTCAACTACTATGTGGCCATTGTGGGTCTTGGGCTCTATACCGCTTCCCGGGTAGCCGAGCACATACGCGCTGGCTTCGCTTCCATTGCCCGGGACCAGTACCAGGCAGCGCTCTCCACCGGCCTCACCGAGATTCAAATGTATCGCTATGTCATCATCCCCTATGCCTTGCGCATCGTCATTCCTCCGCTGACCACCGAGTTTCTCACCATCTTCAAAAACTCCTCAATCGCCATGACCATTGGTGTGGCTGAGACGACCTTCATGAGTTACAAGATCGATTCAGACACCTTTCATGGCCTGGAGGCTACCACCGGTGCCATGGTGATTTACCTGATTCTGGGACTTTCTGTTGTCAAACTCATGGGCATCCTGGAATCGCGGTTCAGGATAGCTGGCCTCATGGGGAGGAAATGAGGATGTTTGATGCGGTCATCAGGAACCTCCCATTTCTTATGGGCGGATTTTGGGTAACGGTAAAATTGACCGCCTTTGCCTTATTGGGAGGAATCCCTTTGGGCATCTTAGTGGGATTGGGGCGAATCTCCAAGAAGAGATGGGTCTACTATCCGGTTACCTTCTATGTCAATCTTATCCGCAACATCCCTCTCATCCTGGTGATCTTCTGGTTCTATTTCGTCATGCCCATCCTTGTCGGCCGTCCGATGGACCCCTTTCCATCGGCGGTGATTTCCTTCATCATCTTTGAGGCGACATACTTCGGTGAAATTCTCCGGGCCGGGTACCAGTCGGTCAGCAAGGGGCAGATTGAGGCCGGATATTCGACGGGGCTCAGCTATATTCAGACGACCCGTCATATCCTCATCCCCATTGCCTTCCGGAGGATGCTCCCCAGCATGATTACCCAGAGCATCGTGACCTACCAGGATACCAGCCTGGCCTTCGTGATCGGGCTCCCTGAATTCGTCCGCAGAACGGCGATCGTGGATAACTTGGAAGTGAGGTCTATACAGCTTTTCGGCTTTGTAGCCATTATGTTCCTGATCACCTGTTACATCAGTTCGGTAGTGAGCCGACGGTTCGAAGTGAAAAGGGAGAGGGGATACTGAGGCAATGATCGAGATTAGAAATTTAAGTAAATGGTATGGTAATTTCCAGGTCCTCCATAATATCAACGAGGAGATCAAGCAGGGACAGACCGTGGTTGTGTGTGGTCCAAGCGGTTCAGGTAAGAGCACTCTTCTTCGGTGTATTAATGGCCTGGAACCTTTTCAGGAAGGTGAAGTCACCGTGGATGGTGTCTCAGTAAGTGACCCTGGAACGAACCTCTATAAACTCCGCACAGAGATCGGTATGGTTTTCCAGCGCTTTGAGCTTTATCCCCATATGACAGCGCTTCAGAACATCATCTTGGCTCCCATGAAGGTCCGGAATAAGTCAAAGAAAGAGGCCGAGGCCAAAGCCATGGAACTGCTTCATAGGGTGGGGATCCCGGAAAAGGCCCATGCGTACCCGGCTAATCTCTCGGGTGGCCAGCAACAGAGAGTTGCCATCGCAAGGTCCTTGGCCATGGGACCAAAGATCATGATGTTCGATGAGCCCACCTCAGCTCTGGACCCTGAGATGATCAAGGAAGTGCTCGATGTGATGATTGACCTCTCCAAGGGTGGAATGACCATGATTGTGGTCACCCATGAGATGGGTTTTGCCCGGGAGGTGGCCGACGAAGTCATTTTTATGGACGAGGGAAGGATCATTGAACGGGGAACGGATATCAGTTTTTTCAAAAATCCGAAAAATCCGAGGACCAAGGAATTTCTGGATAAGATCCTCCTCTAAATGGCAGGGATATTTCCCTTTCAAATATCCGGTTTTTTCTTCCATCCTTTAGTCCATGTTTTTGAAACGCCCATTCGAAGCTCTCTCTGAGCAGTTTTATATTGATCTGCCGGAGGCTTTTGTTTCCGGGATTTCCCCTATTCCTCAAACGTTCCCTTCACCAGGACCTCCCCCTGATGGATCATTAACTCGCCCCTGGCCAGGACCGATTCGATCTTCAGATCGTCACCCAGGATCAATAGGTCGGCATCTTTTCCCTCCTCGAGGCTTCCCTTATGGGCATCGATTCCGGCCCTTTTCGCAGGATTTAGGGTGACCAGCTTTAAAATATCCTCGAGCAGGAAACCCTCTCCCGCCAATTCCCTGAATTCGGAATAGAGATGCCGGATATCCCCCACTGCCAATTTGACCATCTTTCCCTTCTCATCAAAGATCGGCATGGAGCCATTGGAATCCGAGCTCAGTGTGATCTGCTCGATGGCGGCTCCCCCCTCCAGAGCCATTTTCAGGGCCTTCGCCGTGGTCAGCGGAAATTGAAGTTCCAATCCCTTCACGGTGAAATCGATATTTCCTCCCATCTTCGTAAACTGGATCGATTGTTCGAGAAGTGGGAGCGTCCGGGTCAGGTGGGTGGGGAGGAACTGGCCGATGGGGATCTCCGTCTCTTTGACGATCCGGATGATGGGATCGAGCCTTCCCGGGCCACTCCCCATGTGAAGGTGAACCAGTCCTGCCTTCCCGCCGATCATCCCTCCAACCCGTGCCTCTGCGGCCAAACGGCAGAGTTCATCAAAGTTAGGTTGAGAGGAGCGATGATCCGAAACCGCCACCTCTCCCACACCGATCACCTTGGGGATGAGGGCGATATCCTTACGAACGCTTCCGGTGAGGGTCGGAGGAGGGAACTGGTAAGAGCCACAGTAAATGAAGGTGGAGATACCTTCCTCCTCCAGTTGCATGGCCTTGGCCAGAAGGGTCTCCGGCCTTCGGGAGACATCGTCTGTGCCGAGACAGCCTATGACCGTGGTCACTCCGGCACGGGTGATCTTTGAGAGGGTGATCTCCGGAGTCCTCGTCCGGGGCCCTCCTTCCCCTCCTCCCCCCAGGAGATGGACATGAAGATCAATGAGACCCGGGGTAATGATTTTCCCTGAAGCGGAGATGACCCGGGCGTTGAAATCGCGGGGCAGGTCGATTCGCTCTGAAATCTTAGCAATGGTCCTGCCCACGATGAGGATATCTTTAATCCCCATCTTTTCAGGACCAAAGAGGTTTCCTCCTTTGATTAATGTAAACATCGGTTCCTCCTTTATTCGTAAAGGTGACAGGCCACCCATTGATTTTCTTCTACTGGATGAAACAGGGGTTCCTCCTCCAGGCATTGAGCAAGGACATGGCGGCATCGCGTATGAAACCGGCATCCAGAAGGAGGACGAATGGGGCTCGGGACATCCCCTTCAAGGATAACTTCCTCTCTCTTTCTCCTTGGATCCAGAGAGGGAACGGCAGTTAAAAGAGCCCGGGTGTAAGGGTGCTTGGGGGATTGGAAGAGTGCTCTTTTTTCTCCCATCTCCACAATCTTTCCTAGGTACATCACTGCCACCCGGTCACTGATATGCCGGATGACCCCGATATTGTGCGAGATGAAGAGATAGGTCAATCCGAAGACTTTCTGCAACTGTCTCATGAGATTGAGAATCTGGGCTTGAACCGATACATCGAGGGCAGAGGTGGGTTCATCCGCCACAATGAGTTTGGGTTGAGTGGCCAATGCCCTTGCAATCCCGATTCTCTGGCGCTGACCGCCGGAAAATTCATGGGGATACCGGTAGAGATGTTCCCTCTGAAGTCCGACGGATTCGAGCAATTGAGCGACCCTTTCATCCCTTTGAGAGGGGTCCACGAGGCGATGGATGGCCATCGGGCGGCCGACAATCTCGCCGACGGTCATTCGGGGGTTGAGAGAGGCGAAGGGGTCCTGGAAGATGATCTGAAAGGCCCGCCTTAGGGGATGAATCCCTTTCTTATCCAAAAGGGCAAGGTTTTTACCTTCAAAGAGAATTTCCCCATTCGTTGGCTCAATCAGTTTGAGGATCAGCCTTCCCACCGTTGTCTTTCCGCACCCTGATTCTCCTACCAGACCCAATGTCTCCCCCCGATGAATTGAAAAATCCACTCCATCGACCGCCCGGACATAGACGTTTTCCTTGAGCCACCCCTTTGGCATGGGGAAATATTTTCTGAGACCTTTCACTTCGACCAGAGGCTCAATCATTTGTCTTACCTCCTCCATAGAGAAAGCAGGCCACGAGGTGTCCGGAAGAAGCCTGAAGGAGCGGAGGTACGATGCGATCGCAGGGATCGAACCGGAAAGGGCATCGGGGATGAAATTTACATCCTTCCGGAGGCTGACTCAGGTCCGGGACAATGCCGGGGATGACCGCCAGGTTCTCTTTTTCCTCTTCAATTCGAGGGATCGCCCCCCAGAGTCCCTTCGTATAAGGATGCTTGGGATCTTCGAAGATATTTTCCACAGAGGCTTCCTCCACGATGGAACCCGCATACATGACAGCGACCCGATCACACATCTCAGCGATCACTCCCAGATCGTGAGTGATGAGGAGAATGGAGGTACGAAATTCCCTCTCCATCTCCCTGATCAGTCTGAGAATCTGTGCCTGAATGGTGACATCCAGTGCGGTCGTCGGTTCATCCGCAATCAGGAGGAAAGGACGGCAGGAAAGTTCCATGGCAATCATCGCCCTCTGTCTCATGCCGCCGCTCAACTGGTGAGGGAATTGTTTCATGACCTTTCGGGCCTCGGGCATATGGACCCGTTCGAGCATTTCAACCGCCTTCTCTAAGGCCTGCCGCTTCCCGAGCCTCTGGTGGAGCATGATGACCTCGATCATCTGATCCCCGATACGAAAGACAGGATTGAGGGAGGTCATCGGTTCCTGAAAGATCATGGAGATCTCTTTGCCCCGGATGGAGCGGACCTCATCCTCCGGCAGGTTAATCAGATCCTTTCCTCTGAAGCGGATCTCTCCTCCCACGATCTTCCCCGGGGGATAGGGGATGAGTCTGAGGATCGAAAGGGCGGTCACTGATTTTCCGCAACCCGTCTCGCCCACCAGCCCAAAGATCGTTCCTTCTTCAATATCGAAGCTCACTTCGTCGAGGGCATAGATGGTCCGGCCACTGGAATAGAAACGGGTCTTTAAGTTTCTAACGCTTAAGAGAGGTCCCATGACATCCTACCGAAATCCTCATCCCGGAGCCCGAAGGCAACTCAGTCTCTCAGCCTGGGGTCGAGCGAATCCCTCAGGCCGTCACCGAAGAGGTTAAAACCCATGACCACCAGCATGATGGCTAACCCCGGGACAGTGGCGACATGAGGGGCAGTAATGAGGTATGCCCTCGCATTGGAGAGCATCGCGCCCCATTCCGCTGTCGGAGGCTGTACCCCAAGGCCCAAAAAACTCAAACCCGAGGCGGTGAGCAGGACCGTCGCCATCCGGAGTGTGGTCTGGACGATAATGGGTGCCATCGAATTGGGCAACAGGTAACGAAAGATAATATTGAAATCATTTTCCCCGACCGCACGGGCCGCCTCAATGAACTCTTTCTCTTTCAGAGAGATCACCGAGCCCCGGACAATTCTGGCAAATTGAGGAATCGAATAGATTCCGGCGGCCAGCATCAGATTCGTCAGACCCGGGCCCAGCACTGCGATGATGGAGATAGCGAGGAAGATTCCAGGGAAGGCCAGGAGGATGTCCATCAGCCTCATCATCAGATGATCCAGTTTCCCGCCATAGTAACCCCCGACCATCCCGAGCAGCGTTCCAATGACCATGGCAATGGAAACAGCGATAATCTGAATCTGGAGGGAAATCCGGGCTCCATAGATCACACGGCTCAGGAGATCCCTTCCGAGAGGATCGGTCCCCAGAAGATTTTCCGAACTCGGAGGCCTCAGCCTTTTCCCCAGGTCTCCCTCATTGGGTGGGTAAGGAGAGATCAGAGGAGCCAGGATGGAGATCAGGACAAAAAGAAGGACAATGACCCCGCCTGCGATCGCTGCGCGGTTGCGTTTGAGCCTTCTCCAGACCTCTGCGATCTGGCCCGTTTGGATCACCTTTGTTTCATTCATATCTTATCTTCGGATCAAAAAAGGCATAAGCAATATCGGTCAAAAGATTGACCAGGACAAAAGTCGTTGCCACCAGAATCATCGAACCCTGAACAATGGGATAATCCCTCTGGAAGATCCCCTCCACCATCAACCTCCCTACGCCGGGAAGAGAGAAGACCGTTTCAGTCAGGACTGCACCACCGAGCATATATCCAAACTCGAGGCCAAAGACGGTGGCCACAGGGATCATGGCGTTCTTCAGGGCATGTTTATAAATGACGATAAACTCCCGGAGGCCATTGGCCCGGGCCGTACGGATATAGTCCTGGCGGATGACCTCCAGCATGGAGGCCCTGGTCATTCTCGCAATGACTGCCGATCCTGAAGCTCCCAGGGCAATCGCCGGGAGAATGAGGTGCAGGATCGTTCCCTTCCCTCCGGCAGGGAACCATCCCAGATAAACGGAGAAGACAAGCATGAGCAGTAAACCGAGCCAGAAGATAGGCATCGAGATGCCAAAAAGAGCCCCCACCATGCTGAGGTGGTCGAAGAGGGAATACTGCTTCGTGGAGGAGATAATCCCCGCGATCAGACCGATGAAGCCGGCAATCAAGATGGAGATAAAAGAGAGCTGGACCGTGAAGAGAAAACGGTCCCTGAGAAGGTTGATAACGGGTTCTCGATTTCTGATCGAGATTCCGAAGTCCCCCCGGATCACATGAGAGATGAAATGGAAGTACTGGAGATAGAGGGGCTGATCCAGGCCATATTCTTTTCGCAGGGCCTGGATGAACTCGGGATTCGCATCCTCTCCTGCAAGCAGTTCAGCGGGGTCTCCGGGGACCATATGGAGGAGTGAAAAGGAGATGAGCGATACCCCGAAGAGGACTGGCAGAAGCATGAAGATCCTTTTTAAGACGTAGCGGGACATCGGTTCTCCGAAAATAAATGAAAGGGCGACTCAATTTCAGTCGCCCTCCGGGAAAAAAGGATTCAAGGGAGACATCCGCTATTTCTCCAGATAGGTCCGGTGGTCAAAATAGGTCAGTTCCAGCGGCGAATTGATCACCCCTTTGAGTTTATGGTGATAGCCAATGGTTTCCTTGGTGACCAGGAGGAAGATCGACGGGGCCTCTTTGACGAGTAATTCCTGAGCCTCCTTCAGATATCGATCCATGTCCGCTTTGTTCGTTGCCCGGGTAAACTTGTTCACCAGCTCATCGAACTCCTTGTTGGAGTAGAAGCTTCGATTATTCCCTTTCGGAACCCACTGCTCGGTGGTATAGAGCGGGTAGAGGATCCAGCGGGCTTCAGCGGTGGAAGGGGCCCATCCGAGGAGAAAGAGTTCAGACTCATTTTCCTCAGGTGGTTTGCGGGTCGCAGCTAAATAGGCGGCCCACTCCATCGTATCGAGGGTGCAGTCGATTCCGACCTTTTTCAACTGCTGTTGCACGGCCTGGGCCATTTCAAAATCCTTGGGGTATCGGCCCTGAGGGCTCCACAATTTTGCTTTGAACCCCTGGGGATAACCTGCCTCCGCAAGAAGCTTTTTGGCCTTTTCCGGATCATAGGAATATCCCTTCACGGGATAGTAGCCGGTGGTCAAAGGGGCAACGATTCCTGAAGCGACCAGAGATCTTTTCTGATAGATATTCTTGACAATGGCCTCCTTATCGACCGCATAGTTGAGGGCCTGCCGAACCCGGACATCGGTGAAGGGCTTTTTGTAGCAGTTGATCCCGATATACAATACCCGGAGCGTTTCTGTGGAATCGAGCTTGACCTTGGGATCTTTTTCGAGTCTGGGGATATCTTCCGAAGGAATCCGGACAATCAGATGGGCATCCCCTGACTGAAGCATCATCACCCGGGCACTATCCTCCTTAACGGTCTTTGCAATGATCTTATCCAGATAGGGTTTTCCTCCCCAATACTCCTCATTTCTCACCATGGTCAGATGGTCACCGTGAACCCATTCCACAAATTTAAATGGCCCGGTTCCGCAGGCCCGCCGGGCAATATCTTTCCCGTAAGTTTTGAGAGCCGTGGGGCTGATGATTCCCGATGCACTGTGAGCCAGGTTATTGAGAAAAAAGGCAAAGGGTGTTTTCAGATTGATTTTAATGGTGTAATCATCGATCACCTCAACCGAGCTCACAAAGGGGACATAGAGCCCTGCGCGGGAAGGCTTCTCCGGACCGACCATCCTCTCGATAAAGACTTTGACTGCCTCAGCGTTGAAGGGTGTTCCGTCATGGAATTTTACCCCTTTTCTGAGATGGAAGGTCCAGGCCAGGCCATCTTTTGACTGTTCCCATCGGGTTGCCAGGCCGGGAACAATTCTCAATTTTTCATCGAATCTGACAAGGTTCTCGTACATCATCCGGTTCATTGCCTCTGCAGGATTGCTCTCCGCATTGGCGGGATCGAGGCGATCAGGATCTGCCCCAGCGGCATAGATCACCGTCCCTCCATAGACCTTGGCAAAGCCCGCAGTTGGAGTGATGAGGAGCAGTGAAATAAGGGTTACCATCAAATAGCCGAACCATCGTTTCATAGAGATCCCCCCTTTCGTATGATTTTTTAATGAGTTGTCTGAGATATTCATCAGGCATAAATGACTGTCGTAAAACTACCATAAAATTTTCCTCTTCGTCAACAGATAAAAGTTTACCTAAACTCCGATTTAAAGAATTGTCATTGCGAACGAAGTGAAGCACCCTCGACCTTTTCAATGAGTGCCACGCCTGCGTGCTGGAAGGCTTCGCGCAGGTAAACTGAGGTCGCCCCTATCTATCCCCTCAGGCAAATCACCACTTTTCATATTTCTGTTTTTTGGTCTTGACAACCCAAAATATTGTGCTACCTTTTTATTTATTCGCCATATTT
>CAZXMB010000074.1:0-1640 GCA_964641715.1 uncultured Syntrophaceae bacterium
AAGCCCCGCCCTGTGGGCGGGGAGCTTCACTCCTCTCATGGTTTTATCTCACTGCCGCTCCACTTCTTTCTTCCACGAAGAGAGGAAATCCAGGAATTTCTCAGAGGTTCCGGAAGGAAGATTGAGAAACTGAATTCCGGGCGGAATGGTCTCCTCGGGTAGATGGGGATTCAACTCCTTAAGCTCTTTATAATAGCACCCGATGGCCCTGGCCACCTCCATAATGGAAAGGGAATGGGTCAGCTCGATCTGGACCCTTTCCACCCGGAGAGGGTCGTAAACCTCATCTTCCTCAAGATAAAAACCATATTTCCCGGGATCGCCAAGGATGATCTTTGCCACAATAATCTTATAGACATATCGTTCTGTCTCCATTGGGAGATCGAGGTAGAAATAGTTTCTTGTCTTCTGTAATCCGATCTCCCTCCGGATTCGATTCTCTCCGGCATTATAGGCTGCCATCGAGAGCGCCCAGCTCTGAAACTCATCATGGAGGCTCTTCAGATAAGTGAGGGCGCCTTCGGTTGCCTTGAAGAAATCGAAACGCTCATCGATCCCCCTGTTCTTTCTCATCCCGTATCTTTCCCCCGTGGAGGGAATGAACTGCCAGATTCCGGCCGCTCCGGAGGAAGAGAGGGCATAAGGTCTCAGGCTGCTTTCCGTGATGGCGACATATTTCAAGTCATCCGGAAGATTCATCTCCTTCAATTGCTTCTCAATATAGGGGAAGTACCTCCGGGCCCGCTTCATCCATAAGAGGACCTGGGCCTGGTTATCCAGGGCCACGATAAATTCCCGGTCCAAATTTTCCCAAACATTTCGGTCTTCCAGGGGAATCTTCTCCCCGCAGAGGGTTACCTCCTTCGGAAGTTTATAGAAAGAAAGGGGCGGGCGAGTCTGAATACTCTCCAGATGCCTTCTGAGGAATACGATCTCTGAGCGAAGTTTTGAAAGAGACTCCTCAAGGCGATTGATTCTTTCCACCCATGCCTCATCCCTCTCCGGGGAATCTCTTTCGACGATGATCTTCTGGGGTTCGGGCTCCTTCCGGAAGGACCGATCCGTTTCGCAGCCGATCGTAAAAAAACAGATTAAAAAGATAAACCCAATGGCTCTTGATAGTCTCATCTCTCCTCAACCTCTCCGGCCCGGTGGAATTATTGTCTTAACGAATACCACACTTTTCCTGCAAGTTTCAAGAAGGGGTGTTATAATTTATATGATGAAAAAAGCCTTCCTGCTGATCTCCCTCACTCTCCTTTCAATCGCACTGGGCTGTATCAAGAAACCACCTCAACCCTGGATTTCAAAGATTTCTGTGATGAAAATTCCTATCGGGCCCGAGGAGATCCTTAGACTCCCCGGGGGTGACCCGACTTCTTTTGAGAGACTCTTAGACGAACTCGTGATGGCAAGAGTGGTCTTTGTTGGAGAAAATCATGATCGGTTTGAACATCATCGGATTCAATTAAAGATCCTTCAGGGACTCCTGGAGAGAGGCAAAGAAGTGGCCGTGGCCATGGAGATGTTTGAAAGACCTCACCAACCTGTTTTGGACCGCTGGAGCCAGGGGTTTCTATTGGAAGAGGAGTTTCTCAAAGAGGTGAACTGGGAAACCACCTGGGGTATGGACTATCAAT
>CAZXMB010000074.1:1740-14852 GCA_964641715.1 uncultured Syntrophaceae bacterium
GAGGAGTTTCTCAAAGAGGTGAACTGGGAAACCACCTGGGGTATGGACTATCAATAAAATTTGGGTTTGACACCGATCTTCGCTCTCACCTCATCCATGACCTCTCTGGCTATGGCTTTGCATCGGGCCGCACCCGATCTTAATACCTCTGTCATGTAGTCCGGTTTCTGATTGATTTCTTTGACACGGCTCTGGATCGGGCTGATCTCCTCCATCATACTCTTGAAGAGAATCTCTTTACACTCAATACATCCGAATCCTGCTGTGCGGCATTGATGATCAATCGATGAAACCTGTTCCAGTCTGGAGAAAGCCCGATGCATGGTAAAGATATTACAGTGTTCAGGATGCCCCGGATCGGTCCGCTTCTGCCGGTGCTCACACGTCGCCGCAGTTCGAAGCTTTTCCCGGATAACTTCCGGCGGATCCAGGAGACCGATGGCGTTATTTAAGGATTTGGACATCTTCACATTTCCGTCTGTTCCGAGAATTCTCGGGGCATCGGAGAGAATGACCTGGGGTTCCGGGAAGGTATCTCCAAAACGGCCATTAAATTTCCTGGCGATCTCTCTTGAAAACTCCACATGCTGAACCTGATCCTCTCCCACCGGCACATAGCCTGCCTTATAAATGAGAATATCAGCCGCCTGAAGGACCGGATAGTCAAGAAGCCCAACATTGATATTATGCCGGTGACGTCTCCCCTTCTCCTTGAATTGCGTCATCCTCTCCAGTTCTCCCACAGGCGTCACACAATTGAAGATCCATGCCAGCTCCGTATGTTCGGGGATATGGGATTGAACAGACACGATACATTTATCGGGCGTCAATCCACAACCGACGAGAATGGTCGCCGTATCCAGAATCCTTTGCTGCATGGAAGCTACCTCATACTCAATGGTGATGGCATGATAGTCCACCACGCAGTAGATACATTCATATCGGTCCACGAGCCGGACCCAGTTCCGGATGGCACCCACATAGTTTCCGATATGAATTTCACCCGAAGGCTGAATCCCGCTGAAGATACGATCCATCAATAAAGCCCTCCATTCGTTCTATCCATTATATTTGGATCATTCGCTATAAAAAAATCAATACCTACTTCCCTTCGATGAACTCATAGAGCATCTTGCCAGCCCTTTCAACAATGGAGCTGCATTTCTCCATCCCCCCGGAGGCTAACCATTTCTGCCGCTCCTCTTCATTATCCAAATGGCACCCGGTCAGGTCAAGGCATTGGGTACTTCCAAATTCCTTTTCAAATTGCTTCCAGAATTCCTGACATTTTCCATAAACCTTTGAGACGGCCTCTTTATCCTTCGGATCCGTCCTCCCGAACTTCATCCCGATCGCCATGATCGATCCGGTGAAAGCCCCGCAGAGCGAACCCTTACGGCCAATCCCTCCCCCAAATCCTGTTGCCAATTTCGGGATGATCGAATCCGGATAGCCAAAATACTCCTTGAAACTCAAGGAGACCGACTCCGCTCAGTTGAATCCCTGGCTGAAATAACCTTTGGCCTTCTCTGAAACCGATTTTGCATGACCCATCTGATCACCTCCCTTATTCTATGGAAGATACCTGACAGTCCATTATTTTTAACTTAAATGCCGGGACGAGTTCAAGCTTTTATTTCAGGGAGGAATGGGGAATGAAACAGTTCGATTCGTTGAACCCAAAGGGAAAATGATGTATACAGATGGAATATGGAAACCTGGAGGCTCATGGACACCGGCGCCCGGTCAGCGGCTGAAAATATGGCCCTCGATGAGGTACTTCTCGAATCGAGGTCTGAGGAAAAAACGCCAAACACTCTCCGCCTCCTTCAATTCTCCAGCCCGGCAGTTCTCGTAGGGCATCACCAATCCCTCGAAGAGGAAGTTCGACTCGATTACTGCCGGGAAAAAGGCATTGAGATCAACCGGAGGCTCACCGGAGGAGGCGCTCTCTACTGGGGAAGATCGGAGCTGGGATGGGAAGTCTATGTCTCCAAAAAAGACCCGAGAATCCCTTCGAGGATAGAAGACCTTTATCGAAAGATGGGGGAGGCCTCTGCCCTTGGCCTTCGACATCTGGGAGTCCGTGCCCATTTTCGCCCAAGAAATGATGTGGAGGTGGCCGGCCGGAAGATCTCAGGGATGGGTGGGACCGAACTCTCCGGAGCCATCCTCTTTCAGGGTACCCTTTTGGTCGATTTCGATGTGGACGAGATGCTCCGGGCCCTCCGGATCCCTACCGAAAAACTTCAGGATAAGGAGATCGAATCCGTAAAGGAGAGGGTGACCTGTTTAAAACGGGAATTGGGGCGGATCCCATCGATTCAAACCATCAAGGCCTCTTTGACCAAAGGGTTTGAAGAGGCCTTTGGGGTAAGGTTTGAGAATCAACCTCCGGGGACCGAAGAAGATAACCGGTTAAAAACAAAAATATCTTACTTCTCCTCTTCAGATTATATTTTCAAAATGAGAGAATCCTTGCCCCGGAGAAAAACCCTGACCTCTCTCCTCAAGGCTCCGGGCGGATTGATCCGGATCTCCATGGCGATGGACATCAAAACCCGGGTAATCAACCAGATCCTGATCACCGGCGACTTTTTTGCCTATCCGCGAAGGGCGATCTTCGACCTCGAAAGCCTTCTCAAAAATTCAAAGGCCGATCCCTCCATCATTGAAGAGGCCATCCGGTCATTCTTTTCAAAGAATCAGCCGCAGATCTTGGGGGTCCGGCAAGAGCATCTCATCCGGGCCGTTGAGGAGGCCATCCAGAAAACGGATCTCCTTCCTTACGGATTCGATGAAGAAGAGACCCATCACCTCTTCCCTGTCCTGAAGCCCTTCAGAGAGGTGAAGAGGCCTGAAGCTCTTCTTCTCCCTTACTGCGCCAAAGAAATTGACTGCGACTATAGAAACCGCACTGGCTGTGAAGAATGCGGGCGCTGTTCCATTGGAGAGGCCATTCAGATGGCCAGATCTTTTGGAATGGACTCCGTCACCATTCAGAATTATGAAGAACTCGAATCCACCCTTCGCAAACTGAAGCGCTCGGGGGTAAAGAGATTTATCGGGTCCTGCTGTGAACCTTTTTATGGGAAACACCGTCCTGATTTTGAAAGAATGGGTCTTCCCGGGATCCTCATTGATGTGGAGAGGGCCACCTGCTACGATCTCGGCCAGGAGAAGGAAGCATTCAGAGGCCAATTCGAAAACCAGACTCAGCTCAATCTCCCCCTCCTTCAGAGGGTCCTGGAGTTCACCCATGCCTGAAACCATTGGCAGAGATTATGATATCATGGTGATCGGCGCCGGTCCTGCAGGTTCGAGTGCTGCTCGTACGGCAGCTCAAATGGGATTAAGGGTTCTTCTCATCGATAAGAAACAGCACCCGGGTTTTCCCGTCCGGTGTGCAGAGCTGGTTTCTCAATGGGTTCTCCGGCACACCCCTTTTCCCCTCAGGTCAATCATTCAGTCCGTTGAAACAATGATCATCCATTTCCCGGATGGTTCTTCTCGTGAAATGAAAAGCCCCGGATACATGCTTGACCGCTCCCGCTTCGATAAGGAATGGGCATCTTCTGCCGTCCTTGCCGGAGCTGAGATCTCCATGGGGACGAAGGCCCTCAGGTGTTCCTCCCAGGGCGTTCTCATCGAGAAAGGAGCGCAAAAGGAATGGGTGAGATCGAAAGTGGTCATCGGTGCCGATGGAGTTCATTCCACCGTAGCCCGCCTGGCGGCAAAGCCCCCGGTCAGGCAGATGGTTGCCCTTCAATACGAAATCATCCTCTTTGAACCTCAGTCTCATGTCGATATCTATTTCCATCCGGATTATGAAGGCGGGTATGCCTGGTTTTTCCCAAAGGGGAATTCAGCCAATGCGGGGATCGGGACAATCCCTTCAAAAACCCATCTGCTGCCAGAGTTATTAAGTGGTTTTTTAAATCATCTCAAAAAATCCGGAAAACTGCCGAGAATCGAAATCGTTTCAAAGACAGGGGGCTCCATCCCCTGCCAGCCTCGTGAGCAGACGGCCTTTGAGAATATCCTTCTTGTGGGTGATGCGGCTGGTCATGCCCACCCCATCACCGGAGCTGGGATCCTCAATGCGATCATCGGAGGTGAGATCGCCGGAAGGGTTTCGGCAGAGGCTGTGAACAGAGGAGAACTCAGCTATTTAGAACAATATGAGACGAAATGGAGGGAGATCTTCGGAAAGACCCTGCAGTACGGATATGTTAAAAGAAATTTTCTTGAGGAGAACTGGAAGGAATCCGGTTTTGATTTTAAAATTTTAGTAAGAAAGACCTGGGCCGGATTTAAAGAATACTATCAGGATCGAAAAAAGTCTCTTCATTCCCCTCTTTGAAAAAGAGGGGCTGGGGGAGATTGAGAAAGAGGGAAAGATGAACCCAAAAACAAGCCCGGAATATGTTCAGACAAGCCTTGCCGCCTCTCTCACGCTTGGCCTCAAGCAGGGATCCTTTCACCGGAATGCCAGATTGAAAGGTCTAAACCTCTTGCTCCATTATGAAGAGGGCTGTCTGGGAAGGTGCCACTTCTGCGGTCTCTCGTGTTTGAGAAAGGAAGGACCGAAAGGAAAGACTTTCATCCGTGTGGATTGGCCCCTTTATCCCCTGGAGGAGATCATTGAAAGGGCAAAGAGGAATCCACAGGTGCATCGGGTCTGTATCTCCATGATCACCCATCCCCATGCCCGAAAGGACACAGCCCATGTCATAAGGAAATTCAAAGAGGAGACAGACCTCTTGATTAGCGTTCTTGTTGCCCCCACCCTGATTCAAAATATCGAATCCCTCAAGGAGATGAAGGATGCTGGAGCCGATTGGGTGGGGATTGCCATTGATGCCGCCACCCCTGAGCTCTTTGACCGATTGAGAGGCAAAGGGGTAAATGGCCCTCATCGCTGGGATCATTACTGGGAAGTGACCGGGATGGCGGTTGAGGTTTTCGGGAAATTCCATGTCGGAATCCATCTTATTGTGGGTCTGGGTGAGACCGAGAGAGAGATGGTCGAAACGATTCAAAGAGGTCAGGATATGGGAACCCATACCCACCTCTTTTCCTTCTTTCCGGAAAAGGGAAGCCCGATGGAAGGCCACCCTTCCCCTCCGCTCGATCAATACCGAAAAATTCAGCTTTCCCGCTGGATCATCAATGAGGGTCTGGGGTCAGGAGCCCAGATGAAGTTTGATGAGAAGGGGAGATTGATCGATTTCGGAATGGACACCCGGCCTCTCATCCGGATGGGCGAGCCTTTTATGACCTCAGGATGTCCTGGTCGAGACGGGAAAGTGGCCTGCAACAGGCCGTACGGCAATGAACGCCCATCCGGCCCGATCAGAAATTTTCCCTTTATGCCTGAACCGGAAGATATCGAGGAGATCAGGAAACAATTAGGAATATCATGACAATAACCAAACACCAAGTACCAATAACCAAATAAATTCCAATAATCAATCACCAAAAATACTTATATCAGGTTATTGGGAATTGGTCATGAGTTATTATTTGGAGCTTGGAATTTGGTTTACTGGAAATTGACATATACCCGAACCAACTATGATTAAGAATTTGTTACGATTCCCCTTAACAGAACTCCAGGCTGAGGCTTTCAGGCTCCGAAAGCTCCATTTTGGCCATAAGCTTACCTTCTCCATCCCCGGAACGGTTTCTTACCAGGACCATACCCTTTCCTTCCATAAAGACCGATTTGCGGCGATCAGTGTCACGGGTAATCACTGCGATCTTCGATGCGGGCATTGCCAGGGGAAACTCCTTGAATCGATGATCCCTGCGGAGGATCCCGGGATTTTCCTCCAAATTGTTGAACGACTCCGGATGAACGGTGCCCATGGGATCCTGGTGAGCGGGGGAGCAACTCCCGATGGAGAAGTCCCCCTTGAGAAATTTATCCCCCCGATCAAGGAAATCAAGGGGAAAAATCCGTCCTTTAAAATCATCGTCCACACCGGCCTCATTAAAAAGGAAACGGCAGAGGGGTTGAAAGAGGCAGGGGTGGATCAGATTCTTCTCGATGTCATCGGCGATAATGAAACGATCCGGGAAATCTACCATCTCAATAAGAGGGTTGAAGATTACGAGGAGACGCTCCGGATGCTAAAAGAAATGGGCCACTGTCTTGCCCCTCATATCATCATCGGTCATCATTTCGGGGAGATCAGAGGGGAGTGGAGAGCCCTTGAGACCGTCACCCGGGTAGGTGTTGAAACCATTGTCCTGGTCGTCCTCAAACCTCTGACCGGAAAAAATTCCCACAGAATTCCGGCGCCGGAAGAGACCTCAAGAATTTCAGCCATTGCACGTATTCTTAATCCCAGCATTCCTCTCCGTATGGGATGTATCCGTCCCGCCCATCCGTGGAAGGCAGCGATGGAGAAAGGGGCGATTGACTCCGGAGTCAATACCATCGCCTATCCCCTTCAGGGAACGATTGATTATGCCAATGAGATCGGTCTCGAAACTAAATTCATCGAGATGTGCTGCAGCTTGATTTGAAAAAGAGAATCCAGTCTAAACTACTTCGATGGTTTGAAAAAAACAAAAGAGACCTTCCCTGGAGAAAGACCAGAGACCCCTATGCCATCTGGATTTCGGAGATCATGCTTCAACAGACCCAGGTCGCTACGGTCATCCCTTATTACAAGACATTCCTCAAAACCTTTCCCACGATCAGCGATCTGGCCAGAGCGGACCTCTCAAAAGTCCTGAAAGTCTGGGAAGGACTCGGATACTATTCGAGAGCACGAAATCTTCATCGTGCCTCTCAGATGATCTTAAACCATTTTCATGGAAAAATTCCTGATACTCTGAAAGACCTTCTCAGCCTGCCTGGAATCGGTCGATCCACGGCAGGTGCTATTCTCTCCTTCGCTTTTAACAAGGATGCGCCCATTCTGGACGGAAATACAAAAAGGATCCTTTCCCGACTCTTTGCCGTTTCCAATATAGACGCACCAAATAGCTTGTCATTGCGAGGACCCCGCACTTTATGCGGGGGACGAAGCAATCCCCGTAAAAATGAGATTGCCGCGCCCTTCGGGTTCGCAACGACATGCAAAGACGATAAGTCGCTTTGTATCGGGAAACCATTAAAAGGTAAAGCCGATGATATTCTCTGGCAAATCTCAGGGTCCTTGATCCCAAAGGGGTTCTCGAATCCTTTTAACCAGGCCCTCATGGATTTGGGTTCCATGATCTGTACTCCAAATGACCCTTCGTGTCCAGAATGTCCCCTCCACAGCCTTTGTAAGGGAAGGCGATCAGGAGAACCAGAGCGTTTCCCTCTAAAAACCCCTAAAAAGAAAATTCCCCACATTGAAGGTGTCTGCGCTGTGATTTGGAAGAAAAGAAGAGTTCTTCTCAATCAGAGGCCGCCATCCGGCCTCTTGGGAGGGTTATGGGAGTTTCCCAATTGGAAAACTGAATCAAAATCGAGGACTGGGTTAAGGGATCGTATTAAGAAAGAAACGGGAATGGATGTCGAGGTCAAGGGGTTTATTGGGACCTTCAAACAAACTTTCTCTCACTTCAAACTCACCCTTCATGTCTACCATTGTCAGCCCATGGATGGAAAAGGGAAAGGTGAATGGGTTTCTGTGAAAAACCTCTCTCTTTTTCCAATGCCCCGCATTCATAGAAGACTTGCTGAAATATTGGAGGCCCAGTTCTAACAGCCGACACCGATCGTCCCCATTTCTTCTGCCCCCGATGAAGGAATCAAATGTCCTTTGTCAAGGCCCCTTTGATTACTTCACTAAGGTCAGGCCATTGAGCCCCCTTTTTTAATTTTTCCTCTTTGCTCATATGCCTCTCCCTCCCCTTATCTCCTCTTCTCCCCATCCATCTTTTTAATCAAAATAAAATCGATATGCCTTCTTTCCAGGTCGACCCACTCCACCCTCACCCTGACCGGATCTCCGATCCTGAAACGCTTATGGGTCTTTTCTCCAATCAGGCTGTACTTATCCTCATGATAGTGATAGTAATCGTCGTGAAGGCTCGTCACTCTCACCAATCCCTCCACAAAGATATCCTTCAATTCAACGAAAAACCCGAAGGCCATCACGCCGCTGACCACCCCCTCAAATTCCTCTCCGGTCTTCTCTTTCATAAATCGAACCCGGTAGCGGTCCAGTATCTCCCTCTCCGCTTCCATGGCCGCCCTTTCTCTTTGAGAAAGGTGGTCTGCTCTTTCAGCCAATCCCTCCCCTGAGGGAATCTTCTTCCCTTTAGATAAAGCCTTCTTAAGGAGCCGATGAACCATGAGATCAGGATACCGTCTGATGGGAGAGGTGAAGTGGGTATAGGCATCCGAGGAGAGTCCGAAATGGCCTGAATTCTTGGCCGAATATTTCGCCCATTTCATCGACCTGAGAAGGATATTATTGATTACCTTTTCCTCTGACCTCCCCTTGGCCTCCAGGAGAACCCTTTGCAATTCTTTCGGAGAACAGTCTCCCTCCCGCTTCATCTTATATCCCAGATGGGAAATAAACCTCCGAAATTCATCGATTGCTCCCTTTTGCGGAGGCTCATGGATTCGATAGATCATTGGAAAACCCTTCTCTTCCATAAAATGAGCAACGGCTTCATTGGCGGCAATCATAAATTCTTCAATCATCTGATGGGCCAGGTTTCTCTCGGCCCGGATGATCTCTTCTGTCTCGCCCTGAAGGTTGAGGATGACCTCAGGTTCCGGAAGATCAAAGTCAATGGCTCCTCTTTCCAATCTCTTTCTCCGGAGTTTTTGGCTGAGGTCGGCCATGAGTTCCAAGGAGGGTAGGAGATAACCAAATTTCCCCCTAACCTCCCTATCTCCGTCCACCAGGGCTTTTCTAACCAGGGTATAGGTGAGCCGCTCATCGCTTCGGATCACACCCGGATAGAATCGGACCCCCTGCTTCTCAGCATCCTCATTGAATTTCAGCTCCACCGTAAGGGTCAGCCGGTCCACCCTTGGGCGGAGGCAGCAGATCTCATGAGAAAGTTCGGGGGGAAACATGGGAACGGCACGATCCGGGAAGTAGACGCTCGTTCCCCTGAGATAAGCCTCTTCATCTAAAGAAGTCCCTTCTCTGACATAATGGCTCACATCGGAAATGGAAACATAGAGTGTTATTTCTCCATTTCCATCTTTTTCAATAGCCACTGCGTCATCGAAATCTCTTGCATTTTCTCCATCGACCGTAAAAGTGATCACCTCTCTCAAATCAACGCGCTCTTCATCATTCCGAACAGAGGGAAGGACAGGAAGGCTTCTCGCCTCCTTCAGGGAAGAGGGTGAAAATCGATGGGGAAGGTCATATTTATGAATGATGATCTGCGGCTCCACATCCGGATCATCAGGATACCCGAGGATGTGCGTGACCCGGCCCTCCGGCCTCGCCCTCTCCGTAGGAAACCGGGTAATCTCAGCCACTACTATCTGATTGGGTTTGGCTCTCCTCGTCTCCCCATCAGGGATATAAATCTCCTGGAGTATTCTTTCATCTTCGGGAATGATATAGGAGTAATTCTTTGCCCTCATAAACTTCCCGACGACCTTTCGGGCTCCCCTCTCAAGGATCCGGATGACCTTTCCTTCCTTCCCCTTTTTCCGGACCGACTCCACTCTGGCCACCACCCGGTCTCCATGCATGGCCTCTCTCAGGTTCCGGGGGCTGATAAAGATGCCTTCCTCTCCCTCCTTCTCTGAAATGACAAACCCGTATCCGTCAGGGTGACACCTCAGTTTGCCAATCAATAAATTCATCTTCTGAGGCAAGCCAAAACGATTCCCTCTGATCCTGATGATCTTCTCCTCCTCCATGAGATCCCGGATCAATTCTTTTAACCTATGCTTTTCTTCCCTTCCCAGGCCAAAACGGTTGAGGATCTCCTTGAGGAGAAGCGGTCTGCCTTCCTCTTCCATGAACCGGAGAACCTCTTCGGCCGAAAGGTCTTTCCACCTAAATGTTTTCTCTTCTTCTTTCATTCTCTTTCCCATGTTTATTTAGATCTCCGCTACCGAATTCCGAACTAAAAAATCACTCTTCTTCTTCCTTTAAAACAGCCATCCTCACGGTCTTCATCAGGCCTTTAAAACCGGGGATATTGGGTTCCAGATCTCTCGCCAGCAATTCAATCTCCTCTTTCCCTTTAATCCCTAAGCCCAGTTCCATGGCTCGCCTCACCTGCCTCTGGTCCCAAACTTCAACCTCTCTGATCCGGGGAAGTTCGGAATAATGCTTCAATACCCCTAACCCAATCACATCTGCCGCAATCCGATCTCCGGTGGCGATGATCAGGTTCGGATCCATAGCCCTGCCCTTCCAGGGTCCTCCCTCTACCATGATTCTGGTTCCATCCACAATATGGAGATCCGGGGTACAGGCCAAATTCACCTCGGCAATCACCTCTTCCCAGTGGGACCGGTCGACCAGATAGGGACGGTGTCTAAAATGCGTTGCGCCAATAAAATTCTTCAATGCGATACTGTAAGTCGCTGACTGATGGGTCTTGATCACCGGAAGGTTGATGATCCGGTCAACCTGAAAAAGAGCCTCTGAGACATAGACCCTTTTCAGAAATTCCCCTTCGGGGAGATCAACAGAAATCCACCCTCCCTCGTCAAAAGGAACCAGTTCAGCCTCCACTTCCTCTGCCATCAATTTGATAAAGGTCGCATCCATATTCTTCCGTGTCGGAAGCTTAAAGAAAGCGGACATGTCTCCAACGAGAACCCGGCGGGCTCCGGATTCATAAAGGATCTTAGCCACAGCCCTGATCACCCGCGGATTGGTGGTTGCGGGCGGAGGAGAACCGCAAAGGATATTGGGTTTCAGGAGGACCGACTTCCCAAGGACATTGAGCCTCTCCATTCCCCCGATGAGATCGATGGCTGTCCGAACCATCTTCTCCACATCTCTTCCATGAACAATGCTGACCAGTGCTTTTTCATCCTCCTTAAAGGGATTGGGTCTCGGGGAAAATTTTTTTCTCTTGGGAGGAATGACGAAAGGCCACCAGATGGCCCGCCAGCGGAAGGTGAAAAACATAAGGAGGACCAGACCCAGAGCAATGAGAAAGGAACGTCGGGGCATCCCCCTAACGGCAATCTTCATACGATTCCTCTCTTAAAAAGAAAAAGGGGGATCCTCCCCCTCTTCCTCTAAAGAAAAGCCCTTTCCATCCACCCGGCTCTAAACACCTACGCCCCCAAAGAATCTCATTGATCCCATAAAAAATGGGATGAAAAGAGCTAAAAGGACGAGGACAATAGTAACAATGGCAGGGAGTAACACCGCCAGAGCCGCTTTGCCGGTGGAGATGCTGTGTCCTTCCCTTATTCCGATGGTGAAGAGGACGATCATATAAATGGATCCGATGAGGCCTCCTATGATGGGGATGATATTAAAAAGGTGAGAGCAGTAGGAATACGAGAGGGCACGGAAAGTTGGCTGGAACCCGCTCTTATTCCCACCGACAATCATAAGACAGAGATGGGTGATCCCGCTCCCGGCATAGAGGGAAAAAGCGACCCCGAAGGGCATCCCGATGAGAATAAGGGAAAGGTAAAGCTGGTAGGGGAGGAAAGAACGCACCTGAGGCGGAACCAATCGGGATAAGAAAAGCCATTGCCATAAAAAAGAGAAACCGAATCCGATGATACCGGAGATGATGCCATAGATGAGGGGAGATCCATATCCTGTTCCTGCGGACACCTTCTTAAAGAATTGGGTTGGGGAGAAGAGTGCCTCCTTTGTCGTTTTCAGAAAGGCTCCGATAAAACCCTCCCCGCTCTCCCAGGGCGAGATCGTTTTCTCCTCCGTTGAAATTTCTCGAACCTGCCCCTCGAAAGAACGGGCCAACTCTTGATATTGCTTAAATTTTGAGATGATAATGCCGCATTTTACACACTCATCGGCCTCGGGCTGTTCGAAACCGCATTGAGGACAGGTGACCGTCGGGCCGGAATAATATTTCATTTTGGGCGGAGGCTGAGGGGGGGATTGGGGCGCCGGTGAGACCGGCGGTATTTCTGCGCCGGGTTCTTCCTCCAGTCTCACCCTTCCTCCGATCTCCTCAAAGACCTTCACATATTTCTCCGCCTCCTCCTTCGATTCCGTTTTCTTCACTATAATCGGAACTCTCTGGAGTAAATTCTCCGCCTTCTCCGGGGTAAGATTGAATCTCTTCTGCAGGCCTTGCCGTAAGCGGGCCTCTTCCTCCGGGCCAACGACCGTGAGACCCAGAAAGAGCACCTTATAGAGTGCCATCTCCGCACCTCCTCAGAATGGTAAAGGGTTTATGCATTGTTACCACATTCAACCCAAAACTACAAGGGTTATTGCGTTGAAAACAGAATGCAAACGAATTCACCCCTGGCCGGTCATTTCCCGGGAAAGCTGGAATTAGCAGATCGCTCCAAAAATACCGTAGTAATGGCGAAGACCTGTAGCAAAGTTTTGTAGCCGCAGGCTTTAGCCTGCGAAAATGGCAGGGTTTCTTCAGTTCCAGGGAGAGCCGCCCGGCCCAGGGCCCCTTTCCCGAAAGGGGATTAAAACCAATCTTAATATCCTTCTTGAAGAGTTGCGAAGCCCTCTGGCCCGAATTCAGGGAGATCGCCATCAGATCGACCAGACTGATGGAGATATGGAGGTTGGGCTCCTTACAGCCCATCCGCTCGCACTCCTCCTGGCAGGAGAATTCTGACCAGGCATTAAAAGAGAGCGAACGTTCTTTAAGGTAATGTTCCATGAAAATCTTATAGCCAGAATTTCTTCAGACTTCAACCTCTCTTCGATTAAATTGAAAAATGGCCTGGAATTCAACCTTGATTTTATATATGATTGGGACAATCCAAATCGAGAATTAAGGGGTTGGGGAACTTCAGAATATTAATCTCCCCTTTCCTGAATCAAGAAATCGGAAGAGTGAAGCTCCCCGCCCACAGGGCGGGGCTTCCCGGAAAGGAAATATCATTTATATTGTGCCCCTTGACCCCGCTTACAAGGCGGGGCTTGCGAGGCACTTGCCGGTCACTTAAAAGGGCGCCCGGGAGGAGAATGAGATGAAAACGAGAATGACCGAAC
>CAZXMB010000075.1:0-5624 GCA_964641715.1 uncultured Syntrophaceae bacterium
CGGGCACTCACCGTAAAATTAGGCAAAGCTATTCACGCTCGCCTCGACCCGCTTGTTAGCGAAAGGAATTTATGATTGACTTTTTAAATTTGGGAATTCTTTTTCGAGTTTATCTATTTCCTTTTGTAATTCTTGTCGTTTCTTACAAAGATCATCATATTCTGCACGAGAGAGGGTAACTTTATGTTTAATTTTGTCAAGTATAGAGTCAAATTCGATTATTTTTTGCTCTATTTTAAACATCCATCTTTCATACCTCAAACGCTCCTCTTGAGCATCAAGTTTTACTTTCTTAAGGTCGAGGAGTGCGTGGTCATACCGTTTCTGAAGTTTAGAAATTTCATTTTTAAGGTTGGCTATATTGTCAATCATAGGATAAATTTCTTTGTTAATTTAATTTTATCACGCTAACAATGATTGAACTGCAAGAAGTGTATAGAAAAGGGGTCACCCATTAAGTGACCCCATTAAGGTCCACTGATTTAAGAATGGGAGAGACTAAAACACATTATTTTCTCATTTGGCAATTATTAATACTACAGAAGATTCGGCAAGTTTAATTAAATCTGTGATTTTTTTGCTTTCTCCTGATATGATTTGTTTAACTGGTTTCTCGCTCAAATAGTGACGAAAGAGTGGGATAGCATAATCAAGCTTCAGAGCGTAATTTACATTCTGGGGTAAACTTCCAGAAGCCTTCAATGTCAGGAGTTGGTCCAACAAACCCTGAATGATACCTATTACCTGTCCATTCATGTTTATCAAAGGACTACCTGAATTACCAGGTTGAATCGGTACATCAATTTGTATAAATCTGACATCATCACCTACCCCACTTAACGAATTAATTCTTCCGAAAGTTGCTTTTTGCTCTTGCCCTTGTATCATCAGTAGTGGATACCCTAACGTGAATACTTCCTCACCTTTTGATAGGTTAATCTGGTCTGAAAAATGAAGAGGTTTTGTAGTAGTCTTAACGTTTAATAATGCCACATCATTAGCTGGGTCTACTTTAATTACTTCTGCCTCAAGTTCTTTTTTATCAAAAGTTACAGCTATAACCTTCTTGGAATTCTTAATAACATGGTAACTGGTAATTAAATACCCATCAGTTGATACAAAAAATCCAGTACCTGTGCTAAACTTTTTTTCTTTTCGTGTTTCTTTAGGTTCGTAGACTGGCGGTAAATCTGTTTTTTTTGAGGCAATTTTTAGTTGTTCTTGAATATACTGTTGTGCTTCAGCCTCTGTCATACCGAATTCGAAGTGAAACTTATTCCCTTTTTGGTCATAACCTGAACCTTTTCCTTGTGTACATGCTGACAAAACAAAATCTGTCTGAAGTATTCTACCATCGTCACATCGTAACTCTGCTATACCACGTGTACCATCGCATGTATTAGAAGTAGTTCTATTGGTGATTCGAGAATTACCACTACATCTTGTTTTGGTAACTTGAGTCTCACCCTTAATATATCCTGTTCCTAATTTTAGATTACTATCTACTTGCCCTTTAAAAACTTCGTTATATTCTTCGAAAAAGCCAACCACAGGGAGTATTACTTGCTCTTGAGGGTTAACTACATGGAATTTCACTTTTTCTTCAGAACCTTTGCACCTAATTACACCTGTGATATTCATGAGAGAAAAACCATAAACACCACCATAGCCAGGCTTCTGGTTCATAGATACAATTTCATAATTAGGGCATATAGCTCTTGCCTGGGTATGGAATTTGTCTGTCATCTTTCCAATCGTAGTAAGCCAGGGGTCTCCGTCAACCGTAATTTGATATTGCTTGTCAGCAATTGGAGTGGATCTAACCTCAGAAGGTTTTCCCCACCCAACTGCACATCCTGTTAACATCATTAGGCACAATAGCAGGGCTATGATATGCATATCTTACCTCCAACTTTTTAACCTTCTTTTCATACCTCTCTCAATACTCATCAATCTGAATAAAACAAAACCCCATTCCTAATTTAGAAAGGGGGTCCTAAATTTATCTCTACGCCATATACCTCCTGTAGGTTAGAGGTTAACGTTAGAGGGCCTCAGTTTGGGGAAGAAAATATCATGGTTGCACAAAGAAGTCAACAAAGTTATTTAAACCAAAATAATCAACTATTTGGGCCTTAGTATTTTTATGCAATTAATGCTGTAGGAAATGTGGCGTTGGGGTGAGGTCTTGCATTAATACATTTTAAATAATGTTTGCCGGAATGTTATATTGCAAGACCCCATTAATCGGAATAGTGGAGAAATTGCAGGTGCAACTCTTTTGTTATTTCTTATACCTCTGCAACTTGATGAATAACTTCTGAGATGTAACTTTGATATTTCACTCCAAGCTTTTTTGCTTTATTTTTTATTTTTACAATATCTTCACTGTTTACTCTTATAGTCATCGTTATATCTTTTTTCCTTAGTTTAAGTGCTTTTTCAATATTTTCCAGCTCTTTTCCTCTTATCGGAATATATTCACCTCGCAATAAACCATTTTCAATTTCCTTTTCTTCTTTTGTTAATTTATACTTTTTCATTTTTCACCTCTCTTACTTTAAACATTTTTGTATATTTACGGCTCGGAAATATTGTTTTTAAAAATATATATTTATCTTCAACAACACACGGAATAATCCAAATATATTCCTTATATTCAAATTTTAAAACCATTTGATTTTTTCTGGTTGGATGCCTTTCTGCTCCAATGAATTTCGAGTCTAATATTTCCTCGAATGAAACTCCTCTTTCCTGTTTTAGAAATTCATTTTTATCTTCGTCCCATCGGAATTCTTTCATAATTTGAGTTTTATATTATCACAAATTAAATGTATTTACAAGTATATTTACAATTATAACGCTAAGGCTCACCGGATAAGAATTTAGGGTCAAGTCTTGCATTAATACATTTTAAATAATGTTAGCCGAAATGTTATATTGCAAGACCTGACTTTATAAGTTCAGGGAGCTTCATGGAATCTTATAAGCTTTCTTGACGAGCCGATAGGCCATGTCCAAGACCATTTCCTTTGCGTCTTCCCTATCCGAGATTCCCTGTACAACGAGGCCTGCGATCCAGTTAGCGCTCACACGGGGCCAGAGATCGTGACGTGCGGGAATGGAAGGAAACGCCCGGGTATCATCATTGAATCCCACTGTGTTATGAAGTCCTGCTGTCTCCATCACTCGGTCAAGGTAGTACCTCATCCCATTGATACTATCATAGAACCACCAGGGCGGCCCAAGCTTAACAGCCGGATAATGGCCGGCAAGTGGAGCCAGTTCACGCGAATAGGTCGATTCGTCTAAGTTAAAAAGAATCAAGGTTAGCCGTGAATCGATGCCATATTTATTCAAAAGCGGCCGAAGGTTTTTAGTAAACTCGCTTTGACTGGGAATGTCTGCTCCCATGTTGGCTCCGAAGCGGCGGTAGATGAGATTATTATGGTCTCGGATCGAGCCCACATGAAGCTGCATCACCAGTCCGTCGTCAATGCTCATCCGAGCAAACTCCATGATCATGTGAGCATTGAAACGCTTTGCATCCTCAGCATTTGTCTTGCCTTGCAGTGCACGTTTGAAGATGGCCTCTGCTACTGATGGACTTAACTCTGCTGCGTAAGGTGTCTCTGAGGCATGGTCAGTGGCAACTGCGCCCATCGATTTGAAGAAAGCCCTGCGATCTTCAAGGGCTCGAATAAATTTTTTGTATGAGGTGACAGCGATGCCGCTCACTTTGCTCAAGGCTTTGATGTTGTCCTTCCAGCCCGGGGTCTTCAGGTTGATGACCGCATCCGGCCGAAAAGTGGGTCGGACCTTATCACCCCATCCGGACTTGCGAATTGCCTGGTGGTGGTTGAGCGGGTCAGTGGCTGCATCCGTTGTGCACATGACTTCGATGTTGAAGCGCTTAAACAGGTCACGGGGCCGAAACTCGGGTAAATTCAGTTTAGCCTCAATTTGATCATAAATCGATTGTGCATTTTGGCCGGTCAATTTCTCCTCGATCCCAAATACGTTTCTTAATTCATCAGCCAACCAGACACCCGTGGGCGTGCCCCGAAAGAGGTAGAAGTGATCGGCAAAAATCTGCCAGACTTTGCGGTGGTCCTTCTCGATAGGACCACCATCTCTCCTCGGGATTCCGAGGTTTTCGAGGGGAATACCCTGGGAATAGAGCATTCGGAAAACATAATGATCCGGAATGATCAGAAGGTCGGCAGGTGTTCCAAAAGAACCATTTTCGTCAGCCAAGAGTCGCGGGTCCACATGGCTATGGGGACTGACAGCTTTGGGGTCAGGCTTGTTTATTGACATTAAAGGGGAAACCTGACCATTCTTTAGAATGGATATAGCAATAATAGCAATAAACAAGTCTGACCCCATGTTTCCTATGTTTTATAAAGTTGAGAGATGAAATTTGCATCACATCCAAGAGAAAATCTACCAGTCCATGACGCCAGAGCAGAAGCTCAAGATAGCCCTGCAGCTTTATTTCTCTGCGCCGCAGCTAAAAACAGCCGCTTTGCGGAACACCCATCCGGATTGGACCGAAAAGGAACTTCAGGAAAAGGTCCGGGAGTTTTTCCTCTATGGGAGAACCTAACCTCTCTTTATCGTTTGGAATATACGTAAATCAATTTTGTAAAACAGGCTCATCCTCGTTTCATGCCAGACCGAACGATACCCTTTAATTGCTCTTCTGTCATTGGGGGTAAATCGGGATGGGCTTGTTTACGATGCGTTTCATCTTCTTTGATGATTTTTTCGACCGCTTCA
This sequence comes from uncultured Syntrophaceae bacterium, assembly GCA_964641715.1. Lineage (GTDB taxonomy): Bacteria > Desulfobacterota > BSN033 > BSN033 > UBA1163 > CAZXMB01. Next base: position 4,783 of record CAZXMB010000075.1, read on the forward strand.
TCGTCAGTCTTCGCCTCAACCCTAACTTCATAACTACAAGTTCCAGGACACTTGAACGAATATTTCATGGATATCACCTCCTCTTAATTTAAAGATGGTAATCTAATGTATCCTTTGTCAAATTAAAGATAGAATTGTGAAAATTATCTTTTGAGGTTTATAACTCCAATGATGTAAGCTTTATAAAATTTTTTTCCTATAGATATCCGGAAAAATAGAATGTTTCCTTAGATCAACTTTGTAGAGGTTATTGGCAGGGATTATTCTCTAAATAGATTTCTACTCGTTCTTTTCCTTTGCCGGGATTTTTACGTTTTAACTCAATCGCTCCAATCTCTCCTGTTCTCTTTAAGTGTGTTCCTCCACAGGGAACTTTTGCAAAACCCGCTATCTCCCAGTATCGTTCCTCTGTTTCTTCATTGCTGAAAGCGCTGATAATTTCGGAATTCGCTTCGATGATACGAAGGGCTTCCTTATGAATAATTGGCAATACGTTTGAAACATTCTCGCCCCATTCAAAATCTATCCTTGCCTTATCTTGAGCAATATGGGCTCCGATTTTCTTAATGGATTCAAAATTGCGATACATCAATTCCAAGACAATCTCAGCGGCAAAATGTAATCGCATCAACTGATATCGCCTTTCCCAATCGATTTTAATACCTACCGGATTTCCTTTCTTTAACCCGTGACCCTGTTCAAGCGTATAGATGATTTCCTTCCCTTCGGTTCGAGCCTGGAGAACACGACACTTACCTATGGTCCCGGTATCGTTCTCCTGCCCCCCGGAGAAAGTAAAAAAGATCGTCTCCTCAAGGGTAATCTCATCACCCTTGACACCG
>CAZXMB010000075.1:5724-8325 GCA_964641715.1 uncultured Syntrophaceae bacterium
TCATCCAGAAAAGCCTTCTCCGGCGAAGCGATATAGATTCCATTCTTCATTTCAAACCCGAAGAAAAGGTCCCGTGTGATCTGTCTGAATTCAACCTGCTGTTTTCTGAGAAGGAACTTCTTCGTCTTTCTCGGAGTGGCAAAAGTGATGGTATAAGGGACCAGGTTCAGAATCCCATAACCGGCCAAAGCGGACTCGAAGGACAGATAATTAGGAAGATAAAGTTGAGCCGCCAGGGTTTCCATTGAAATAAGGCTTCCCATTGGAAGATAAATACCCTGGGATACCCTTTCAATGATGCCCACAGCCACCCACCTTTTCAAGGCCACATAGAGGCTACTTCTTTGAAGGCCTGTAACTTTTTCCAAATCGGCAATCGTGTAGAAAGGTTTATTGATCTTCTGAAGGGCTTTTAGGAGTTCAATTCCTTTCATCTGATGAACCTTTCAATGGCCGGCCAAAAATCCTTAGGTAAATATTTACGCAGATCACGAATGGCGTCCTTCTTCTTGATGCTCACTTTTTCCGGGGCATAAGGAACTTTGAGCTTTTCGGATAGATACCAGAGGTCAAAAAGATCTTTCGGTTTGCCCCTCTCCTTGAGACAGTTCAATTTGTCCTGATAAATCTGTTCCGGGGTTGCCACCCGTGCCATCACCTGGATGAGCGTGGCCGGGGAATTCAGAAGCTTCAGTTCCCATTGATAATTCTTTACTTCTCTCTTTGAGATTTCGATTTTTATTCGAAAAGGCATTCGCAGATAATTCTGAGTAACTTTAATTTCGGCCAGGTAAGTATAATACTTCTCCTCAAGGTCAGTTTGAATCAGCTCAGGAAAAGGGGAAATGGTTTTTTTTATGAGCGGAACAAATTTGCCTTTCATCACATCTTTGGTCAGTGAAAAATCAAGGTCTTCAGAAAACCTTGGAGAACCGTAGGCTAACCGGAGGGATGTTCCCCCCTTGAAAATGAGATACCGACCCTGAGGGGATTCATAAAGCCCTTTAAGAAGGATGAACTCCCAGTATTCACGGACCACCTGGGTCCGATCAATTCCCAACTCTCGTGCTTTTTGTTCGGCAATGGATTGTTCCATAATTCTTAACAAAAATGTTAAGAAATTAAGAATAATTTGTCAAGCGATATTTAAGATCCGAATTCCGATTTAGAAATTGTCATTACGAGGGAATCCCTGCCTGCCACAGGCAGGGATTTCAAAAACAGAGATTTCCGGACTTTTTCAGAAATCTCTTTAAAAGACAGGAGTCTGTTTCTCCTCCCTCCCCTTTTTTTCGTTCACGGTCCAGAGGAGAATTCCGCCGGCGACAAAAAAGATGAGCACTGAGAGGACCCCGGATTGGACACTTCCGGTGATGGCGATCAGGACTCCGTAAATCAGAGGACCGAAAACGGAGGCAAATTTCCCGGAGACACCGAAGAAGGCAAAAAACTCCGCACTGTTGGCATCCGGGGTGAAAAGCCCCTGAAGGGAACGGGAGGCCGCCTGACTCCCCCCTAAAACCAAAGCAACCAGAACCCCCAGGATCCAAAACTCCGTCTTCGGTTCCCAGATGATCCCCAATTGAAAGGCCCACAGGACGATGAGTGACCAGATCCCCAGGGAGATCATGACCGTTCTTTTACTCCCGATGGCGTCAGCCAAAAATCCAAAGAGGAGCGAGCCCACAAAGGCGATCCCCTGAACCATCAGGAAGAAGACGATGATCTCATTCGTCTTCATCCCCAGAACATCGGCACCGAAGATGGAGGCCATTACGATGACGGTCTCGATCCCATCGTTGTAAATGAGAAAGGCGAGTAAAAATTTCGTTAATTCCTTAAAGGTCCTCACCCGGCGAAAGGTGTGCCGGAGACGCCGGTAACCCTGGAGGATGTAACCTCTTTCACCACGCGGAAGACCGTTCTTCTGCCGGTCCCTCAGAAAGAGGAAGGTGGGGATTGAAAAGATCAGCCACCAGAGGGCCACCGAGAGGAAGCAGTCGTTGACAGTGAAATAGCCCGCTGGAAATCCAAGCCCTTCCGGATATTTCAGCATAATCAGGTTGATTGCCAGAAGGCTTCCGCCGCCGATATAGCCCAGTGCCCACCCCAGGCCTGAGATGCGGCCGATGTCCCGCTCATCGGAGATCTCCGGGAGGAAGGCATTGTAAAAGACATTCCCTTCCGCAAATCCGATATTGGCGATGATGAAGAAGATCGCACCCATCCAGTAATCTCCTTCGTGAATAAAATAGAAAAGCCCTGTAAAGAGGACGCCTATCAAGCAGAAGGCCATTAAAAAACGCTTCTTCGAACCGGAGGCATCGGCCACTGCCCCCAGGAGAGGGGAAAAGAGTGCGGAGATCGCCATGCTGAGCGAGACGGTAAAAGTGAAGAAGGAGGCGCCATGGAGCCTGAACCCGAAGATCTCCACTCCTCTCTCTCCTCCCGCGACCACGGTCGCAAAGTACTGATTGAAGATGACCGCAAGGATGGTCGTGGCAAATGCGGAGTTGGCGAAATCATACATCGCCCAGCCGAAGATCTCTCGTTTTTGGACAGGCATCATGGGATGATTAATTTTAAATAACCAAATTCCAA
>CAZXMB010000075.1:8425-14644 GCA_964641715.1 uncultured Syntrophaceae bacterium
AATAACCAAATTCCAAACAGATGGTATTCATCACCACCTCTTCTTTAATATTCTGTTTTAGTCATTGGAAATTGGAATTTATTTGGTTATTGGTGTTTGGGATTTGGTTATTCTCCTATATCGTCCGGATCTCCTGACGCATAAAGACGAAATAGCAGATTCCGAAGCAGAGAAGGGTGATGGCCACAATGGAGATGAGATGGGGGATGACGATCAGAATACTCTCCAGCAATGGAAGGGGACTCTGGAAACGGGAAAGGGAGAGCCGCTCCAGCGGTCCCATGAGGATCAAACCCTGGGTCGTCTTTCTCATGGGATCGAGAATGGTTGTGGTGGCCTCACTGTAAAGGGTCATTGGAGAAAAGAGGGAAGTCACATGCTGAATTTTCTCATGCTGGATCAGTACCGTCGGATCAATGCCTGTTCCACTCTGACTGACCGGAGCGATCGCATCGGCCAGAAATCCCGCCCCCAACCCCACGAAGAAGGAAAAGAAGATCCATATCGCCAAGGAGGCGAGAGCAGAGGTGGCCGTGCTCCGGAAGACCACCGAGAAGAGGATGGATATCCCCAGCCAGAAGGAGATATAGAGCAGGCTGATAATGATATAGATGATGAGGCGCCAGACCTCTTCCACTCCGGGCACCACACCGATCAACCGGATTCCCAGGCCGGAGATGATGAGGACAATGGCCACCAGTACGATGCCGATGATGGCCACCCCGGAGAAGAATTTTCCGTTAATGACCGAATCACGATAGATGGGCTGGGAGATCAGTTTGGACAGGGTCCTCGAAACCCTTTCCCGGTTGATGGAATCAAAGCCCAGAAAGATCCCGATGAGGGGGCCGAAGAACCCGATGAACTGGACAAAAGAGAAGAGTTTTCCGGTAGAGGTGAAGAGGAGCAAAAAGATGAGGGTGGGTTTGGCCAACCCCTTGAGTTCCTCCCGGATCGACATCCCCACCATGGAGGTGATGATCACCCCGACCATCACAATAAGTGCTGAAATGAGGAGAAACCGGGTACTGCTAAAATGGTCCTCCATCTCCTTTCTGATGATGGCGAATATTCCGTGCACGTTAGGCCTCCTTAAAATACTTCATATAAACCTCTTCAAGGGTGTAGTCTTCCTTATCGACCCCCAGCTTCTTCTTGGCCAGTTCTTCGATAGGGCCCATGGCGACCAGATCTCCCTTGATCATGATCCCCACCCGATCACAGATCCTTTGAACCTGGTCGAGGAGATGGGAGGAAAGAAAGGTGGTGATCTTCTTCTCCCTGCTGAGGGAATGGATGAGATCAAGCATCCAATTGGTCCCATCCGGGTCAAGACCGATCGTGGGCTCATCGAGGAAGATAATCTTTGGCTCCTTAACCATCACCTCGGCAATACCGAGACGCTGCCTCATCCCTTTGGAGTAGGTTCCCACTTTCTTCCCCATCTCCTTCGAAAGCCCGACCAGCTCGATCCATTCCCCTATTTTCTTCTCCGAGACCTTATCAGGAATCCGGTTCAACCTCGCAATGAAGCGGAGGTTTTGCCTGGCATCCATATCCTCATAAAAACCGACATTCTCAGGAAGGTAACCCACCTTCTCTTTCACGCGAAAAGGTTCCCGCGTAGGATCAAACCCCAGCACCCTGACCTTTCCGGAGGTGGGTTCAGTGAGTCCAAGAAACATAAGCAGGGTGGTTGTCTTGCCGGCTCCGTTCGGCCCGAGAAATCCGAACACCTCTCCTTCCCGGATCTGGATCTTGAGGTTATTGACTGCTGTCTGAGTCCCGTACTTCTTCGTCAGCCCTTCTGTTTCAATGATGATCTGACTTTCCATTTACCGCCTCCCTAACCAAATGAAGAGGGCACTCAACCCCGCAATGACAAAGATGATCACCCCGATGCCGATCCAGCCCCATGCGGTGGAGGCCTTCACGGTCACTCTCATTTCAATGGTCTTGTCCGATTTTTCTCCATTGATCAGCACTCCGACCGAATAATCCCCTACCAGAGCCTGGGGAGCAGGTTTGACCGTCACCTCCACCTGTTTCAGGCCATTGGGTTCTAAGGCATCGATCTTTTCGGGCTTGAAGGTGACCTCCCAATTTTCAGGTTTAAAGGAGGAGAAGGTGATGTTTCGATTGGTTGCGGAACCGGTATTCTTCACGAAGACGGAGAAGTTGGCCTGTTTCCCGGCAAGGGCCTCGAGGGAAAGGACCCCGGTGGGTGTCCCCGCATCGAGCTTATAAATGCCGGTGAGGATGACCGTCAATTTCGCTTCGGCCTTCTTCTCACCGGAACTGATCCTGACCAGGATGGGGTATTCGCCGGCCTGAGCTTCTCTCAGAGGAGAAACCTCTACGGCCACTGTCTGGCTCTGTCCCCCCCGGATTCGAAGGCTGGAAATCTGTTTGGCCTCATAGGAGGGTTTGAAATTGATCTCCCATTTTTCAGGTCCAACCGCAGCAAGGTTAAAGGTCCGATCAACTTCGATCTTATTGAGTACCTCGAGGGAGAATTCGAATTTGGCATCGGTCTGTCCCCTTAACACGGGATAAGAGGTTGTGATCTGGATATCATCTGTTCCGGCCACCCTCTCCTGAACGGTCACAGCCAATTTGTGGCCGGAGGTAAATTTTCCATCGGCGGTCTGTGCATCGAACTGGAAGAGATAGGTTCCGGGCCCTATTGTCTTATCCGGCTCCAAACTCAATGCCAGATTCCTTAACTTGCCATTGGAGACGAACATCCCGGTGACCAGATAGCTTCCCCCTTTTAAAGTGGCCTTCCAACCTTTGGGGATGGTCGAGATTTTGACATCAATGGTTTCATCGGTCCTGCCCTTATTCTCCAAGGTAAGGTCCATCTTGACCGTTTCTCCCTTGGGGACAGTGACCCCTGAGTATTCCGTATAAACCGCGATCCCGCGCTCCGGCCTCAGATCCTTTTTTTCCTCCTGGGCGAAGAGAAGCAAAGGGAAGGCGAAAGAGATTAAGAAAAAGAGGGTTGAGATGATGAATCGTTTCTTATTCCGACTGAAATGTCCCATAGGTAAACCTCCTGAAATGAGCTCTATTTTTTACCGGATTCCAAAAAGGGAATGATTGCGTTTGTAATTTAATCATCCCTTCCATCCCTGTCAAGCAGAGCCGCAGAGATGGAGGATCTTTTCCGAAGCCTTCAGGCCGGTTCCCGTCAGCGTGGAGATAATTATTCCTTTTTCTTCTTTTTTTTTCAAATATTTTTTCACCCCTGCGACTGTTGCGGCGGAGGTGGGTTCGACGAAATGGCCTCTTTGACCCATCTCAACGAGGGCAGTCTCAATCTCTTTTTCGGTCACTGTCATCATCTCTCCCCCGGTTTCTCGAAGGGCCTCGAGGATCTGCCTGCCCCTGACAGGCTCTGCGATCGCAATGCCTTCAGCCATCGTCTCTTTTTTCTCAATGGGCTGAGCTTCACGAAAACCCTTTCGAAAGGCTTGATAGAGAGGGGCGCAGGCAGCGGATTGAACCCCCACCAGTTTCGGGACCCTTCTGATCATCCCTGCCTCCTTCAGCTCCCTGAATCCGAGATGGGCTCCTAAAAAGAGCGTCCCGTGCCCCACCGGAAGGATGAGGGTATCCGGGCACCTCCATCCTAACTGCTCCCAGATCTCAAAGGCGAAGGTCTTCGTCCCGTGGAGGAAGAAGGGATTCCAGCAGTGACTCGCATAATAGATATTAGCCGCCGCATCCATTGCCTCCCTGGCGGTCTTTTCCCTGGAACCCTCGATCCTTTTTAAAGTGGCACCATAGGTTTGGATCTGGATCAACTTCCCGGCAGAGGTGGTGAGGGGAACATATATCTCGCATCGAATCCCTCCTCTCGCACAATAAGCCGCAATGGCTGACCCCGCATTTCCCGAGGAGTCCTCCACCACCCTCCGGATTCCCAGCTCTTTTACTTTGCTGATGAGAACCGTCGCCCCTCGATCCTTATAAGACCCGGTCGGCGAAAGATAATCGAGCTTAAGGAAGACTCTCCGTCCGCTGAACTCAATCTCTTCCAGAGGGGTAAACCCTTCCCCCATCGAGAGAATGGATTCGTCCCTCAGGATCGGCAGGGCTTCTCGATATCGCCACAGGGAAGGCCCTCTCTTCAGGATCTTCCTGATGGGAAATTGCGGTTTGAATTCAAGGTCGAGAAAGGAACCACATTCACACCGCCACCTCCTGGAGTCCACCGCATAGAACCGATGACATCGGGAACAATAAAATCGTTCCATTATTTATCCCCCTTTGTGATGGAATGGGAATCATAAAAGGGTGGAATCATTCCGGAGATATCTCTTCAACGAGAGGGAACATGACACGGAAAGTGGTCTGATCTTCTCCTGATTCGAGCTCCATCCTGCCCCCCATCCTTTTAACGAGACGGGTGGTGATGTGAAGCCCCCTCCCCTTGCCTTCACCCTGAAGATATCTTTCCTTATCCTCTTCGGAGATCCGGCCCGTATTGGAGATCTCCGCCACCGCCCACCCCTCTCTCTCATAAGATCGGATGGAGAGGCTCCCGCCCCCTTCGGGAATGGCATTGGAAGCATTATTCAGGAGGTTATCCAGCACCCTCTCAATGTGGAGGGGATGACACCGGATATAAAGAGGTCCCTTCAAGGGGCCTTCGATCGAACGGACATTCTCTCGCTTCAACTCCTTCAGCGTCTCTTCATTGATGAGAGACCTTTTCTTCAATTTCTCTGTGAGATCGACGACCTCTTCCCTTCCTTCTCCATGAAGTGTCAGGGCTAACTCCTGAATCCGGGAGGTCTCTTTCAGAAGGATATCCAGGGCTTGCAGGACCTTCTCCTTCTTCGCCGGATACTCTCCGTCCGTAAGGATCTTCTGAATCCGCTTGGCAAATCCGGCAGTGGCGATAGCCGGGTTCTTAAAATCATGGAGGATATCATCCATCTTTTCCAGTCTCAGGCCCTTCATCAATTCCTTGCCGAAGAACGAAAAGATCTCAATCTCCTCATCCGTAAACCGCTGATGGTAGGCCTGGGCATCAAAGGCCAGGAAATATTGAACGACCCCGTTGACCTTCAGCGGAATATAGAGAACGGAGTTGATCCGTTGATGTTCCAGAAATCGTTTGAGGTGCGTGGGCAGGAGGGCGCTCTCCTGGGGATGGCCGATGAGAATGTAATGGGGATGGATCTTCTCATTCTCAAAATCTCCGAAGGGGCCGGCCTGATTGACAATCGCATTGATGTAAGGTTCCTCCTCCACACGAAAGACTTTACCGATCCCGTGCTGGACCTCCGGGTAACCCGCCTCTAAAACCACATGCTGCCGGTCCTCCGTCACGGAGAAGAGAGAACATCTCTGGACCTTCATGATCGCGACCAGCTCAGGAATGACCAGATTGAAGACCTCCTTCATTTTGATCCCTTCCCGCTTCCCCAGCTTCAGAAAGATCTGCTCGACGATCTTATCCTTTGTCACATTCAATTTCTGGAGATCCAGAATCCGCTTTCGTGCGACCACATAGGTCACCCTTCTCGAAAGCATCTCTGCGACCTTCGCCTCCAGGGGGGTAAAGACTCTATTCTCCTCTTTGAAATAGATCTGGAGGGACCCTTCGGTATCCACGTCTTTCAGGGAGAAGCGAGGGATGAGGATGGGAATTGCCATCATGGATTGGATTCCCACCCTCTGAACCCGCTCTTTATTTTTGTACCTCTCCTCTTTCAGGATGCTGGGGACGAAGTAGGCCCGGTGAGTTTTCACGACCTCACCGGCGATGGTATCTTCGAAGGGGATGGTTTCCTCCCGGTTCTCTGTCTGAGGATAGGAACCAAAGGAGATCATCTCTTCTCTTCCGGGATCGAAGATTCGGATGCTCGCTGCCTCTGCCCCGAAAAATTCCACCACATTCTTGGCCAGGGTCTGAAGGATCTCCTGCTCGGTAAGGAAAGGGTTGATCTCAAGGATCATTTCAGCCTGGGTGATGACCTTATCGATGTAATGGAAGAGGGCCTCATCCTTGACCAGACTGACGACCGCGATCACTTCATCCGGAGATAGAACACGGCCTTTCTCTTTCAGTTTAACCTTAACGGACTCGATCAATTTCTCGTCAGTCTGAAGAGGATTCATTCCTGACCTGCTTTAAAGGATGAATAAGGAATAAAACCATTATAAACCTTTTGTCTGAGGTGTCAACTCACTCAAGAGATGACA
>CAZXMB010000076.1:0-14616 GCA_964641715.1 uncultured Syntrophaceae bacterium
TGGTTGGAATTTATTTGATATTTGGTGTTTGGAATTTGGTGATTAGCTTCTTATCTGTCCTTCTCCATAGACCACGAATTTCGTGGTTGTCAGTTCCTCCAGTCCCATCGGTCCGAAGGCATGAAGTTTGGAGGTGCTGATTCCCATTTCCGCTCCCAGCCCCAACTCAAACCCGTCGTTAAACCTCGTCGAGGCATTAACCAGCACACAGGAGGAGTTGACCTCTCTTAGAAACCTCTGGGCATTCTGATAGTCAGAGGTGAGGATGGCTTCGGTGTGAGAGGAGCCATAAGTGGCAATGTGCTTCATGGCCTCCTCAATCCCTTTCACCACACGGACCGAGAGGATGAGATCCAGATACTCCTCATACCAATCCTCCTCTCCTGCCGCCCGGATGTGAGGAAGAATCTCTCTCGTCTTCGGACATCCCCGAAGTTGCACTCCCTCTTTTTGGAAAGCTTCTCCCATGACCGGGAGGAAAGCCCCGGCAATCTTCTCATGGACGAGAAGCGTCTCCATGGCGTTACACACTCCCGGTCTCTGGACTTTGGCATTGAGACAGATCTGAAGAGCCTTTTTGAGATCTGCCGTCTCGTCCACGAAGATATGGCATACCCCTTTGTAATGTTTAATCACGGGGATCTTTGAATGTGCTGTCACGAAGCGGATCAACTCCTGGCCTCCTCTCGGAATGATGAGGTCAATCTCATTCTCCAGTTGAAGCATCTCTTTCACCGCCGCCCGGTCTGGTCGGGGGATGTACTGGACGGCTTCTTTCGGGAGGCCGACCTTTTTCAGAGACCCCTGAAGGATATGGACGACAGCGTGGTTGGAATGAAAAGCCTCTGACCCTCCACGGAGGATGACGGAGTTGCCTGACTTGAGACAGAGCCCGGTTACGTCCGCAGTCACATTCGGTCTCGATTCATAAATGATCCCGATGACACCGAGGGGGATCCTCATCCGCCCCACGATAAGGCCGTTTGGCCTTCTCCGCATCTTTACCACCTCTCCAACCGGATCCGGAAGATGAGCCACTTCCCGAAGCCCTGTTGCCATAGCCTGAATCACCGATGGAGTCAATCGCAACCGGTCCATCAGGGCTCCGGAGAGACGGGCCTTCTCTCCTTCCCGAAGGTCTATCCGGTTCTCCTTGGTCAGATAATCCTGATTCCCCTCAAGGGCATCTGCCATCTCCCGAAGGGCCATGTTCTTCAGATCGGTGGAAAGCTGGGCCAACCCGAAGGAGACCTCCTTGGCCTTTTTAGCCATTTCTCTCACTTTGGTCCTGAGATCACCCTCTTTTCTCATAACAGCACCAGGTCATCCCGATGGATTACTTCGTCCGAATATTTGTAGCCCAGGGTCTTCTCAATCTGTCCGGTCCGAAGACCCTTGATCTTCTCCAGCTCCTGAGAACTGTAGTTGACGAGTCCTCTGGCAAACTCCTTTCCACGGGGCCCCAGACAGGAGATGGAATCTCCCCGGTTGAAAGGACCCTTCACGGTGAGGACACCCGAGGGAAGCAGACTCTTTCCCTTCTGGACGAGGGCTCTTTTCGCTCCCTCATCCACCGTGACATCCCCTTTGGGTTTCAGATTAAAGGCGATCCAGTGTTTTCGGCTGCTCAGGGTTCGGCTCTTGGGAAGGATGAGTGTTCCGACCTCCTTTCCCTTGAGAACCTGATGGAGGACCTCCTTCCTTGTGCCACAGGCGACCACGGTGGGGATACCGAAGCGGGAGGTCTTCTTTGCCGCCTGGATCTTGCTCGCCATCCCTCCCACGCCGGTCCGGCTTAGTGTTTCTCCGATGATCCCCTCCAGGTTCATATCGATATCCTCGATCAAAGGAATACATCGGGCATCCGGATGAACTCTTGGATCTCCGTCACAGATGCCTTCCATATCGGTCAGGATGATGAGGAGATCCGCTTCAATCAGGTTGGTGATGAGGGCTGAGAGATGATCATTGTCGCCAAACTTAATCTCGTCCACCACGACCGTATCGTTCTCATTGATGATGGGAATAATCCCGAGCTCGAGAAGGGAGAGCAGGGTGTTTCGGGCATTAAGGAACCTTCTTCGATGGCTCAGGTCATCGTGGGTGAGGAGGACCTGAGCCACCATTTGCCGGTAGCGTGAAAAGTGATTCTCATAAATGTTCATCAGGCGGCTCTGCCCAACCGCTGCGGTGGCCTGTTTGTGAGTAATGGACTGGGGTCTGGTTTTATACCCCAGCTTCTCCATTCCGGCGGCAATCGCCCCCGAGGAGACCAGGACGAACTCATAGCCCTGACGTTTCAGCTCTGAGATCTCCTGAGCCAGGCTGGAGAAGATCTCGTCATGGAGACCTTTCTCGACGGAGGCCAAGGTACTGGAGCCCACCTTGACGACCACCCGTCTGACCTTTCCTAGTGTTTTTTTTCGAATCTCTTTAGACCTCATCCCTTTTTCCTGAAACGGACTCCAGCATCCGGGAAATGACCCCGATCAACTCTTCAATCCCCTCTCCTGTCTTTCCGGAGATCAAATGAAGCCGGTATCCCATCTTTTTAAATTGGCTCTTCACTTCGAGAGATCTCCCCCGGACCAGAGGAAGATCAACCTTATTGAGCACCACCACCTGCTTCTTTTCGCGGAGTGAAGGATGGTAGGCATTCAATTCTTCATTGAGCGCCTGAAAATCCCTAAGGGGATTCCGGGAGGAGCCCTCCGAGATATCCAGGAGGTGAACGAGCAGGCGGGTCCGCTCCACATGCCGGAGAAAGGTCAATCCGAGCCCTGCTCCCTGAGAAGCGCCTTCAATGAGCCCGGGAATATCGGCAACGACAAAAGATCGGTCCTCTTCTCTTCTCACCACTCCTAAATTTGGGGCAAGGGTGGTAAAGGGATAGTCTGCAATCTTCGGTTTAGCAGAGGAAATTTTGGAAAGGAGGGTTGATTTCCCCGCATTGGGATAACCGATTAATCCCACATCGGCGAGGAGTTTCAACTCAAGTTGAAGCCAGCGGTTCTCCCCTTTTTCACCCTTTTCAGCATGACGGGGTGTGCGATGGGTCGCCGTAGCAAACCTCACATTGCCCCGACCTCCCCGTCCTCCTTTGGCCACAACGGATCGCTGGCCATCAAAGAACAGGTCCTCGAGAATTTCTCCTGTTGCCTCATCCAGGATGAGTGTGCCCGCTGGAACCCGGATAATAAGGTCCTCTCCATTCCTTCCAGTCTGTTTCTTCCCTTTACCGTGACTCCCTTTTTTGGCACGAAATTGCTGAAGGTAGGTTAGATCGAGAAGAGTTGAAAGTTGATTATCTGCCTGGAGGATCACATCCCCACCTTTTCCTCCATCACCTCCGTCCGGGCCTCCCTTAGGGATAAACCGTTCTCTTCGAAAACTGACACACCCATTACCCCCGTCGCCTGCCTTCACCTGGATTCTCGCTTCATCCACAAACTTCATCTTTAATGGTCACAGGCCAAGGGTAGGGGTTAGAGAGCTTGGGAGTGGACACTCACCAGTTTTTTGTCCCTCCCTTTATTTTCATATTTGACCGTACCGTCAATCCTGGCAAAAAGGGTGAAATCCTTTCCCATGCCCACATTTGCTCCGGGAAAGATCCGAGTTCCTTTCTGACGAACCAGGATATTTCCTGCCTTAACCCATTGTCCGCCGAATCGCTTTACCCCCAGGCGCTGTCCTGCGCTGTCCCTTCCGTTTCGAGAACTTCCACCTGCTTTTTTATGTGCCATCACAACCTCCCAAAGAACTAAAACCGGAATACTGGAATGTTGGAATGTTGGAATATTGGTTTAACCCATTATTCCATTATTCCAATATTCCATTTGAGTCTTAGCTTAAAGCAATTTCGTTCACCTTCAAATAGGTGTAGGTCTGGCGGTGTCCCTTCATCCGGCGATAATTCTTTCTCTTTTCCATCTTATAGGTGAGAACCTTTTTTCCTTTAACCTGCCGGATGATTTCTCCTGTTACGGTCGCATTGCTCAACACGGGTTTTCCGAGTTGAACCTGATCTCCTTGGGAAACCATGATGACATCTTTCAGGGTGACGCGGTCTCCCGCCTTTCCTCCCAATTTCTCCACCCGGATGATGTCTCCTTTCGAAACCCGATACTCCTTGCCTCCGGTCTTCAATATCGCAAACATCCTAACCCTCCGAATTTAATTAAAAAAAATATTAATAGATTTTATGGTATTTGTCAAATTCCCCTCCCTCTTTAGATGGGTCACTTTTTTATTCATTAGTCATGGCCACTTGGCCACCCGAGCCGGCATACGTGGAGGAACTATAAAAATAAACCCAAAGTCAGACTTCGATGATATTGAACTGTTCCTGGTGAAATCCTGCCTTTCCTTTGATCACGATCTTCTTTTTCAGTTTCCGCTCCAGTTCCTCCACTCCTGCCCTCTCCTCTTCATAAAGCATATCTGCCACCTCGAGGTTGGCTTCAACCAGGAGGCTATTTCCTCCCACCTGAGTGGCCGTCCTCTCAATCTCCCGAAAGATGTCATAACAGATGGTGGTTTTTGATTTAATCAATCCCGCCCCTTCACAGTAAGAGCAGGGTTCCCCCAGGACCCTGGAGATATTCTCCCTTGTTCGCTTTCGGGTCATCTCCACCAGTCCCAGTTCAGAGATCTTAAAGATATTGCTCTTCTGCCGGTCCTTCTTAAGGGCTTCCTCCAGGGCGTGGATGACCTTCTCGCGATCACCTTCCCTCTCCATATCAATAAAGTCGATGATGATGATCCCGCCGATATTGCGAACCCTCAACTGATAAGCAATCTCCTTGGCCGCCTCCAGATTGGTTTTGAGAATCGTATCCGCAAGATTTCTCTTTCCCACATACCTTCCCGTGTTGACATCGATCGCCACCAGGGCTTCGCTGATATCAATGACAATATATCCCCCCGATTTGAGCCAGACCTTTCTTCCCAGGATCTTATCGATTTCCATCTCAATGCCGTAGGCATCAAAGATGGGCTCCTTCTTTTCATAAAGGGTGATTTCAAACTTTTGCTTCGGCATATAGGTGTTGATGAAGGAGACGATATTCTCATATTCCTCTCTCGAATCGATGACGATTCGATTGATCTGTGGAGAAAGCATGTCCCGGATGACCCTGAAGATCATGGTCAGGTCACTGTAAATGAGACAGGGAGCGGTCACCCCCTCCTTTTTCTTCTGTATGTTACTCCAGATCTGGAGGAGAAAATCCATATCGTTCCGAATCTCCTCAGCCTCTGCCCCTTCGCTTGCGGTTCGAACGATAAACCCGTTGGAAGGGGATTTGATCGCCTGAACGATCTCCCTGAGCCTCCTTCGCTCCTTCTCATCCTTAATTCTCCTGGAGATCCCTATATGATCAACCGTAGGCATGAGAACCAGGTAACGGCCCGGAAGGGAGATATAAGAGGTGATCCGGGTGCCTTTCGTTCCAAGGGGTTCCTTTGAGACTTGAACAAGGATCTCCTGTCCTTCGGAGAGGAGATCCTCAATCTGGAAGGGGGGGGTGAAAGAGATGGGCATTTCCATTCCGGAGAGGCCCAGCTCCTCATACTCCTCCATCCCTCCGTAGACATCCGCCACATAGAGAAAGGCGGCCTTCTCCAATCCAATGTCCACAAAGGCAGCCTGCATACCCGGGAGTACCTTGATGACCTTTCCCTTATAGATATTTCCGATGATCCCCCGATCCTTCGTCCGCTCGATATAGAGTTCTGCGAGGACCCGATCTTCCAGGAGGGCAACCCTTGCCTCCCAGGAAGTCACATTGATGATCAGTTCATTGGCCATAAAGGCTCCTTTTAACTAAATTCCAATAATTTTATTTTTGGGTATTGGTCATTGGGATTTATTTGGTTATTGGTGCTTGGAGCTTGGTTATTACCGCACGGATTAATGATCTCATTCCACCTTGATGATTCTGCATTGGGCAAGCGCTTCTCCCTTCAAACCCAGCAGGGCCTCCAGAATCTCCAGGGGCTTGGCCATCTTTCCTCTGGTACTTCGAAGAACGAGTTCCATCCCGAAACCGATCGGTTCCTCTTCCCTTACCTCCACCCTTTCGATCAATGGGAGAACGTCGAGCCTTCTCTTCTTCCCCTTCCTCTCCTGAAGGATAAAGAGCTCCTTCTCCTTCAATGCCTTTTTGATCTTTTCGGTAAGACCTTCCTTTGTAAAAAGGTGGTCCAGAGGAATCCAATAGATTGACCGGTGGAAGGGAAAACCAGAAGGCATGGAGACCGGAATCTCCTTTGCCTCGATGATCTCGATTCCTTCGGGAAGGGTTCGATTGAGTCTCTCCATTACCTCACCGGAGGTGATCCTTCCGGCCAATTCTACATCGACCCTTTCTCCCAGGCTCTCCACACCCACTGGGAGGGCCTTTTCAAAGATGATTCTCGGCAGGGGATGAAATCCTTCGGAGTAACAGAGGGGGAGGTCAGCCCTTCTGGCCGCCCGGTAGAAGAGATGGGCAAGCTCGAGATGGCTGATGAATCTGAGGTTTCCCTTCTTGGTGAACTTTAACCGAAGTCTCTCCCTGATCTCCTTCTTCGGAATCTCTCCTCTACGCCCAGGTTTCATTTCTTCCGGAAAACCTTCTCTTACCGTGATCTCTTTTCCGTCACAAACCCCGCAGAGACGGCAATCTCTCCCCGAACACGGAGAACTGAACTGCTCCCTGAAACTTTTCTGATACTCCTCCCATAGAAAGGGGGTCTGGAGGCCGGTCTCCACCCAGGACCAGGGAAGGGGGTCTTCCAGAGATTTCTCTCGAGTATAGCGATCCATGTCAATTCCTGTCTTCTCAAAGGCCTCTCTCCAGAGACCAAAATGGAACTGATCACTCCAGCCATCGAACCGGCATCCCGACCGATAGGCCTCAGCCAAGACCTGTGAGAGATTTTGGTCTCCCATCGAAAAGACCGCTTCGAGAAGACTGAGACGGGGATCCTGCCATTTAAAGCGGTGGTTTTTTTTCAATCCCTCTTTGAGGAAACGGAGCTTCTCCTCCATCTCCTTCAGGGGAATTTGAGGGGCCCATTGAAAAGGAGTATGGGGTTTGGGGACGAAGGTGGAGACGCTCACGCTGATATGGGGACGGATCCTCTGTTGCTCTCCAAGGAGAGAGAGTTTATTGGAAAGATCGATGATTCCCTTTAAATCCTCCTCTCTTTCTGTGGGAAGACCCATCATAAAGTAAAGCTTGATATTCTTCCATCCCTTTGAGAAGAGGTCCTTTAAACCCTGGAAGAGAATCGTCTCGTCCATTCTCTTATTGATCACCTTCCGCATCCGTTCAGTGGCGGCCTCAGGGGCAATGGTGAACCCGGTCTTCCGTACCCTTTTGACCTCCTCTGCGAGATGCCCCACAATACTCTCAATTCTTAAAGAGGGAAAAGAGACAGCCACCCTCTCTGACTCAAAGCGATTCATGAGATGGGAGAGGAGAGACGCCATTGAGGAATAGTCTCCTGCGCTGAGGGAGAGCAGTGAAAGTTCTTCATAACCTGTTTGATGAAGGGCTCGATCGAGGATCTCCCAAATGGCGTCCGGACTTCTCTCCCGGTAAGGTCTGTAGATGAATCCGGCCTCACAGAAACGGCACCCCCTCTTACAACCCCGGGCGATCTCCAAATTGAAGCGGTCATGAATTACCTTCATAAACGGGACGATCGGGTAGATAGGAAAGGGGGCCCGATGGAGATCGGTCAGGACCCTCTTTCGGACCTTATGGCCTTGATGGAGACTGGGAACATAGACTCCACCCAAATCGGAGAGTGATTTTAAGAGATCATCCTTTTTACCACCGGACGCCTTCCATTGAATGGCGAGGTCGGAAATCTCAAGGACCACTTCTTCTCCATCTCCGATGACAAAGGCATCGAAGAAATCCGCCACAGGCATTGGATTGAAGACAGTTGGGCCCCCGGCAATGATGAGAGGGAAGTGTTCGTCCCGATCCTTTGAGAAGAGAGGGATATCGGAGAGCTCGAGCATATTGAGGACATTGGTGAGGGAGAGCTCATACTGGAGGGAGAAACCGAGAATATCGAATTGACGAAGGGGGATGGAGGATTCAAGAGAGGAAAGGGGAACCCTCTTTTCCCTTAAGGCCTTCTCCATATCCATCCAGGGAGCAAAGACTCGCTCACAGGCAATCTCTTTTCTTTCATTGAGGATGTGGTAGAGAATCTGGATCCCGAGATGGGACATCCCCACTTCATAGACATCCGGAAAGGCGAGACAGAATTTCAGTCTGACCGAAGAAGGATCTTTTCGAATCGAATTGATCTCCTGGCCCAGATACCTGGTCGGTTTAGAAACAAGAGAAAGAAGGTCTTTCATCCGGTCACCATTCAAGGCTTTAAATTATGAAAAGGGAGCTCCTCGCCCTCTATGTTCATTCCTTTAGGCGTCTAAAATTACTATAATTTTAAGACCTTGTCAATTTGTTCTGGGAATGGGCAGGGGGGTTTGCTTTCTTCTTAAGAGTATGATATAAAAGTTTAAAAAGATCGTGTTCAGGTGGCTTAAAACCCAAGAGGGAACCCCGTGAAAATCGGGGACGGCCACGCCGCTGTAATCGGGGACGAAACCTGTCAGGAGCCACTACCCGAAAGGGTGGGAAGGGGCGGGGAGTAGGGTGATCCGTAAGCCAGAAAACCTGCCTGAATGCGCTTCACCATAGGTCTTCGGTGGAAGACTGTGAAGGTTCATTTACAAATACCCGGTCTTCATCAGAGGATCGGGTTTTTTATTTGGTCATCGGGATATGAACGGGACTCGGGCTCTAAAAATCTTTATCTCCATTTCCATGGGAATCCATCTTCTCCTTCTGACTGTTTTTACCCTCCTGTTTCCAAACTTTAAGATCCATTCACTCCCTCCCCTTCATATGGAGGTCTCTCTGCTTCATTTTATCCCCGAAAGGGATAAGCCTCTGAAGGCCACTCAGAAAGAACCGCCCCTGAGACCCAGGGTTATTGGTGTAAGGCAGGAGGAGGAGACACCATTTCAGGAGATGAAAATAGAAGCCCCTGTTTTTAAAGAGGTGAAATCTCCTGAACCACCCCGTCCTGTTCAGGAAGAGATCAAGATGGTCCCCAGGGCTGAGCCTGCACAGCCTTCTTTTGAAGATGAGAAAAAAGAGAGGGGAGGGGTGAACGAAAAACCGATCGCCATTTTGCCTTCCCAAAACCTTGCTCCCCAGGCCAGCTTCTCCGAGAAATCGCAGGTGGCAATCAAGACCCCTTCTCCTTCTGAAGGGGAGATTCATTTTGCTCAGCCCAGATATGCGGAGAATCCAAAACCGATCTATCCCCGGGAGGCCAAAAGAAGGGGATACGAAGGAGAAGTCATCCTGAGGGTGGAAGTTCTCACCAATGGCCAGGTCGGGCAGATTGAGGTCAGGCACTCATCAGGCCATGAGATGCTTGATCAATCTGCCATTCGAACAGTGAAACAGTGGAGATTCATCCCCGCACAAAAGGGTGAACAACGGGTATCCGTCTGGGTGAACATCCCCGTCAAATTTCAACTCCAATGAGATATTTAACCGAAGAGCATAGTGGTTCAAAAAGATTCCTCCCCTCCCCTGATGAGAGGGGATTAAGGGAAGAGGGAACTAACCCCTCCCGCTTTGACCTCCACCTTCTTCCACCAAGGGAGAGGGCAAAGAGGTTGGTACTCTTTTCTATTATTTTGCTTACCACTCTGTCTTATATCTCGGTTTCTTACTCCGCCTCTAAAAAGTTCAGGGACGAAGTCGGAAGGGAGGTAACGTTTCCTTTTCCTCCGAAACGGCTGGTCTCCTTAGCCCCTAACATCACTGAGATTCTCTTCAGCCTCGACCTCGATGAAGAGATTGTGGGAGTCTCTCTCCACTGTAACTATCCCGAGAAGGTGAAGGACAGGGTTCGGGTCGGAAGTTATGTCAGCCTCGATTATGAGAGGATCGTTTCGCTCAGTCCTGATCTCGTCATTGCTACGGGAGCCGGAAATACACGGGATATGGTCGTACGTCTGGAGAGATTAGGGTTTCCCACCTATGTGATTTTCCCTAAAAAATTTGATGATGTTCTACAGAGCATTCACCATATCGGTCAGGTAATAAGCCGAGAGAAGAAGGCTCTCTCGATGATCCAGGAGATGAAGAAGCGGAAACAGGGGATTATCGAACGGACGGGCCATCTTCCCCGGCCAAAGGTTTTTCTCCAGATCGGAGAGGCTCCCCTTGTGACTGTTGGAAGAGGAAGCTTTGCGGACGATCTGATCCGCCTGGCAGGAGGAGAGAATATTGCCGGAATGGGGACGGAGAGGTATCCCCGATTCGGGATGGAGGAGATTTTGAGGAGATCCCCGGAGGTGATTCTCATCAGCTCCATGAATCCCAGAGGTGATTATGATAGAGTGCTCAAAGAGTGGAGCCGCTGGATGACGATTCCTGCCGTGAAAAATGGTCGTGTCCACCTCATCAACTCTGACCTGATTGACCGACCCTCTCCCAGAATCATTGAGGGACTGGAGGAAATGGCAAGGTTCATCCATCCTGAGAAGCTTATGAGGTAGTCCAATGGCCCATCGTCAATGGGCGGTGTTCTATGGTCATTGCTCATTGACCATTAATCATTGAACCATTTGCAATGGAGTTTTATGAAACCCCTCACTCGAAGAAAAGTGATCATCATTTCCACACTGCTGAGCATTTTTCTCATCCTGGTTATCATCGTTTCTGTCACCACGGGGAGTGTAAAAATCAAACCCCAGCGCTCGATCGCCATCCTTCTCCAATCCATTCTCGGTATAGAAGGTGAAGGGACCGATACGGAACGGACGATCATCTTTTCACTCCGCTTTCCAAGGGCCTTACTGGCAGGTCTTGTGGGCGCAGGGCTTTCCATCGCAGGAGCCATCTTTCAGGCTCTTTTGAGAAATCCCCTGGCTGATCCGTATATCCTTGGAGTCTCCAGTGGTTCAGCCGTGGGAGCGATCATTGCCATCCTGTTGGGCTTAAGCACTGCCTCCATCGGTCTCCCGCTGGCTTCCTTTATTGGCGCTCTTCTGACCATCCTGATGGTCTTCTATTTCGGAAGACAGGATGGAAAGATTCATCCCAATACGCTGTTGCTTGCAGGCGTCATCATCGGATCCTTCCTCTCTGCGATCATCATGTTTTTCCTCTCCATCTCTCAGAAGGAGGAACTCCATACCATCCTCTTCTGGCTGATGGGAGATTTCAGTTTTTCAAACTTTAAGGCGATCCGCATCGTCTTTCCCTATATCCTCATCGGCTTCCTCTTTCTCTATTTTCGGGCCCGTCATCTCAACCTGATCCTTTCTGGTGAGGAGAGCGCCCTGCAGATGGGAGTGGATGTGGAGAGATTGAAATTGCTCTCTTATCTCTCAGCCTCATTGGTCACTGCGGCTTCCGTTTCCGTTTGTGGTCTGATCGGCTTTGTGGGGTTGATCATCCCTCATTCGGTCAGGCTGATCTTCGGGCCGGATCACCGTCTGCTCCTTCCTTCCTCTGCATTGATCGGGGCCTCTTTCCTCATCGCCTCGGATACCCTTGCGAGGACCCTTCTTGCGCCTGTAGAGTTGCCCGTAGGGGTAGTAACCGCTGCCTTCGGAGGACCTTTCTTCATCTACCTCCTGAGGAAGAGAAAGGTGGTAAAGGTGCTGTGATCGATATAAAATCCCTCTCTTTTCGATATCGTGAGGACTGGGTTCTTCAGGATATCTCTTTTCAAATCGGTCAGGGAGAATTTGTCGGAGTGATCGGCCCCAATGGCTCAGGAAAGACCACCCTTCTGAAGATCCTTTATCGCCTCCTCTCCCCCCAGAAAGGAGAGGTTCTCTTCGAGAGGGTTCCCTTAAAGAGGATGAGCCGGGCCGATATTGCCAAGAGGATTGCGGTCGTGGCTCAGGAAGCCTATCCCCTCTTTCCTTTTCGTGTGATGGAAATGGTTCTGATGGGAAGATCCCCCTATTTAGGCCATTTCATGTTCGAGGCCGAAAAGGATCTGGAGATTGCAAAAAGGGCGATGGAGTGGACAGAAATCCTTCCCATAGGCGAAAGGCCCATGGATGAGCTTTCAGGAGGAGAAAGAAAGAGGGTCTTTATCGCCAGGGCATTGGTACAGGAACCGGAGGTGATCCTCCTTGATGAACCCACGGCAAACCTGGACATCCATCATCAAATGGATTTCCTCAATCTCATCCTCACCCTGAATCGTGAGAAAGGTCTCACCATTGTGATGGCCTCCCATGAATTAAACCTTGCCTCTGAGTATTGCAACCGCCTCCTCCTCCTTCATCAAGGAAGGATTCATAAAATGGGGACCCCTGATGAGGTCATCACCAAAGAGAATATTGAAGAAGTCTACGGATGCGAGGTCTGGGTGGACCGGAATCCCATCTCCGGATTGCCGCGAATCAATTTAATGAAGAAAGCGAGTCTGAGGGTCAGGCTTCGGTAATTCGGTATTGGCATGGTCTCACCCTCGGAGAATCTGTTGTGAGCGTATAGAGGGATTTTGGGGCAAAGAGAAATTGGGTTATCAGGGTCATTCATAAAAAAGTTAGCCATTCCAATTGCGGATTGCTGAAGGCCTAGGGGTCACATCTTCAATTGTCAATTGAAAATTTGATGTATCATTCATAAAAAGTTTAGCCAGATTTTCCTTACTAAAACTTCCGCGTCCTCAAAGAAAAGAAGAAAGCGAATACGACAAATATCGAACTTTCTGCCTTATTTTAAAAACTTGGAAAAAGATTGGAACCAACCTCCATTTCCCTTCAAAGTTCTTGACATCACTTCTACAAAATGTCATACTATGTATGACTTATAGGAGTCTGGATTGCAGATATCAGAGTTTGAATGGGACGAAGGGAATGTGCTTCATTTTGAACTCGGCCATGGAATTGAACCAGAGGAAGTCGAAGAAGTCTTTGTTAATAAACCTCTCTTCCGAAAGACAAAGAAGGGACATTATGTAGCCTTTGGTCCCACCAGTGCAGGAAGGTACCTGATCATTATTTTTGAAAAGAAATCTAAAGGGATCGTTCGACCGATCACAGGGTGGGATATGAACCAATCAGAAGTTCAATATTATAAAAGGCACAGGAGGTGAAAGATCGTGAAGAAGGAAAAAGATAAACAGTGGGCGGATTATTATGACCAGGTAAACATACTTGATGAACTCTTGGAAGAACCTGTTGAATTTAGCTTAGGAGAACAACTCCGCCGCGATATCCTTTCAAAAAGGAGAAAAAGGAAACTTCAGAATGTAACGATTAAGATGGACCCTCTTCAGGTCCAGGCCATTAGGAAATTGGCGACAACTAAATCAATCCCATATCAAACGCTGATTCGGCATTGGCTCTCAGAAGAAATTAAAAAAGAATTGAATCTCTTAAGGTAGAAGTCTGATAGGCACTTATTAAAAAGGGGACGGTTCTATTTTTATAAGAAAATTTGCTCAGATTTCCCCAGCGAAACCTTCCGTGTCCTGAAAGAAAAAGAAGAGAAGCAATACGGCAAATACCACACCTGCCGCCTCATTCTGGAAGCATGGGACAGATTAGAATCCAAATGATCATACTGACAACAATGAGGGGAAAACCCAATATTGAACTGAAAATCAGAAGAGTAAGTGATGGAAATATCCAGACTGAACTCGTTCAGATACATACCTGTTTAAAAGTTGGGATACTTCAGTATAGAACAATCTATTCATCGAATTGGCTATGCTGGGAGGTGCCCTTTAGATGATTATCACATCTTCAATTGCCAATTGCTTGGTTGGTGAGAGGATGTGGAGTTAGGATTAGGATATTTAAATAGTAGAGTGATTCGAGGACGTCCATAAGATTATAAACTCCTAAAAAAGGGGATAGGTCATCCACCGAAAGATCATCTTTAGAACGAAAGAGTGTATTGCCCAAAGACGAAAGAGAAACTATCACACCTGACTGAATTTTTCAGTCAACTTCCTAACCTTCCCTTCTCTCTAAAATTACTCTTAAAAATGCGATCGCAATTATAGGAGTAATTAGAGAAAAAAATGGGTTCATCCATACAAAACTGGCTAAGATTTCCCTGGGAAACTATCTGTGTGCTCAAGGAGAACGAAGATAAGAAATATGGCAAATACCCCACTCCCCTGGATTTTCCAGGTGAAACCCTCTGTTTTTTAAAAAGGG
Source organism: uncultured Syntrophaceae bacterium (assembly GCA_964641715.1). Lineage (GTDB taxonomy): Bacteria > Desulfobacterota > BSN033 > BSN033 > UBA1163 > CAZXMB01. Next base: position 14,228 of record CAZXMB010000076.1, read on the forward strand.
GCCTTGACATAAATAAAAATATCTGATGAACTGAATTGTAGAGGTGATGCCCAATGCGCTTGGAGATGGCGGAAATTGGCAGACGGAGGTCGGTGGTCATTCCGGCAGGCCTCAGACGCAAATATGGGTCCAAGAAAGGGGCCCTTGTCATTGCAGAGGCATGCGAGGAAGGGATCATCTTAAGACGGGCTGTGACTTTACCCCTGGAAAGGTATTCCCCTGAAAGAAAAGCCGAATTTCTACTAAATAATGCGGTTATTTCCAAAGACTACGCATGGGCCCTTAAAGAAGTTAAAAAATTAGGGGTCGATCCAAAGGTATCCCCCATGAGAAACCAAGGCGCCGATGACCATTGATCGTATCTTTCTTGATGCGAATATCTTATTCTT
>CAZXMB010000077.1:0-3243 GCA_964641715.1 uncultured Syntrophaceae bacterium
GAGGAGACCAGGAAGGGAGCCAGAGAAATGGCGATGAAGCAGAAAGAGCTCTTCCGCCTCGTCATTTAATACAAACGCATTATATCTTTTGTAGGGCAACCCTTCAGGGTTGCTTTAAGCAAGGCTAAAGCCTTGCGCTACATGTAAAACGATTTAATGCGTTTGTATTAGTTAAAGATCCAGAGCTTTCTGAGGCGATTGAACCGCTTGAGGAATGAAATTTCTTCAGGCGTCATCAGGGATGGAGAAACCCTCTCTTTCAATTTCAGGTATCCCCCATCATCCACCCACCGGAGCAGTGGGAAAAGAGTCCGTCTCAGAACCCCTTTCTCTTTAAAGGAAAAACTGCTGTTGAAGTCGATCAAAAAAGGCTCCCCTTTTTCGGAAAGGAGGATATTCCCCTTATGTCTCAAATCCATATGGACCACTCCTCTGCGATGAATCTCCCTGAGCACCCTTTCCAATCCCGAGAAGAAAGAAGGAGGAAGGGGCTCTTCCCTCTGGATGGACCTTCCAGGAATGAACTCCATGGCAAAGGCAAATCGGTCAATTCGCTCGATCGGCCGGGGAACACCCCTGATCCCGCTGAGCCGGGAATAGATCTTCCATTCCTTTTGAATCAACCAGAGTCCCAGTGTCCACCGCAAGAAAAAATTCTTTCTTCGAACATCCTTGACCATCAGGGTCTGTCCTTCCGTCTCCACTTTATACAGGTCAGGCTTTCCGGAGCCTCCCTTAACCAGGGAAATAGAATTCTTCTCAAGATCTTTCCGATTCATCTGCATAGAATATAAAGGGCCAAGGTTTGAGGGCAGGGGCAAAGAGGCCGGTTTTGTTAATGGATTAGGTCATGGGTCTTAAAGATTTTACTTTACCCCTTCACTTTGCCCAAACTGGCTTCTTATCCCTATCCTTAACCTAAAAAATACTCCCCCAAAAAGGTCTGCTCAAGATCAATACGATGCCCGCAATAACAATCAGCAATATTCCTTCCTCACTGTTCTCCACAAAATTCTTGAATTGCCAGTGAACCTTCTCCTTTGAGTAGGACGACCATCGGGGAATATAATCCGGGACCTTCTGGTCGTAATCCTCAAATTGGGCCCCAAAGATTCTCTTCAGCCGGTCCCCTTCCACCCTCTTTTTATAGGGGATATAGTGAAAGCAGAACATCAGTGTGGAGGCCGCCAGCAGGTAGATATTATCTCCGAGGATGCAGAAGCCTGTGGTGATCAGGATGCTTCCGATGTAGAGCGGATTCTTCACATAGCCATAGGGGCCGCTGACCGTCAGGACCTCATTTTTCTGCAGGTGGCCTGCGGCCCAGATGCGTATCCACTCTCCGATGAGGATCAGAATGATCCCGATCAATATCCCCGGCATGCGGGGTTTGGCAAAGAGGACTAAAAGGACAGCTCCAATAAACAGCGGGATTCTTCTCATCTTTTTCTCTCTTTCCACCTCACCTCTCACCCGGCGATCAATGAGGACTTCTCCTTCCTTTTATAAATGAGAGGAAGGTTTCTGAAGCAGAATTTCATATCCTCTCTTCAATGTCGTATTGGATGTGGCGTTGCTTCATCCATCTCACCCCTAAGAGATCGACGAAGGACCGCCACGCCCGGTTCCGAATATTATACTTCGACTTTCCAAACCTTCTGGGCCGATGGGAAACCGGAACTTCAATGATCCGGTAACCCTGCATCCTCACTAGGGTGGAAAGAAACCGATGCATTCCGTTAAAGGCAGGAAGCTCCCTGATGCACTCCCTCTTGAAGGCTCGAAGGGTACAGGCACTATCCTTGATCTCATCTCCGCTCAGGCGGTTGCGGATCGCATTGGCAATCTTTGAAGAGATCCTCTTGAGCCATGGGTCCTCCCGTTTAATCCTCCATCCGGTGGCCATATCATACCGGTCCAGATATTCCAGTAATTTTGGTATGTCAGCAGGATCATTCTGGAGATCCGAATCCAAAGTGACGATCTTCTCTCCCCGGACCTCGCGCATTCCCGCCCATAGGGCCGTGCTTAAACCTCGATTTTCCTTGAAACGGAGGATCCGAAGAGAAGGATGCAGGGAAGCCATCTCTCTCAGAATCCTTCGGCTTTCGTCTGTGCTCCCATCATCCACGAAGACAATTTCGTAAGCACATCTGAGGCGGCCTAACACCTCCACCAGCGTGGGAATAAGGATGGGGAGGTTTTCCTCTTCGTTATAGACAGGAACCACCACTGATATTTCAACGGATCGAGCAGGATTCATCATTCATCTCATCAACAACCAACGTCAGCCATGAAACTCCAATAACCAAATCCCCTGCCTGCGGCAGGCAGGCAAGCTCCAAATAATCCCCAATCACCGGCTCTTCCTTTATTTCGGTTATTGGTAATTGGAATTTGTTTGATGATTGGTGTTTGATGTTTGGTTATTCCCCGATATTACCTATTCGAAATCAGCACAATATCATCGCCGCCCACATTCCTTCGGGCGATTAACTGGACCTTCGGTCTACCTTCCAGCGTCTGAAATTGAGAAAAATTCCTGAATTTGAGAAGGCAGAAGACCCTTTCCCGGGAGTTCAGGAAACTGAAAAGCTCTTCACTCTTCTCTAACTCCAAAATGGGGACAATCCCCGTATAAAAATTGTAAGGGCCGGTACCAAAATCGCCATAGAGTCCCAATTTCTCCCCGGGTTGAATCCGTGAGGTAACTTCCTGACAGATGAACCGGGCTGATTTATATGGGTTTACCAGCGGGAAAACAGTCCTCAATGTATAAAAGAATCCGCCTGCCACCATTCCCGCAAGGAGAAAGAAGATGGCGACACGATACCTGAAACGGTTAAGAACAAATAGAATAAGGCTCCCTCCCACCAATAGAAAGGCAATGGGGAGGCTGAAGGGTAAATGAGAAGGGAACTTCATTGAAATTACCCAGGGGATTGCGGCCCCCGATATTAAAGCCAGACTCATAAACCCGTAGAGTGGAAAGGTGAGCCATTCATGATGAAAGGATTCAAAGGAGTGAGAGATAAAATCATCCCAGAGTTTTCCAACCATCAGGGAGACTGCCGGAAAGAGGGGCAGAAGGTAGATCCCCCGTTTCCCTTTGGAAAGCGAGAAGAATATAAAAATAACAATGAACCATACCAATAGGAAAAGGGACTCTTTCCTACTTTTAACCATTTCTTTAGAGAGACCATAGGCAATTGCTCCGGGCAGGAAAATGACCCAGGGCAGAAA
>CAZXMB010000077.1:3343-14554 GCA_964641715.1 uncultured Syntrophaceae bacterium
CCGTAGATGGAGGAACTTCCCCTCTCCCCCTCTCCGGGTTTAATTCTATACCATCGAAGAAAACATAATAGGGATAGGGTGGTAAAGAAGGTAAGGGTCGTATCGATATTGGCCCGTGTTGAAAGATAGGCGAATTCAATGCCGGTCGCAAGAATGAATCCGGAGAGGAATCCTCCCCGGGATGAAAAGAGATGTTTACCTAAAACGAAAGTAAGCAGAACAGTTAGCGTCCCAAAAAGGGCAGAGGGAAATCTCGCCGAGAACGAGGTGAATCCCTGCCAGAGAAAGGACGAAAAGGCGATGAACCAGAAAAAGAGGGGTGGTTTATCCGTGTAAATCCTCCCATTGAAATGCATCAAAACCCAATCCCCTCCGTGGACCATCTCTCTGGCTACCTGAGCATAACGGGGTTCATCCGGATTCCAGAGATCCCATCGATTAAGGTTAAAAAAGAAAAGCATGAAACAAAAGGCCACTAAAATAGCCATTTGAGCCCATTTCTGCGGGTAGATTCTTAAAAGTCTTTGATTCAATCTTCCTCCATCTTTGATGTGTTTTATCGTTTCCCCACTTTATTGAACAATCGTATCCTTCCCAAGTCTTTTATGAGGGACAGAGTAAAACTAATTTCCCTTTCTTATAGTGAAATTCTTGAATAAAGACCATGGATGGATGTCTCTGAATTCGAACCTCCTCATATTTTTCTTTCGGCATCAGCACCAATGTTTGCCCCTTTCTCTTCAGGAGTTCCAAAAAATTTTCGGTATCTTTCAGGATCGGAAGGGGAGTGATCGGGTCCAGATAAAAATTGACCTCCTCAATTGTACTTGAATCCAATTGAAATCCGAATAATTTGGATTCTTTTAATAAAGGTTTGAGCTCACCCACCAGAACCATCCCGGGCGAATAAGTACGATCCCTTTGGATCCAGTAGTATTCTCGGAGATGCCAGATAGAGACCACCAAAAAAATAGGAATTAGAAAATATAACATTTTCTTTTGCCATCTCCCTCCAATCATCAGGGCTAATGGCGGGAGGGCTGGAAGGAGGTATCGGGAGGTTCGATATTTAAATAAGGTAAGAAGGATAAAAAGAGTAATAAACCAAATGAGTAAAAAGGGCTCTCCCGGAGGGCCCCCTTTCATTTTCTGTTTCCAAAAATAAATAAATAAAAAAGGGATTAGAATAGACCAGGGGGCAAACTCGAGCCAGATTCGAATAAAGTAAAAGTAAACTGGAGCAGTGCGGGTTAGAATTTCATTGTTCTTTACTAAATCAATGCTTCTCCCCAATCCAACACGATAGATGAAAAGAAAGACCCAGGTCAGGACGGTCAGCCCCAAAATGAGATAACCCCAAAAAAAGTCTTTACTTACCCATTGATTCCACTTTTTTTCCTTGACGAGAAAGATGGCCATGATGAGAAGTGGAATAGACAACCCAAAAGGGCCTTTGGTTAATGTCCCGAGGCCAATAAAAAAGAAGGAGAGTGCATAAAAGAGAGAGCGCCTCTTCCCGGAGCCCTCGTATCCACTGAAAAAAAAGTAAAGGGATAGAAGGATGAAGAGGCATAGGATCATGTCCGTCTTGGCCAATCTCGACTGAAAAAAATACTGATAGCTGGAGAGGAGGGCTCCTCCTGCAATAAGACCGGATTGAATTGAACCATAGATCTGTCTCCCCCAAAGAAAAAGGATGATGACACCGATCCAGGCAGAAAGGGCAGACGGCAATCTGGCGAGTAAGGGGGTCACCGAGCCATGGATCGAGGAGGGAATAGCAATGAGCCAGAAGACCAGAGGAGGTTTATCTATGAAGATTTCTCCATTCAGGTGGGGAACCACCCACTCCCTGGATCGGATCATCTCCCTGGCTATTTCTGCATATCGGAGATAACCGTGATTTTCAAGGCTTCTGCCCCAGAGGTTGAAGAAGAGAATGAGACCACTCGCAAGGATGAAACCCCCGGTGATCCACCCCTCCATCTGCTTTTGTCCAATCAAACTATTTTCCTCTTAAAGGGTGATGGGAATTGAGTTCTGAACTGAACTTCTTCTTATAAATAAAGTAGAGGTTCCGAGTATAGATAATAGGATTGAGAAGATAAGCGGCGATAAAGACCGGATCCATCTGCCGAATGGCATAGGCCAGAAGGATCAATCCCCCTCCCAAGCTGAAATACCAGAAGGCGATCGGGATGACACTCTCCTTTCTTTTTTCAGAGGCAATCCATTGAACGACAAACCTCATGGTAAACATCGCTTGACCGATGAACCCAAAGAGGACCCAGAAGTCCAGTTGAAATCTCGGATACCTGACCGATAGGTCATGAAAGAAATCCGTTACGAAGCCAAATAAGGAAAGCAATTCCATTTTAAATCCTCTCTTCGATGTCATAACGGATGTGCCGGCTCTTCATCCATCTCACAGCCAGAAGATCAACAAAGGCTCGCCACATCCGATTCCAGGTGGTATATTTTGAAACCCCGAATTTCCTTGGATAATGGGCAATCGGAATTTCGATCACTCGAAATCCTTCCATCTTCACCAAAGTGGGCATGAAACGGTGCATCCCCTTGTAAAGTTTAATGTCCTGGAGGCATTCCCTTTTATACGCCCGAAAGGTACATCCGCTGTCCCGGATCTTCTCCCCGCTGAGCCAATTGCGGATACCATTTGCAATCCTTGAGGTGATTTTTTTAACCCAGGAATCCTCCCTTTTCTGACGCCAACCCGTAACCATATCGTACTCCTTGAGATACTCCAACATCTTTGGAATATCTCCCGGATTGTTCTGGAGATCGGCATCCAGTGTAATAACCACCTTCCCCTTGGCCCCCCTTAATCCTGCCGCTCCTGCCGCCGTCTCACCGCAGTTCTTTTTAAATCCGATGAGATGGAGCTCTGGAAATTTAGAAATCATCTCTTTGATGACCATTCGACTTCCATCAGTACTTCCATCATCGATAAAGATCATTTCGTAGCTTTTCCCCAATGGGGCAATGGTTTCCACAATTTGAGGGATAAGAATGGGGAGATTCTCCTCCTCATTATAAACAGGCACGACAACGGAGACATCGATTTCCTCTTTTTCTTTCATCAGGGTCTTTACTCTCCTCTGGAATGCATTATCCTTTGAAGAAATTTTTAATCGCTGTACAAATATACCCCACCTTCTCCTTATCCAATTCTGGGAAGATGGGTAAAGAAAGAATCTCCTTGGCCACTTTCTCTGTTCTCTCGAGACGATCTTGGGAACCCAAAATGTGTCTGGTGGCTGGCTGCAGATGGCAAGGGATAGGATAATGAATCCCTGTCTGAATCCCTTTTTCCTTCAGGTAAGTGGCTAACGCCTCTCTCCTTGAAGTCTGAATGACATAAAGATGGAAAACAGGTTCGGCCCCGCCTTTGACTTTGGGTGTTACCACTGGAGTCCCCTTTAATCCTTCATCATACCATTGGGCTATCTGTCTTCTGGATTCATTAAACCGATCCAATCTCTGGAGTTGCAATCGGCCTACGGTTGCCTGAATTTCATTAAATCTTAAATTGTAGCCCACCCATTCATGTTCATATTTTTCCCTTCGGCCGTGATCTCTCAGCATTCGACAACTGGTTGCGATTCTTTCATCCGATGTCACAAGGATTCCACCATCTCCGAAGACCGTTAGGTTCTTAGAGGGATAGAAAGAAAAACATCCGGCAATCCCGAAGGACCCTACCCTTCTCCCTTGGTATCGTGCTCCATGAGCCTGGCAGCAATCCTCTAATACAAAAAGTCCGTATTTTTCTGCCAGCTCCAAAATGGGATTCATATCCGCAGGATGCCCGTAGAGATGGACAGGGATGATCCCTTTCATTTTTTTGACCCCTGAACTCTGGCCCGCCTTCTTTAAAATTCTTTCGAGATGTTCCAGATCCATCGTAAAGGTTTCATTGATGTCCACGAAGATGGGAGTGGCACCCACATGAAAGATTGGTTCAACGGTTGGAAAAGCCGTCAGGGAGGGAACCAGAATTCCATCCCCATGTCCAACTCCTAAAGCCTTGAGACAGAGAAAGAGGGCGGAGGTCCCGGAAGAGGTAAGCACAGCCTGTTTTACTCCGATGAACTGGGCAAACTCTTTTTCGAAATCTTTACAATGACTTCCTAAAATATATTGTCCCGAGTCAATGACCTGTAAAACACGTTCTTTGATCTCGCTATCCACATAGGGTTTTGAAAGTGGGATGTTCATTGTTATTCCTTTGCTAAAAGATTTAAATTCTTTACCAGTCGATCTCGAATCGATTCCCTCTAAGCGAAGACTCATAACAGGCTTCAACGATTTTCAATGCCCGATAACCCGCCTGGCCATCTACCAATGGTCTTGATCGATTTTTTATTGAATTGATGAAGGCTTTCAATTCCAGTTTAAGCGGCTCTTCCGCATCGAATGGAATTTGAGAAATCTCTCCTTCCAGGGCCGCCCACCGATCTCCTTGTCTCTCGTGCCGATTTTCATAAAAAGACAGGGAACCTTTTTGAAAATCACAGTAGAGGCTTGCTCTATCTCCTACAATGGCAATATCTCTTCGGCGCTCCGGAGGCATATAGCCTGCTTCCACGAAGACAACTTTCTCTCTGTACTCCAATACTGAGATAGAGGTATCGTCCAGAGGGAGGTTCAGGTAATGCCTCACCACTGCCCTCACCGCCTGAGGAGGCTCATCGAAGAGATAATTAAAAAGGTCAAAATAATGGATCGCATCAGTTTGTGTCACTCCCACATCGGTTCTGGGTCTCTTGAATCCCATGAAATGACCATAGGCATAGCGAACCGTTCCCAACTCTCTCTTGTTCAGAAAGTCTTTTATCTTTGACGAAGCAGGATGGTATCGATAAATATGGCCGACCTGTAGAATTAAACCCTTCCCATCAGCCATCGAAATCATCTCTTTCGCTTCCTGAGAGGTTAAGGCGATGGGTTTCTCTACAAAAATATCCTTGCCTTTCTTAAAACAATCTTTGGCAACAGCCAGATGGCTATCGGCTGGCGTCACAATATCCACTCCATCCACCCCATCAAGAAAATCAAGGTAATGAGTCGATAGATGATCCAGCGGAATAGAAAACTCTTTGCACGTCTTTAATTGATCAGGGTCCGAATCGACGACATAGAGTTCATCCACTAATGGTGCGAGCGCCTTGAGATGGTTTCTCCCCCATCTTCCTACCCCAATCAATAAAAGTTTCAACCTCATCCGTGAACCACCTTTACTCTTTTTTTGGTTTCTTATTTCTCAAAATAATGGTAAAAAAAATGAAGGAACAAATCCCCCATGACAAGAAAATAATTGTCCCCGCATAGAGAATCCAACCTTTATCCTGAACGATTGGAAAGACCTGAGTGAATACTCGCTTTTCAAAAGAATCTTCGAAGGCGAAGCTCTCTTTAAGGGTGATTAAGTTTTCCTTAATTATATGCTCATCCACATCAACTTTCAATATATGATGAAATTTTCCCCATTCCGGTTGCCTTTTTTTTAAACGACCCCCTCCTCCGATGACAATCAGGTTCACCCCATTCCTCTCTCCCCTCCAATAACCATGATAATGCCCGAAAAAACAGGTCTTCACTCTATAGGCTTCCACAAGAGAAAAAAATTCATCTTCGTTCGGGAGGGGCCCCTCAGGTTCCTTTTCAACCTCTTTGGGCGGATAGTGGATAAAGACGAAGATATGCTTGCTACCCTTCCCCTTTTTGGATAAGACTTCCTGGAGATAATTTAAGTAACCATTTGGATTCTTCGGGTCAACCTCCGAAAGAATAAAAAGGCAGTGATTGAAAGTGAAATCAAAGTTCCTTGCTCCATAAAGAGAATCAAAAACCTCTGGCGTCACCTTCCTCGCCCTATCATTTATTTTTACGGAAGTATAGTCAATATCATGGTTTCCGGGTACGAGAAAGACAGGAAAGGACGGTTTTATTTCTGTACTCATCTCCTTCAAGAAGTAACGATGCTCCCATATATCAGGCTTTTTAACAAAATCCCCGACAATGACCATAAATGAAAATTTTCCGTGCTCCAAAGCCTTTTTAATCAAGAACTCTCCCCTTTCACTCCCTTCCGTATCCCCGATGACTAAAAAAGAGAATGGAAATCCTTCCCCCTTCAATACCTTTGTATGAGCAACTTTGTTGCCGATAAGGTACTCCGAGGGGATATTCTCATAATCATGATGGAGCATGCTTACCCATCCAAATAGGCCAGCAAGGAATAAAGAAAAAACGGCTGAGATCATCCATAAGATCGCCCATCGTTTCATTTTGATTTCAACCTTTCTGATCTGTCATCGATCTTCTAAATTTCCAATTTTATAAAAAATTCACTCACGATTTGAAATGAGGATATAGTTCCAGTGTCCAATTTTTATCTGATCGATAGGGTCCATCTCCATCCCTGTATTTCGTTTTAGTCTATCAAACATCTCCGCAAAGACCACGATAAAGACCCGGCGTGGGGAACGAAAAACCTCTTTCAACCGATCTGGAGTTTCTATCTCTTCGATATAAGGCTTCTTCGTATAGTAGATTAATCCATTTGACTTAAACCAATAGGTTTTAATTTCATCTGCGGGCTCCATTCTTTTGAGAATGCTTTCTGAAAATGCCTTCATCGAACGATTGGGATTTAGTTTCGGCGGAAGGGCAAAAGAGAGATGAAGATGAAAAATAGTAAAAGCCACCACAAGGCTTATCAGAGAAGCCCCTCTCATCTCTTTCATAAAGAAAAGAAGCGAGAGGAAAGATCCCACCATCAAATAAAAGAGAAGGGAGAGACCGAAGGAACGATAGTCCATAAGGAATGGGTAAAAATTTTGTGGAATTCCTGACAAGAGAAGAACAAAGCCTATAAGAAAAAGAAGCGTAAGCAAGAGAAGTCCTGGAATAAATCCTTTTGTTTTCTCCAAAGACCGTAACCCGAGATCCCATAGGACCCCAACCATCATCGCTGAAGCTGGATAGAGCGGAAGAAGATAATTATCCTTTTTCCCTTTGGAGAGGGTGAAAAAAAGAAAGATGAAAACGAACCAGACCAAGAGAAAGATAAATTCCTTCCTTTTCTCCCATCCTCTTCGCAGTCCGAAAATGAATGCGGTGGGTAAAAAAACAATCCAGGGGAAAAATTCAGCAGGGAACCTGACGAAATAAAAATAAAGAGGTCCCGGATGAAGATGTTTTCCGCCTTCCACATAGGTTCCTGTGGCTTTCTTAAGCAGAATCCAATGAATATAATCTCTCCCTCCAAACCAACAAGCTGGAATCCACCAGATTAACACGACCATTACGGAAAGGAGAAATCCCCAGAGGAGGGGGCGGCACAAGAATTTTTTGGAATTTTTTTGAAAAAAGGCGAAGAGGAGTAAAATAGGGATTGGCAGGTAGGCCACCGGTCCTTTGGTTAAGACCCCAAGCCCCATAAAGAGACCGGCCAAAAGGTAATACCTCTTCCGGTTTTCATCATTTTCATAACCCAGATAAAAACAGTAGACCGCAAGAAGAAAGAAGAGTGTTAGAAGAGAGTCCATCATTACCCAGCGTGAAATCATGGGAAAAAAGATGCAGGTAGATAGAATGAGTCCGGATAGAAATCCCACTCTAAAATTGAATAGCTTTCCTCCCAAAACAAAAGTGATAACCATCGTAATGAACCCTGCCAGGGCAGAAGGGAGACGATTCGATAATTCAGTATTTTCGCCAAGAAAGAAATTAGAGAGGTTAACCAACCAGAAAAAAAGGGGAGGTTTTTCCGGATAGATCGCCCCATTGAGATGGGGGATGATCCAATCTCCCGTCTCCCTCATTTCCCGGGCAACCACCGCATATCGGGTCTCATCAGGCTCCCAGAGATCCCGTCCTCCTAAATTAAAAAGAAAGAGGAGGATTCCTATTCCAAAAATGATAAAAAAATATACCTGCCGCCGATCCATGAAATTTATGATCCTTTCAAATGTGCGATTCTAACGGATTGCAATTCAATCCAATTCAATAATACCAGTAACTTAGCGAAGAATAAACTTTATTTTTTATATATAACATAAAAAATCTTTCCCAGAATTAAATTTATATTAAGATTTCTTAACCTCCGCTTCATCTTTCTATCTTATCGAAAGTGATCAGGGGAAATTAATTTCCTTCTCATGAAATGATCAGGATTAAATTTTAAATCCATTCGTTGATATTCAATCAAAATTTAGGATTTCCTTGAAAAGGCAGGGCAATAATATGAATATACCGGGGAACTCGACTATAAACGCCTTAGATAAATATCCATTAATCAGTCCCGTATTTTTGAAACTCGATATTTTAGGGAGCCACCTGGGAACCTCCAGCAAATATCTCCGGTAGGCGTCTCCGTACTTCTCTAAAAGATGTCTTTCCTCAAAATGGATGACGAGTGAGTAGGTCCCGATGCACCAAAAAATAGTAATCGGAATAAACCATAGAAGCTCTGAGGCAACGGTTGCACCCACACACATCATCATAGAACCGATGTAAAGAGGGTTTCTAACAAATTGATAGGGCCCTGTGGTGGTCAATTGCTTGTGCCTATTCAGACGATAGTGCAGGTGCTGAAGTGCCCAGATCCGGAGAGCGATCCCTATGAAAACAATGCAGGTTCCAAGAGGCCATATGATCTCTTCATCTTCTATTTCGTAGAAATGGATGAGAAATAAAAAAAAGAGAGGCGGGCAGGCTAATAAATTTCTAAAACGATAAACCCAATGGGGGTATGCCATTTAGATCTCCTTTCCTTCCTATAACTTAGGAATTTAGAATATAAATATCAAACAAAATGCTGCTCCCATCCCTTCCCCTCTGCTCATTAATATAATGAGAAAAACTTTCCACCATAAATCCTCTCGAAATTGAGGGATATATTACATCAAAGGAATTAAACGGGGATTAAATGAAGATGAAGATTTCTTAACCTCAATCCAGGGGGGGGTTGAAAAAAATAATACCTTACAGGATGAGAAATGTCTCTAATGCTCCCTGGCCACTCCTGTCCGGACCGCCGCCTCCTTCACCCGGGAGGCGATTCTTTCCGGAACCTTCCGGTTTAAAACGCTTGGAATGATATAGTCCTCTCTGAGCTCATTTTCTTCCACAACAGAGGCAATGGCATGGGCGGCTGAGAAGAGCATCTCCTGGTTGACCTCCCGGGCATGGCAATCCAGAACTCCTCTGAAGAGGCCTGGAAAACAAAGCACGTTGTTGATCTGATTGGGATAGTCCGATCTCCCCGTGGCCATCACCCGGACAGAACGCCCTGCTTCTTCTGGCATAATCTCGGGATCGGGGTTGGCCATGGCAAAGACAACGGGATCACGCGTCATCTTTTTAATATCCTTTGCGTGGATGACCCCGGGCTGTGAAAGACCGATAAAGACATCCGCTCCTTTCATCGCCTTTGAGATGTCCCCCTGAATCCTCTCAGCATTGGTCTTTTCGGCAATCTTCTCCTTGATGGGATTCATATTCTCCTTTCTTCCCTTATAGAGAATCCCGCCCCGGTCACATCCAATAATCTGTTTCACACCGGATGCAAGGAGAAGCTCAATGGAGGCCACTCCTGCTGCACCCAAGCCACTCACCACCACCCGGATATCTTTAAACTGTTTCCCAACGATCTTGAGCGCATTGATCAGGGCGGCCAGTACGACGACGGCTGTCCCGTGTTGATCATCATGTAAAACCGGGATATCCAATTCCTTTTTTAATCGTTCCTCGATTTCAAAGCAACGGGGCGCCGAAATATCTTCTAAGTTTATCCCTCCGAATCCAGGGGCGATCCATTTTACCGCCTCAACGATCTCCTCCGGGTCCTTCGTTTTTAAACAGATAGGGAAGGCATCCACCTGACCGAACTCCTTAAAGAGCATGGCCTTTCCTTCCATCACCGGCATCGCGGCCTCAGGTCCGATATCTCCAAGACCAAGCACGGCAGTCCCATCGGTGACAATGGCAATCGTATTCTTCTTGATGGTAAGGTCATACACCCTCCCGGGATCTTCGTGAATCGCCATGCAGATTCTGGCCACGCCTGGGGTATACGCCATCGAAAGATCGTCCCGGTTATTTAAAGAAATCTTATTTTTAACTTCAATCTTTCCACCCTGGTGGATCATAAAGGTCCGGTCTGCCACATTGAGCACACGAATCCCCCTCACCTTTCTGACTGCATCCACCACCCTCTGACCGGTTTCGATGTTGGCCACGCTTACCACGAGGTCTCGAATAATGGTGTTTTTCTCAAATCCCACAATATCAACGGCGCCGATATCCCCTCCTGCCTTCCCGATGGCAGAGGTGGCTCTTCCCAGCATGCCTGGTTTGCTCAGAAGCTCGATTCGGATAATGATACTGTAACTTGGACTCGGGTGCTGAATCATAGTCTCCTCCCTTCCTGGTCAGTCGGTAAATAGACGGTAAAGGTCGAACCCTGATCGGGTTCGCTTTTCAGTTCAATCCTCCCCCGGTGGGCATGGGCGATCCACTGGGCGATGCTCAGTCCAAGCCCTGCCCCGCCGGTCTCTCTTGAACGGGATTTATCCACCCGGTAAAAACGTTTGAAGACCTTTTCCTGTTCTTCTTGAGGGATTCCAATTCCCGTATCACTGATCCTTATCCCGGCAAAGTTCTGGTTTTTTTTAACCGTTACCCGGATGGATCCCTTTGAAGTGTATTTGATCGCATTGTCAATCAGGTTGGTAAAGAGCTGTTGAAGGCGAACCTTATCACCTTTCACTGTGACCTCACAGGGTGCATCCACTTCTAAGGCTACGCCTTTTTGTTCTGCAAGTACCTGAAAAAGACCGGAAATATCTTTCAGCAAGAGGTCCAACCGAAGGGGAACCATTTTCAACTCAACCTCTGATGAGTCAGATTTTGAAAGCAGGATCAGGCCATCAATCATCCGGTTCAGGCGGTCAAATTGTTCTATCAAATGGGCCAGTCCTTCCTGATATTCCTCGGCAGTCCTTCTCTTTGAAAGAAGGACCTCCGCCTCTCCTCTCAGAGCACAGAGGGGTGTCTTTAGCTCATGAGAGGCATCAGCCGTGAATTCAGCCATCCGTTTGAACGAACTCTCCAGCCTCGCAATCATTCCATTGATCGTTTGAATGAGGTTATCTATTTCATCAGCCGTTCCTCTTTGATTCA
>CAZXMB010000078.1:0-14359 GCA_964641715.1 uncultured Syntrophaceae bacterium
CAAAACATTCTAACCCAATTCTTCAACAAAATACAATTACAAATTGGGGACGGGTTCAGATTTCGGACTACCGAATAGGATATTAATTTGAACCCGTCCCCGATTTCACTTGACAACTAAACAAATGTATAGTATATTAAAGGCGGAAAGTCAGAGGAGGAGTTATGGAACTGACGGAACGGCAGAGAGAGGTTTTCGACTTCGTCCAGGCGTTTATCAGGGAGAGGGGGTATCCTCCCTCGATAAGAGAGATCGGCGAACATTTTCGTATCTACCCCCGGGCCGTCTTTGATCACCTGAGGGCGCTGGAAAGGAAGGGCTATTTGAAACGGCAAAGTGCAATGTCCAGAGGCATTGAGATACGTGTCTTTGAGGAAGATAGGCTCCGAAAGGGGAGCAGGTCGTTGATCCGGGACGTTCCTGTTTTAGGCAGGGTAGCCGCAGGGAAGCCCACCTTAGCCGTGGAGAATGTGGAGGGATCGATTCCGGTCCCGGCGGAATGGGCAAAGGGGAAAGAGACCTTTCTTCTCAAGGTGAAGGGCGATAGCATGTCGCCCTATATCCTTCCGGGCGATTTTGTGATCGTTCGGTCCCAGCCTTCGGCTGAAAACGGAGATGTGGTTGTGATCCTGATGGGCGAGGAGGCAACGGTGAAACGGTTTTTCAAAAAAGGGAAGAGGATCGATCTGAAGCCGGAGAACGACCGCTGGGAAACCATTCGGATTGAGGAGGGTTCAGAAGAGATTCAAATCATCGGAAAGGTGATAGGGGTGTTTCGGAAGATTTGAAAATAGTTCGGAGTGACGAGTTCTGAGTAAAATCTTAAAACTTAAAAGGTGGATGAAGGGAGATTAGACCATCCTTTTCAAAAGACTAAATGTTACAAATTCTGAACGACGAGCCAAAAGGAGAGGGGAAAACTGAAACCTATGGATTCTGAGCTCCGAACTCCTGTACGGAACGGTTTCAAACCGTTCCCTACCGAACTCCGGACTATCTTTCCAAGGAGAAATTCGCTCGATGAGATCTTGGTTCAATTCACGACGGATGGGCTCCCTTCTTCTCCGAAGAAGGTTCTTTTCCGGGGAGAAGGGACAGGAGGGATCGCTTCCTATGTGGCGGGATGGATGGCAGGCAAGGGCATGGATGTCATTGTCCTGGACGGTGCGAATCGCTTCAATCCTTATATCACATCATCCTTCGCAAGAAAGGTGTTGATTCCTCCGGAAGAGATTCTTAAGAGGATTCGGATCGCAAGGGCCTTCACCTGCTATCAGATGGCCACCCTGATGGAAAGATTAATTTCCCTGGTAGGGGCGATTCATGAATCGCCCCTACAAAAAATGCGGGTGATCCTTCTGGAACCCATCACCACATTTTTAGATGAGGATGTGCCGGAGAGGGAGGTCCGGCCTCTCTTTGAGAGAGCCCTGAGCAAGGCAGAGGAGATGGCTGCGGAGGGTGTGTTTTTCTTTCTATTTCAATCTCCTGTTTCTCCCGGCTCTAAAAGGACATCTCTCATGAAAAGGCTTTTCCAATTTTCTGATCTGGTCTGGAGGATATCTCTGGAAGATGAAGGACCGAAAATGATTTTGGAGAAGAGATCGTATAAGCACCAATACCCAAATAATAACCAATATCCAATGATCGAATTCCCGAGCACAAATTGAAAAATATCTCCTCTCCCCTGGTGGGAGAGGATTGAGGTGAGGGGGGTATGGGCTTAATGATTCACCCCCACCCTTTTGTTTGGGATTTCGATATTCGAATTTGGGATTTGAGGGTTTACGATGGGACGGACCGTTCTGCCTTTCAGTCAGGTTCTTGAACAGGAAATTCAGGAATGGAGGAAGTTTCGAAGGGGCCTGCGTAAGGAGGATCAGCAGTTTCTCGATCGGCTCTTCGAAAAGGCGAGGCTTCATGTACAGGCAGGAGTCTATGCCTCACGGCCCTGGCCTTTTGAGACGATTCTGATCTCCATGCTTTTAGAGCACGAGAAGGCCCTGGTGGGGTTAAGGTCAAAACTGAAGGCCTTAGAGGAAAAAGAACAGAAGGGGGAAATGCTGTAGGGAGCGCATAGTTGAGATTGCTTCGTCCCCCGCATCAAGTGCGGGGTCCTCGCAATGACACGTTATTTATTTCGTTTCTATTAGTGTCTACGATCAGGCGAACCAATGCAACTCCGTGGTTGGCTTTTCGATCTCTATCCCCTTGATTCATCGATGATCCTCTGGATCAAGGGAGAGGATGGGCTAATTCATCGATTTGAAGATCCTTTCCGGCCCCGGTTCTATGCCCGGGGGAAACAAAAGGACGTTTCCGCCCTCTTTCAGGTTCTACAAAAAGGACGGCTGGCTGCGGGCTATCAGTGGACTCAAAAGAGGGAGTTCTGGAGCGGAGATGAAATCGAGGTGATGGAGATCGAGATGGCCGGCGCAGATCATTATAGTCAGCTCCCGAGAATTCTATCCCCATGGGAGGAGAAACTCACCTTCTACAATTGCGACATCCCTTTGCCTCAGGCCTATCTTTATGAAAAAAGGCTCTTTCCCACAGGCCGGTGTGAAGCCGAGTCCGAAGGGAGTCGAATCTTTGAGATTCATCCCGATCCGTCAGAATCTGTTTGGGTGGGAGATGGAGACCTCCCCGACCTTCAGGTGATGGAGATCCGCGCGATGGGCCATAGGGGTTCAGGGCTCCTTTTGGAATGCGAAGGGTACCGGATGGAGATGGAAGACGTGGACCCCGGAGAGCTCGCGAGGCTCTTCAGGCATTTTGATCCGGATATGATCCTGAGCGATGATGGGGATGCCTCGCTTTTACCCCTTCTCTTTTCACTGGAGAGAAGAGGGAAGACTTCTATCCCCTGGGACCGGGAGCCCCATCCCATTGCGAGGCAGATCAATTCCAGAGGCCATTCCTACTTTTCTTATGGCCGGACCTACTACCGGGCCCCTGCCCATCTTTTGTTCGGAAGATGGCATATCGACTGCCGGAACTCCTTCATCTATGGAGAGTCAGGAATGGAGGGGGTGGTTGAGCTGGCCAGACTATCGAAAATCCCGGTTCAGCGGATGGCCCGCACCTCCCCAGGGACAGCCATTACCTCAATGCAACTCGACCGGGCCTTTCAAGAAGGGATCCTCATCCCCTGGAGAAAAGGAGAACCCGAACGATTCAAGACCGCCTGGGATCTGCTGGTTGCGGACAAAGGGGGTCTTGTCTTTCAACCCAAACTGGGAATCTTCGAGGATGTGGCAGAGATCGACTTCGCTTCGATGTATCCGACGATCATGGCCATTCATAATATCTCTCCGGAAACCGTGCTCTGCGGGTGTTGTGGAAACCATCGGGTCCCGGAAGCAGGCTATACGATCTGTGAAAAAAGAGAGGGGATTGTGCCGAAAACCCTCAAGCCTATCCTGGAGAGAAGGGCGTGGCTCAAAAGAATGGCGTCCGATTGCGGAATCCGGAATGCGGATTGCGGAATAAAAGAAGCACAAAATACAGTGGAGGATGTGGGGACACGGGACACGGTCACGCCTGCGTGCCGAAACACAGCACTCCGGCGTGCAGGCACAGGCACGGAGATTTACAATCGCAAGCAGGTGGCGCTCAAATGGATGCTTGTGACATGCTTCGGATATTTAGGCTATCGGAATGCCCGCTTCGGAAGGATTGAGGCCCATGAGGCTGTCACTGCCTTTGGAAGAGAGAAACTCCTTCAGGCAAAGGAGATCTGCGAGGAGGAAGGATTTGAGCTCCTTCATGCGATTACCGATTCCCTCTGGATTCGCAAGGAGGGACTGCGAGAGGAGGAGGTTCTTCATCTCTGCCGCAGGATCAGTGAGACCACCGGAATCACCATGAACCTGGAAGGGGTTTACCACTGGATGGCCTTTCTTCCTTCGAAGGGGAATCGGGAAAGCCCTGTGGCCAATCGCTATTTCGGCCTCTTCAAGAACGGGAAGATCAAAGCAAGGGGGTTGGCATTCCGAAGGAGTGATGTCCCTCCCCTGATTCAGGAGGCTCAGATCCGGATGATGGATGTCCTTGCAGAGGCAAAGAATATTGATGGTTATCGGTCTAAGACTTCCGAGATTCTGAACCTTCTCTTCGAATATCATCTGAAACTGAAGGACGGCCGGGCGAAGCAGGAGGATCTGGCCATTGCGAAGAGAATTTCCCAGGAGCCAAATGAGTATAAGGTGGATAGCCTGACTGCCCTTGCCGCCCAACAGCTGGAGGATTTTGGGATCCCGATCCATCCCGGAGAGAAAGTGAAGTATGTAATCAAGGATGCAGAATCGAAAGAGAAAGCGGAGCGGGTAAAACCCTTTCCGCTGGTAGGACCGGACGACACCTACGATTTGAAGAAATATCAGGAGATGCTCCTGAAAGCGACCGAAGAGATATTGATTCATCAGGGCTATGATGTAAAAGATCTGAAGAAGAGGCTCAACGAGGATCAAGATCCACTTGACGGAATTTCCATCTGAAGTTATGAAATAAGAACTATTGGAGGTCCTTTTGATTTCTGAGATCACCCGCTGGATTATGGATCTGATGAGGGCTCATGGCCAGCTCTCGGTCTTCATCGGCGTGATGATCGAGCAGATCATCGTTCCCATTCCATCTCCATTGATTATCATGGGTGCGGGGGCCATCCTCATCTCCCCTGATCTTTCCATTCCAAATGGCTTTCTTAAGATTCTATGGGTCATTGTCCTTCCCGGCACGATCGCTTCGACCTTAGGTTCCTATATCGGGTATTCCATCAGTTATTATGGGGGAAAGGCACTGGTGGTGCGTTTTCAGCGTTTTTTGGGTGTCGACTGGGATCAGATCAAAAACTTAGAGAAGCGTTTCCGAGGAAGGGAGGAGGCATGGAGTATCTTTCTTACTCGGGCAATTCCTGTCTTCCCTATCTCCCTGGTGTCGATCTTTGCCGGACTGCTTCGGATCCCTGTTCGGCCCTTCACCCTTTATACCTTTCTGGGTTCAATATTTCGTTGTTTGCTCCTTGCCTTTTTTGGGTGGTGGATCGGGGCGACTTATGAAAAAGCGGCCACCCGTTTAGATTCGGTTGAGACGGTTGTCTCGATTTTGATGCTGGTCGGAATGGGGGTAGCCTTCGGATACCTCTATTATAAATTCAGGTGGTCCTCTTCTCGTCTTTCAAAATGACCGTTGCTGGGATTTAAAATGATGAATAAAAAAAGTTCTTGGGACTGGAAGGGAGGATGGGTCAATGAGAGTAACAGTAGACGAAGAAACCTGTATCGGATGCGAGGCCTGTGTGGATACCTGTCCGGAGGTCTTTGAGATGGAGGATGATAAGGCCCATGTAAAGGTGGAGATTGTCCCGAAAGAGGCGGTCGAATCCTGTAGAGAGGCTGCTGAAAACTGTCCGGTGGAGGCGATTCAGATAGAGGATTGATTTTATAAAATAAAAAGGGGCATCCTTATTATCCTCGGGATGCCCCTTTCTGCCTTTGGCAGGTATGTTCTCCTTCTAATCGAGATATTCCTTAATCTCTTTATAGCGGTTGGGATCTCTCAGCCGCTCAAGTGCCTTTGCTTCAATCTGACGGATTCTCTCCCGGCTGAGGCCGAATTGTCTTCCGATCTCCTCAAGGGTACACTCCCCGTCTTCTCCGATTCCGAAACGGAGACGAAGAATCTTTTCTTCTCTCGGAGAAAGTCCGGATAACAGCTTCCCCACCTGGTGAATCAAATCCTTTTCAAGCAGGGAATCGGAGGGGGAGAGACTTTTATCATCCGGGATTAAGTCCTCCAGCGTGCTATCTTCCTCTCCGATGGGCATATCGAGAGAGACCGGCTCCTCGATGAGATTGAGAATCTTCTCGACATCGTGCAGAGGAATCCCGCTATCCTTTGATAGTTGCTGGGAAGTGGGTTCCTCTCCTGATCTCTTGACCAGATCCTTAAAGGACTTCATCATCTTCCCCTTGATTTCAAAGAGGTAGTTCGGGATACGAATCGTTCTCGATTTCTCCGCGAAGGCTCTCAGAATGGCTGCCCGGATCCACCAGGAGGCATAGGTGCTGAATTTAAATCCCTTGGTGTAATCAAATTTTGTCATCGCCTGCATCAGGCCGAGGTTTCCTTCCTGAATCAGGTCCAGAAAAGAGAGCCCCCGGTTGGCATATCGTTTTGCGATACTTACGACAAGGCGTAAATTGGCCTTGATCAGTTCATTTTTCGCCTGTTGAGTCTCGAGGACAGCCCGCTGGTATTGGTTTAGCATCTGTTTGTAGAGCCGGCTTTTTTCTCTTCTCTCGGAGGGAGTAAATCTCAATTTTTTCCCATTCTTCCCCTTTGCTTTGGCTCCATACCGGGACTGGCCATTGATTCTCTTCTTTCCGTTTTTAGGAACCTGGGGTGAGGAAAGCTGGGTTCTTAAGCGCTGGGTCTTTATCTCAAGATTTTTTACCTCGCGCTCCCCTTCCTTAATCCTTTTGGCTAATTCGACCTCTTGATCAGGTGTGAGGAGGGAGATTTTTTCAAGGCCTTTTAAATATTCCAATGTAATATCGTTGGTGAAGAAGGTCTCTTCTTTTATTATCTGGTCAGCTTGTAATCCCTCCTTTTCTTCAACCTCCGCCTCTTCTTCCGGAACATGAAATTCGAGCTCCTCCAATGCCTCATCCAATTCCTTTGTATTGTAAGGCATTGTTTCAATTGAGGGATATGTCGATCCGGACTCTTCAAGGAGAGATGGAGAGGGTTCGAGGATTAAGTCCTCTCTTTTCTTCCCGTTTGTTTTGTTCTGCTTCACCTTGATTTAACCCCTTTCTTTTTAGAACAAAAAAACCCCTTCCATTTTAATTATATGGGAAGGGGATAATGAACATTTTATTCAACTATTTTGTTATTAACCTAACCCAATCCTAATAAATGGAAACTAATTTATTTAAACTGAAAATTTTTTATTCATTTATTAATAATAATATATTCCAGATTATTTTATTTGTCAAGAATTATTTATTGTAGAAATTATTAAATGCTTTCAATAAGTTATAATATTTTCATTTAAATGACCTAAATTCAGATAGGATTTATTACAAATTTAAATTCCTAAAATTACTTTTAGTGAGAAATGAAAATTTTTAGAACTTGTGAATAAAGACACATCACCAAATTACACAGAAAATAAAAACCTAAGGTATAAGGTATAAAGGTAAGGGCAAAGAGGCCGATTTTGTCTTTTGGTAAAAGTAATGGTTTTAAATGATTAGCCCTAACCCATTGACCTTGCCTAAGAGATCATTCTCAAAATTCGTGCCCAAATGGGAGGCCAAAGCCTCCCTTACCCAGTACCCATTTTTATCGTTCGTGCCTGCCGTAGGCAGGCTTTGCCAAAGGGGGGTGTAGTTATCCCCCTTTATAAAAGGGGGATAACTGAAGGGTTGACTTTGATAAGTCCTTCTCTTATATAGAATTGAAATGGGATATGTAGATCTTCACCTTCATACCACTGCTTCTGATGGGGTCATGAGCCCTTCGGAGATTGTCAGATATGCAAAAGCCAAAGGTCTTCAGGCGATTGCCATTACAGACCATGATACGATTGGAGGAATTGCAGAGGGATTGGAGGAAGGGGAGAAGCTCGGGTTTGAAGTGATCCCGGCAATCGAGATCAGCGCAGAATATTCACCCGGTTCCATGCATCTTTTAGGTTATTTTATCGACACCCATCACCCTCTTCTCAACGAAAAATTAGGCGAGTTACAGAAGGCAAGAGCGGAACGGAATCCCAGGATGGTTGAGAAACTGAACCGATTAGGGATTCAAATTACCTACGAAGAGGTGTTGAAGGCCTCCGGCGGAGGGCAGGTGGGCCGGCCCCATTTTGCGCAGGTCCTGGTTGAAAAGCATTATGTCAGAAATTTTCAAGAGGCCTTTGACCGGTTTCTGAAGAAAGGTGCACCAGCTTACGTAGACAAATTCAGATTCGCTCCGAAAGAAGCGATCCATTTTATCAATGAAGCCAGAGGTGTGGCCATACTCGGCCATCCCAATACTCTTGGATTGAATGGTTACTCCGCCATGGAGCATCTCCTTCTTGAACTTATCCAGGATGGCTTGAAAGGGATAGAGGTCTATTATCCGGAACATTCCTCATCAGAAATCGCTCAATATAAATCCCTTGCTGAGAAATATGGCCTTCTCATGACCGGAGGAACGGATTATCATGGAATCGAAAAGAACGGCCTGGATATAGGGGTTGGAAGAGGAGAGATGAAACTTCCTTACTTTCTGGTAGAGGCCCTCAAGATGGCCCGAAATCAATCCTGAACAGTGAGTCTGACCAGAATTCCAAGCATTTGGCAGGGTCAAATCAACGAATGGAAGGGATCAGGGAGGTAAAGTGGTTGCTTTTTTATTGATCGCAACAGCTCTGCTATGGGGAGCGACTCCTATAATCGAAAAGATGGGGCTGACAAAAGTTGACCCTCTGGTGGGAGTGACAATTCGGAGTTTCGTTGTCACGGTGGGTCTTTTTATACTCACCTTCTTATTCGGGAAGGGCCGGGCGCTGATTTCGCTGGATAGCAAGAGCCTCATCCTTTTCGGCGCAAGCGGCATGATGGCAGGCCTTCTCGGAATGTGGACTTATTATACGGCACTGAAGATGGAAGCAACCTCTAAGATCGTTCCGATTGCAGCCTGTTACCCATTGGTAACAGCCTTTCTCAGTGTATTGATCCTCAAGGAAGGGGTGACCTTTCAAAGGATCATTGGTACCGCGTTGATTGTTTCAGGAATCTGGTTGGTCAAATAACCCTTTACCCTCAGGGGAGAGTGATGAGATGAGGGGGAAAGCGGAGGCGGACATGAAGCGGCGGAATAAGACAAATCGTTTAAAAGCAGCTCTTAAGCATAAGAATATCAAGCGATCATTGAGAAAGTCCAGAGGGGAAAGAAAATATCCAACCTGAAGATAAAAGATGTGACACATCTTTCGTCCATCATCCATCATGATCAATGGCAAACACCCCGATCTTATCTTTTCAGATCCTTCAGGTAAAATCTATAACTACCCGGGCTTGAAACTTGCAGGACAATCTGGAGACCATATCGTCCTGCCCCTCCCTTCAGAGGTTGTCCCGCTTCCCAGGGGAAGCCAGATATTCACCCTGCCGGGGAGGGTGCCGGTTGGTTGGGATGAAGGGAAGGAATCCTTTACCCCGTTAGAGAAGGTGAAGGCGGGTGGGGAGGAGGTTGAATGTACGGCGGTCTCAGCCTTCCTTCCGCCAGGATATGTCCGCACGCTTCTCCCGGCTACCCGGATAGGACCGAAAGCTCAAACGCTTCCTCTCTGGGCTTACAGCTCCGTGGGATGGAGAGATGGCAGGTTCTGGGCAACGGGTTTTGTCCTCGATCCCAATCCCCATTGGAATCCAAAATATTTTAGTCATGATTTTCTTTTAAAAAAGAAGGTGGAATCTCTTCTCAAGAAGAAATCGAAGAATCGTCTTTTTAAACAACTTGCCAGATGTGCCCTGCAATATCATTGTTTTGCAGGGAAAAACGTCTTTTTTAGGAGATGGGAATGTCCATTACCCACCTCCCCCTCATGCAATGCAGCCTGCATAGGGTGTATTTCTCTTCAACCTTCTGAGCGCTGCCCGGCCTCGATGGAAAGAATCCGTTTCGTGCCGACCTTGGATGAAATATTAGAGGTGGCCCTGCCCCATCTGGAAGAGGCAAAGGACGCCATCGTCAGTTTCGGTCAGGGGTGCGAGGGTGAACCGCTGATGCAATGGCGACTTCTGGAGAGGTCCATCCGTGCACTTCGACAAAGGACAGACCGGGGAACGATTAACCTCAACACCAATGGGAGCTTTCCGGAGCGGGTGGCAAAACTTTGTGATGCAGGGCTGGATAGCCTTCGTGTAACGCTGAACAGCCCCCACCGCAAATATTACACCCGTTACCATAGACCAGAGGGATATCGCTTTGAAGAAGTGGTGGGTTCCCTGATCCGGGCAAAAGAAAAAGGGATTTATACTTCGATCAATCTCCTCGTTTTTCCCGGATTCACGGACAGAGAGGATGAAGTGAAGAGATTGGTCAAGCTAATCCGAAAGACAGATCTCGATCTTATCCAGATGCGAAACCTCAACATTGATCCCGACCTCTATCTCAGGGCAATGGGAAGAGGAAAAGGAATGGGGATATCCAGGATGATTGATCTTCTGAAGAATGAATTCCCTTCCCTCCAATTCGGCTATTTCAATCGTACCCGGGAGGATTTTTATCCCCATGAATGATCACCCATTCAAGGAAGGAGCCAAAGCCGCCTTACCGATTGTCTTCGGGTACCTTCCCATAGGGATGGCCTTTGGTGTTTTGGCGAGGAAAGCCGGACTCACCACCTTTGAGGCCGGGTTCATGAGCTTACTGGTCTATGCCGGAGCAAGCCAATTCATTGCGATAGAAATGATCTCCAAGGGTGTTTCCTGGCTTCCTATTGTCATGGCAACCTTTTTTATTAACCTCCGGCACCTTCTGATGAGTTCAACTCTCTCCCTCTATTTCAAGAAGAGTCAAACCCCGGTTCTTGGACTCCTTTCTGCCGAGATGACGGATGAATCCTTTGCGGTTGCGATGTCGAATACCCCGAAGATTGAGAATCGGCCGAGATATCTCTTCGGACTTCAGATCACCTCTCATCTCGCATGGGTAGCAGGTTCGGTGGGAGGAGCCTTATTCGGAGGACTGATCGATCACAAATCTTATGGAATTCCTTTTGCTCTGCCAGCCCTTTTTATCTGCCTGCTTCTCCTTCAGATCAGGAAGGTTCATCATTTATTAATCGTCGTGATCGCCGGGATATCCTCACTCTTTTTCAAATGGGCATTACCTGGAAGCTGGTATATCCTCCTGACCGCCCTCATTGTTTCGGGAACAGGGATATATATCAGTTCGAAGTTGAAAGTTGAATGAAAAGGGATGACAAAGAATGAGACTTGAGATCTTCATACTCATCCTGGGAATGGCGCTGGTCACCTTTCTCCCCCGGTTTTTCCCCATGGCCTTTTTGACCCGAAGGACTCTTTCGGAAAGGGTAAAACAGGGATTAGACTATTTTCCCATCGCCATTTTGAGCGCCATTGTTTTTCCCATGCTTTTTTTCAATGAAGGAGGAGCCTTTGAAATTCAACCTCAGCATCTTCTCTCTGCCATTCCTGTTTTTATCTTTGCCGGTAAGGTAAAGAGCCTCTGGGGATCGGTCATTCTCGGGATGGTCATCTACTGGGGATTGGGGTTTATTCTATGAAAGGTTCAAGGGGGCAGATGAAATATCTAAATTTTAAAAGCACAGCGGAATTTTTTATTAGAACCCATGGACCCTCGAATCCTCGGACCCTTTACTAAGATTTTTCAGCAATCAGGCTTGCCACCGCCTTCCTTCTTCCACTCTCTTTGACAATCCCTTCACGGTAGAAGAGAACCCGGAAGTCTTTGAAGAGCCGGAGGAGTTCATTCGGTTTTAAAAAATACCTTGCCTGTTTGGGTCCACCGGTGCCAAGATTCCTCTGTTCAAGGAGATAGGTTTCAAAGATCACCCGGCCACCTTTCTTTAACCCTTTTTTCATCTTCGGGATGAGGCTTCTTCTGAGAAAATAGAAGTTGGCAATCAGGTCATATCTTTCTTTTTGAATCTGATATTGATCGAGGTCAACCGGGAGGGTGTTGATCTTCACTCCTTTTTCTCCGGCTAATTTTTGACCTTTTTTCAAACCCTGCTCAGATATGTCCAGGGCATCCACATCGAATCCCTGTTGAGCCAGGAAGACCGCATTTCTCCCTTCCCCCGCCGCAATATCGAGCGCCTTACCTTTTGGAAGAAAACGGATATGCTTTTTTAAAAAGGGGTTGGGTTCTTTGCCGAAGGCAAATCCCTTTCCCCTGAATCTTTCATTCCATCGCTTTTGGTCCGATTTCAACCCTTTTCACCCGCACCCTCACATTATCACCTGAACTGCTTGCAGTCAATTTGGATTTCTGAAAATTTGATGTTATTCTAAATTGATGGGATCATCAATAGGGCATGTAAACCATAGGGTTGAAGGAGGTCAAAGGACGATGAAAAAAAGCCTATTCCTGTTTTTATTCCTGGTTTTTTTAGGGGGATGCGCAGGAATTCCAATCCACGATGACCTGAAGGTCCCGGCCGGAACAGTAGAAGGCAATCAATTTACAGGAATCCGGTATCCATTTAAGGTCTCCATTCCCCCCCATTGGAAAATGACAACAGAGTTCCCCGGGTTTTTAAAAGAACTGGGTTATGAAGAACCCGATGCCTCTGATCAGGAGGTGACCGAATTATATATTTTTAACCCTTCTACCCGATCCACCCTTCAAATTGATTTCACACCGGCAAGCCCGAATGCCAGATTCAGCCAGGAGAAGATCGAGGCCATTACCACAGCCGCAACAGGGAGCTTGAAGGAAGAGTTAGAAAAGGATTACGGGAAAGGCATTCAGGTGGAAATTGCCCCAACCACACCTTATTCATTAAAAGGGGTCCGGTTTGCTGCGAAGAAATATGCGACTTATACGCTTAAAGGGATCAAAAAGGAGCAGGGCTGGATCTATGGGTTTACCGAACCCTATCAGCTTTTTATCCTCTATGTGATTCTTGAAAAAGAGGGAAGCAATGACCGTGAAGAGATGAAGAAGGTTTTGAATTCGTTTGAGGTCATTTCGAAAAAATGATGAATTCATCAGGCAGTTTTTTTGTCCCATCAATCCTTTGGTTTGATGGGATTTTTTTAAAGTGAAGTTGATTTTTAAAGTGGAATTCCTTATGGTTAATAAGGATGACCGGCAAGTGCCCCGCAAGCCCCGCCTTGTAGGCGGGGTCAAGGGGCACAATATAAATGAGATTTCCTTTCCGGGAAGCCCCGCCCTGTGGGCGGGGAGCTTCACTTGCGGAGATGCGGAGGTTGACAATGGAAATCGTTGAGCTGAAGAAGGGGATTTACTGGGTTGGAGCGATTGACTGGAATGTGAGGGACTTTCACGGCTATTCAACTCCCTTCGGGACCACTTATAACGCCTATCTGATCTTGGATGAGAAGAATGTCCTTGTGGATACCGTCAAGGCTCCGTTCTATTCAGAAATGTTAGGCAGGATTTCTGAGATCATCGATCCTTCAAAGATCGACATGATAGTGGCAAACCATGTGGAGATGGATCATTCCGGTTCTCTTTCTCAGATTGTGGAACGAATCGGGAATCCGCTGGTGATCACAACGGAGAAAGGACAGAAGGGGCTTGAGAAACATTATAAGAAATCGATGAACTTTAAAACCGTCAAGACGGGAGATACCCTTTCCATCGGCCGCCGGAACCTCGCTTTTATCGAAGCCCCCATGCTTCATTGGCCGGACAGTATGTTCACCTATATCAAGGAAGACCGGGTACTGTTGCCCAATGATACCTTTGGCCAGCATATCGCTTCTTCTTATCGGTTTGAGGATGAGGCGGGCGAGGAGGTGATGAGGCATGCCGCAAAATATTTTGCCAATATCCTCTGGCCTCTCACCCCTCTTATCATGAAAAAAATAGATGAAGTGGTTAAGATGGGCATCCCCATCGATATGATCGGGCCCAGCCATGGCCTCATCTGGAGGAAGGATCCCAATCGAATCATTCACGCCTATATGGAATGGAGCCGGGGAAAGGCTGGGAAGAAGATCCTCGTTGTCTATGATACGATGTGGGGGAGTACGGAAGCCTTAGCCAAGGCGATATTAAAGGGTTTGATTGAAGAAGGGGCGGAAGCCAGGCTCCTTCATCTTCGGTCCAATCACCGGAGTGATATCATCGAAGAGATGCTGGAAGCAAGGGGCATTCTTTTGGGATCGCCCACTCTAAATAACGGGATGTTTCCCACGATGGGAGATTTTCTGACCTATATGAAAGGCCTGAAACCGAAGGGAAAGTTTTTTGGACTGTTCGGATCATATGGATGGGGAGGAGGAGCCCTCCAGGAGATGAGAAGGAGTCTCGAACAGGGGAAGTTCGATATCTGGGAAAAGGAGCTCTCCGTTCAATATATTCCTGACACGGGAGAGATCAAGAAGGCGATTGAGTTTGGAAGGGAGTTTGTGAAGAAGATCAAGTGACCGGCAAGTGCCCCGCAAGCCCCGCCTTGTAGGCGGGGTCAAGGGGCACAATATAAATGAGATTTCCTTTCCGGGAAGCCCCGCCCTGTGGGCGGGGAGCTTCACTAAAGTTTTTTAAAGATTCTCACTTTAAACATATTAGTCACTTCAGGCACTTTTCTAAGGGTTTTAAAATGGTTGAGCATTCAATT
>CAZXMB010000079.1:0-14323 GCA_964641715.1 uncultured Syntrophaceae bacterium
TGACCGGCAAGTGCCCCGCAACCCCCGCCTTGTAGGCGGGGTCAAGGGGCACAATATAAATGAGATTTCTTTTCCGGGAAGCCCCGCCCTGTGGGCGGGGAGCTTCACATTTGATAATGGCTTTCCCGATTTCATGATCTCCCGATAATCCTATTTTAATCCACTTTGGGCCTCGGTAACAATCCGGCCATCTCTGTGATCTGACTGACCATCTGTTCCCATTCAATGGCCATGATATGAATCCCATGAACCCCTTCGATCTCTCTTAACTCATGGATTTGTTCCACACAGAGCCGGATCCCTTCTTCAGCCGGTTTTTTCGCTTTGACGATTCGATCAATAATCTCATCCGGAATGATGATCCCTGAGACATTCTTGGCCATATATCGAGCCATACCTCCGGATTTGAGCGGGGTGATACCGGCCAGGATGTGAACTCTTTCATGAAGTCCCCGGTCCCGGACCATCTTCATCCACTCCTTAAACCGGTTCATATCATAAATGCACTGGGTCTGGATGAAATCCACCCCGGCAGTCGCTTTCTTGGCCAACCGGATGGCACGAAATTCAAATGGATCGGCAAAGGGATTTTCTGCCGCCCCGATGAAGAGCTCAACCTTCCCCTCGATCTTCTCCTCTCCTCCGAGGAGTGTCCCGTTGTCCCTCATCGTTCGAACGCAGTCAATCAATTGAATGGAATCGAGGTCATGGACATTCTTAGAGTCCACCTGGTTTCCAAAGGTATGATGATCACCCGTGAGACAGAGCATATTCCTGATCCCCAGGGCGGTGGCGCCAAAGATGTCGCTCTGGATGGCAATGCGGTTGCGATCCCGGGTCGTCATTTGCATGACCGGCTCGATCCCCATCTGGATGAGGAGGGAAGAGGTCGCAATGCTCGACATCCGGACGATGGCGGTCTGATTATCGGTGACATTGACCGCATCCACATATCCCCTCAGGAGATCCGCCTTTCTTTTGACGACGCTCACCTCGTTTCCCTTAGGAGGACCCAATTCCCCTGTCACTGCAAACAGGCCTTTGGATAAAACCTTTTCGAGATTGCTTCCTGCCTTCATATCTTGAGATCCTCCCTTACGATTCTTCTTAATCCACCGTCTCGTGATTCGACCCCCCAGCGTTTCGCCGGAATGATCTCCTCCATTTTGTGAAGCTGTCCCAATGCCTTGAGACGATCATAGATCAGTTGCCAGGCGCAATCGGCCTCTTTCTTGATTTCGCATTTTCCCTTTGATGAGCCCCCGCAGGGTCCATTGAGAAGCTGTTTGGCACAGCGCGAGATAGGACAGATTCCGCCTGTCTTCTCAAGGACACAATTTCCACAGGCCTGACATCGCTCCTCCCATACCCCGTGGGATACGGTTTCGCCCAGAAAGGTGGTATTGACTCCCGGGAAGACGGGAGTTTTGGGGAAATGCCGAACCAGGGTTTGGACACCCACTCCGCAGGCAATGGAGACAACCGCCTCCACCCTCTCGATCGTTTCTGTGAGCTCCGTCGCAAATTCAGGTTCGCACTGGCGAGAGGGTGTGGCCTCAAAGATCTCAATGGGTCTTCCGATCTTCCTTCGGGCCATCCGGAGGGCAGAAGAAAGGAGCCCCACTTCCTTTTCTCCACCCGCATGGCAGACCGTTACACACGCCCCGCAACCCGAGAGTAATATTTTATTGTAAGGAGAGAGATATTTCAAAATTTCATCGATCGGTTTCTGTTCCGCCTTAATCATTCCGACCTCCTATGTTTAAAATTCGAAATTCGAATTTCGAATTTAAATTTTTTCTCCACATGGATTGGGCCCTAATTTCCTCAACTCTTCTGATTTCCGCTGAAGCGCCTCCGCCATTTTGACGCCGCTGTTCGTCGCCAGATAGCAGATTTCGATTCTTTCTTTTTCCAGACCGATCTTCTCCAGCATCCGATGGGCATAGGAGAGACGGCCTTTGGCACGAAGGTTCCCTCGGAGGAATTGGCAATTCTCTTCATAACAGATAAAAAGCATGACTCCATCCGCCCCTCTCTCCAGGGCTTTCAGGAGGTAAAGGGTTTCAATCCGGC
Organism: uncultured Syntrophaceae bacterium; assembly: GCA_964641715.1. Classification (GTDB taxonomy): domain Bacteria; phylum Desulfobacterota; class BSN033; order BSN033; family UBA1163; genus CAZXMB01. Next base: position 2,077 of record CAZXMB010000079.1, read on the forward strand.
CCCCACAGGGGACACGGACGATCTCCACATTTTTCGGAAGTTTCAGTCTAAGGCTTCCCGCCATATCCGCAGCCGGGTATCCGGACTGATCACAGCAGAACGCAATAATTTTCGGATCAAAGTTTCCCATATGTCTTCTCCCTACACCTATTGACCAGACCTTCAATATCCCAAATTCCAATATCCAAATCCCAAATAAGCTCCAAATTCAAACTGCCAATGACCAAAACGGTTTTGCTTGTGAATTAAAATTTGGGCCATTGGAGTTTATTTGGTGCTTGGATTTTATATGCTTCCTTATCTCTCTACCCTTCCATGAAACCCATCTGGGCGTAAATCAATTCATCGGGTTCATGGTGAAGGGTAATGGCCTTTGCAGGGCATTCTCCCACACAGATCCCGCATCCAAAACAAGCTACAGGATCGACTTTGGCTGCTCCCCACTTGGTCCGGTCGCTGATTCCAGGAGTGATATAGACATTTTTCTCCGCATATTTTTCCACGGTAATCGCGGAGTGAGGACAGAGCCTCGGGCAGGTGTAGCAGAGCGCACACTTTTTAGGATCGACCTCGGCAACGGAGAGGTCATAGGTATAGATGGACCCTGAAAGGAGAGTCATTACCTCCTGGGCTACTGCTTTTGCCTCAATCAGGGTTTCAGAAATCTCCTGGGGGAAGCGACATCCGCCTGCGACGAAGATCCCCCTTCGATTCGACCGAACCCGCAGGAGCTGGGGATTGTCCTCCATGAAAAAACCCCTGCTTCCCAGATGGAGGTTAAGGAGGGAACAGAGCCCTGCCGTTTCGGGGTTCGGAAGGAAGGCCTCACCTATAACCACAAGGTCAGAGAGGATGGAGACAGGCCATTGATCTGCTTTCTGAAGGGAGGCTGTGTCTTTGACATCGACCTGGATCTGGCCGTTCACCATGGAGAATCTCGGAGGATCTTCATATTTGAAGAAGAGAACACCCCTTTCTCTTGCCTTCCGATAGAGACGTTCCATTCCATCGGATGAGACCTTGAGATCTCTGCAGAGGATAACGGCCTGGCATTGAAAGGAGCCCTGAAGAAGAAGGCTCTGCTTGACGGCGTTGATCGAATCCATTTTGATATCTTCATTCACCTCGTCCAGAAGAAAGGTGACGGTCTCCACCCTTTTCCCATCATAAAGAGGGAAAGGGGACTTCGTCCCTTCGAGAAGCTTTTCCATCTCTGAAAGGGAGATCACCCTCTTATGTCCATAGATTCCTCTTCTTTCACGTTCCACTCCGTATCCCACGGCCACCACGATGGCCGAAGGGGAGAGGGTCATCTCCGTATCATCCCCCTTAAGGATTTTTGCCTGAAATCGGCCAAGGTGACCGTCGAGCCGCTTCAATCTGGACTGGGTCAGGAGAGTAATAGAGGAGGTCTGAAGGACCTCTGAGATCGTTTGATCCATCCATTTTTTAGCCTCTTCCTCCCGGTTGTAGAACTTCCAGAGCTCCGTTGCCTTCCCACCGAGTGTTTTCCCTCTCTCCAAAAGGAAGACATGGACTGCTGACCTGGCCAGTGTCAGGGCAATAGAGATCCCGGTTATCCCACCCCCAATGATGAGGACCTCCGGTTTTAAAGGGAGGGACTGGGTCTCAATGGGTCTGGAAAAGGATGCCATACGGATGGCCTTCAAAACGGTGATCCTGGCTTTCTCGAAGGCTTCTTCTTCATCCACCATTGACCAGAGGGCCTGCTCCCTCACATTGGCAATGGTGAAGAGAAAGGGATTCAGGGGAAGAGGGTACCCCCATTTATAGAAAGAGGCCTCATAGGTTTTCGGGCTCCCTCCGATGATGACCACTCTCTCCGCCTCTCCCTTTTCAAGAAGTCCGGTCATTGCCTGCAAGGCCTCAGGAGAAGTGAGATCCTCTTCCTCAGCGGAGAAAACAACCTCCGGAAGCCCTTGGAGGGTTGAGATCAATTTTCCCCTGAAAGAGGGGGGGATTGACCCCTTTAATCCATCAACAAAAATCCCTATCCGGGCCATTTAACTCCTTCCTTTCAGATATTGGTGGACCGCGAAAGCAGTGGACTTTGCATGAAGAATGGAGCGGTCAATATCCTTGGGGCCACTGCACGCACCCGCCACAAAGACCCCTTTTTGATCGGGTGGAGGGAGGATAAACCCATCCTCCGTATAATTTAAACCGAAGATCTGGGAAAGGGATTTTGCTCCCTGGCTCAAAACCATTCCCACGGAGAGAACGATGAGGTCGAATGTTCCCTCCACGACCTCTCCTCTGGTGGCCTCTGTAAACCTGACCTTCAGGAGATCAGAAAAAGGGGAGTAATAGACTTTTGAGGGGAGACTCCGGATCAACCGAATCCCTTTATCCTCCCTGCAGGAATTAAGAAACTGCTGGAAAGAAGTTCCAGCAGGCTGGATATCCATATAGAGAAAGGTCACCCGAACCCCGGGGTACTGGTACCGGATAGCTTTGATCAGACGAAGGGCATAGGCGCAACAGACCTGAGAGCAATAGAGATTTCCTATGGATTCATCCCGGCTTCCCACACACTGGAAAAAGGCAATGGTCTCAGGGAGCTTTCCATCTGAGGGGCGGGAGAGTTTACCCTGATAACGGAGCATCTCATCGAGGTCCTTTGCGGTGATGACATTCTTAAAACGGCCATACCCGTATTCCACTTTTTGTGTCGCATCATAAGGATCGATTCCTGCTGCAATCACAATGGCGGAGGCCTCGATCTTGATCCTCTCCTTCCCCTTTTTTAAAGTGACCTCATGTTTTCCCCCGTTTCCTTTTGCGCCGACGACCTCTGTCTGGGTCAGGATGGTGATGTCCTTACGCTGACGGACCTCAGAAATCCTTTTGTCCACGACGCAGGCAAAACATTTATTGCATGACTCCGAAGCCTTGCAGCAGAAGGATGAAGCGAGGCCTCCCACAGAAGGATTCTTTTCGATGAGCGTGATTGGGATTCCTAAATGAGAGAGTTCCAGGGCAACTGTCACCCCGGCGATTCCACCTCCGATGATTAAGACCTCTTCCCCTGACAGAAGATCGTTTTTATTAACCAATTCCATACTCCTTCATATTTTCAAATAATTGAGAAATTATTCACAAAATTTTTAATTTATTTCCAAAACTTTGTCAAGGAAAAATATGTGATCCAACCCCTGATTTAGAAATCGTCATTGCCTGCCCGAAGTCAGGGGAACACTCCCACCTTTTCAGAAGATTGACCTTTGGGGTGGTTTTGTTTATCATTTTCATTAGAAAGACAGATTGATCTCTTTATCTTTCCGTTCAGAGAAGACGGTGTGGAGATAGGTTTAGAAAAGGTCGATTCATGAATATATTGGCTCTTCCTGCTGCGCTTGCATTTACGATGAACCTTACCCTCTGTTTGATTGTCCTTTCCAGCCAACCGAAGGATTTAGCTCATCGGCTCTTTGCCGGATTTGTGCTTTCCTTCGCTGCCTGGAATATGGGTGAACTCATCATGATCAACAGCGTCAACCCCATCCATGCCATCTTCGGAGTGAAGGTGATCTTCCTGGGATTGGCCTTCGCTCCGTTATTCTTCCTCCAATTCTCATTTGTCTTTCCTTTTCGCTCAAAGACCAGGTGGCTGATGGGATGGAGACGCCTCCTCCTCTATCTCATTCCCATTGCCCTTCTGATGACCTTCTTTCTTACCTTTCGGATAGATATTGAGCAGTTCAAGGAGTTGAGGAATGTCTTCTATTACGGGCTGCGATTTGAGGAGCCACTGGGCTTTTTAATCTTTCCCGGATTGATTACCCTCTTTTCCGGTATTTGCATCTATTGGGGGATCGAGAATCTCATTCAGTCTTTCAAGACCTCCCGGATCCCCCTCTACAGGCTTCAAATCAAATACCTGATCTTCGGAATCATCTCCATGGCGATTACGGGAACCATCATCAACCTCTCCAACTATTTTCTGAAATTAGGCTGGCCTGTCTTTTTTCTGGCAAGCCTTTACTCCATTCTGGTCAGTTTTTTCTTTGCCATCGCTCTCATCAAATACCGGCTGCTGGACATCCACCTCCTCATCCGGGGCGGGATCCTCTACTCCCTCGTCTCAGGTTTCGTCTTAGCCATCTATATCCTCATCATCAAAAATATAGGAGAGGCGATTTCTCGAAAGGCTTATCAAAGGTCGCTCTTAGTGGAATCTGTCCTGATTCTCGCTTTGGTCTTTATGCTCCGTCCTGTTCAGAGAAGAGTGGGGGACTGGATGGATCGTTTCTTCTATATGGAGAGGATATGGTTCCGAACAAAACTCTCAGAGTTCGGGCGGGCGCTGACAGAATTGGTGGAGCTCTCCGAGGTCGCCAGGACAACCGTTGATTTTATATCCCATACCTTTCATGTCGATTCGATTCTCTTTTTCCTCATTGACGAGAAAGAGGAATTCAATCCGATCGCCGGGACCTCCCCTGACAGGGAAGAAGCATATTCTTCCCGTTCCCCCTTTGTGGCCAAAGTGGGTTTGGCTAAAAAAGCAATCGATCTCAGGCACCTTCGGGAGAGCGGAGGTGAAGTGGAAGAGGTGGATCAACTGATCAAAAGGGGCTGGGTGGTCGCCGCCCCCATTTTCTTAAAGGAGAGGTTATCGGGTTTCATCCTTTTAGGAGAGAAGAGGTCACGGAAGGACTATACGGTAGAAGAGCTGGAACTCCTGGAGACTTTCTCAAACCAGGCTGCCCTGGGTATCTCAAGGGCGCTCATCTACCGGGATATGAGTTTAAAGGACCGGCAGATCGCACAGGCTGAAAAGATGGTGGCCATCGGGGAGCTGGCTGCCGGAGTCGCCCATGAGATTCGAAACCCCCTGGGGATCATTACCGGATCCGCAGAGACGATTCGTAAACACGACGATGCGAAGATCAGGGGTGAAATGACAGATTTCATCCTGGAAGAATCCAAGCGGATCAATCAGATGATCAGCGCCTTCCTTGACTTTGCCAGGCCCAAAGAGCCAAAAAGGGTGATGGTCGACCTTGGTGAAATTTTGGAGAAGACCTTTCTCCTTCTCTCTCCACAGGCCCATACCTTAGGGGTGGAGATCAAAAAAGAGATTCCCAAGAGTCCCCTCCCTCTTTTGATTGATCCGGATCAGATGAGACAGGCCTTCATGAACATAGGAGTCAATGCCTTAGAAGCCATGCCCGCTGGAGGGGTGCTCAAGGTGATGGTCAGGGAAAACGGGAAGGGGAAGGTTTTAATCCGGTTCAGTGATACCGGGAAAGGGATTCCCGGAGAAGTTCGGGGAAAGATTTTTGTCCCCTTCTTCACCACCAAGGAAGGGGGAACAGGTTTGGGACTCTCTATCGCTCATCAAATTATCACCCAGCATGGAGGGGATATTCAGGCAGAGGATGGGGAGAAGGGGGGGGCCACCTTTACCATCACCCTTCCGATAGGGGGAAACGTTAGGAATGAAGAAGACCGTTCTCATCGCTGAAGATGAAGAGAAGATGAGGCGGGTCCTTGAGGTCAACCTTCAAGACCATTATCGTGTCCTGCTCGCCGGAGATGGAGAAGAGGCCCTCCGGATGTTTAAGGATAACGAGGTCCACCTTCTCCTTACGGATTTGAGGATGCCGCAGAGGGATGGTTTGAGCCTGCTCCGGGAGGCTAAACGGTTTCGACCCGGGATTCCGGTCATCGTCCTCACCGCCTACGGGACAGTGGAATCAGCGGTGGATGCGATGAAGGAGGGGGCTTCGGATTACCTCCTCAAACCGATCAAAATGGAGGAGGTCGAGCTGGTGGTCAAGAGGGCCCTCCTTCAGGCTGACCTCGTGAATGAAAACCGGCAGCTCAGGGAAGAGATCAAATCCCTTTACGGGGTGGATACGATCATCAGCCAGGATCCAAAGGTCATGGAGATCATGGGGATGGTCCGCCAGGTGGCAGACAGCAAGGCCACCATCCTTCTCGAGGGGGAGAGTGGCACGGGGAAGGAATTGGTCGCCCGGGCCATCCACCTGAACAGCCAGAGGGCTCCCTTTCCGTTTATCACCATCAACTGCTCTGCCATTCCCAGGGAGCTCCTCGAAAGTGAACTCTTCGGGCATGAGAAGGGTGCATTCACCGGGGCAGGGAAGAGAAAGATCGGAAGTTTTGAGCTGGCCCATCAAGGGACACTCTTTCTCGATGAGATCGGAGAGATGCCCAGGGAGCTCCAGGTGAAGATCCTGAGGGCGATTGAAGGTTATCGTTTTATGAGGGTGGGAGGAACGGAGGAGATCGAGGTAGATGTCCGATTGATTACCGCCACCCATCGGGATTTAAAGAGCGCGGTCGAGACAGGGGATTTTCGGGAGGATCTTTTTTACCGGTTAAATGTCGTCTCCTTTAAACTTCCTCCTTTGAGGGAACGTAAAGAGGATATCCCCCTGTTAATCTACCATTTCCTTGAGAAACATAAGAAAGAGGTGAGAGGGAAGATTCTGGAAGTTTCAGACGAGCCCCTTCGGGCACTGCAACAATATCCATGGCCCGGCAATGTGAGGGAGCTGGAGAATTGCATCCTCAGGGCCATGCTTTTAACCCGATCCAACCGGATTGAGATGGAGGATCTTCCTCCTGAGGTGAGGGGGGAGGGGGCAGGGGCCCTCCCGGCCATTCCCAGGGATAGCGAAGAGTTAAGGAGAATGAAGCGGCATTTGAGGAAGAAAGCAGAAGATGAATTGGAAAGGGCCTTCTTGAGAGATGCCCTGAAGCGAAATAGAGGGAACGTCTCAAAGACCGCTCTGGATGTGAAGATGGACCGGAGACAACTTCAGAACCTCATTCGAAAACATCATATCGATGCCAGGGAGTTTAAGGCCGTTTCACCGATCAATCCGAAAGACTAAAGCCACACCAATCCATCAAGCGAGGAAGATGAAAGAGCTTCAGAGGAAAGAAAAAGATATCTCAGGGATGTCCTTTCGGGCAAACATGATTTCCTCCGGAAGGTTATCCTTTGCCTTCTCCTTCTGCACCCTGGCGATCGCTTTTGCCTATCGGTTTCAGCTAACTGCCGGTCTATTTAAGAATTCGATTAAGCCCTTTGATTTTCATCCGACCTCCCAGCCCGAGGAGTTCATGCTTTCCTTTTTCCCCTATGACCTGATGCTTTTCCTTCTCTGTCTTATCCTCTCCTGGTCAATCTCCTTTCTATTCCTGAAGATCTTAAAAGGCAAGGTCCCTCCGGTCTTAAAAATTTCGGGATTCATCCTCTTTCATGCCTTCCTGATCGCTCTTCTCGTCATCCACAGTGCCCATCTCCGTTTACTTTTCGATGCCCAGACAGGGCTGGATACCTTTATTGTCAGAGAAGCTTTTCTGAATGTTCCGTTTTCAGAGCTCCTTAAATTCATTGATCTGAGGGATGGACTGTTCCTTTTGATCCCCTTTATCCTTTTCTGGGGGGTTTTCCTCACTCCTCTTTTTTTCTGGATCTGGATGGTCAGAATCTTTGCCGGGTTTATCCTCCTTTTAATCTCCATCTCCGTTTTCCTGATGGGCGGTAAAACCCCTCCTGCGCCTGCTGAAATCAGACTCAATCCGGCCCTCTTTCTTCTTTCCGATTTTGTTGAAAATGGGATCCTGAAGAGTTCCGCTGGAGGCAGAAAGAGAGAGTTGACCAGGGTAGGGGAGCCAGGCATCCAGCCTCCTGGGGATGATTTCAAAAGCCCGATTAAACCGATCAAACTCCTTCCTCCCCGCAAGGATCACCCATGGAATATTGTCCTCTTCATGATGGAGTCCGTAGGAACCCGATATATATTTGATACAGGGAACGGAAACCCGATGCCGATGCCTTTTCTTCATCAGATCGCAAAGGAAGGTTGGTATTTAAAGAGACATTTCACTCCATCGAATATCAGTACCAAGGCGGCTTTTTCATTGCTCAGCGGGCTTTACGATTTTTTCCATCAGGAGACGTTCGGTGTCCGGCAGGATGCCCAGTTGCCTTCCCTCCAAAATTTCTTAGGGGAGGGTTATGATGCTTTCCTGGTTACCCCTTCTCCCATTCAATGGTACTTTCCAATTGCCTTTGTAAGAAACAGCGGTCTCCGGGAGATGCACCATTACGAAAATTTAAATTTTAAGGTGAAGGAGGAACTTCATTCACTGGGCCGTTATATCGGCAGGGATGAGATTCAGACCATCGATTTTTTTATTCAGAGAATTCGGAGGGCAAAAGAGCCTTTCCTTGGGATCTATTTCAGTTTCACAGCCCATCTCCCCTATTTTGATTACGGTCCGGACTTCCGGATCAGGGAGCTGGACGGCCACATGATCAGCCGTTATTACAACAACCTCAGTCTCCTGGACCATATGATCAAACGGATTTATGATCATCTCAGGCAACAGGGGATATTGGAACGCACGATCATCGTGATCGTGGGGGATCACGGACAGGCATTCGGCCAGCACCATCCGGATAATTTTATGCACCATCGTTACAGCTATAATGAAAACCTCGAAACTCCTGCAGTCCTCTATCAGCCTGCCCTGTTCAAACCGAGGGAAGTCGAATTCCCGACCAGTCATGTGGATATTTTGCCCACCCTTCTCGACGCCATGAGATTTCCCTATGACCCTTTACACCTGGACGGGGAATCGCTTTTCCAGAACAGATTGAAGCGAAAATATCTCTTCTTTTATGGTCATGAAGGTTCAGTTTCGTCATTGGACAATCACTCCATCAAAGTTCAATACTCTTTGAAGAAAAAGAGATGCTGGGCTTTTGACCTGAAGGCTGATCCGGAGGAAAAAATCCCTCTCGATTGCTCCCCCTACAGGTCTCAACTGGACGCCCTCCTGGAATTTGTGAGCTATCACGATTCAAGCCTGTTGAGGTATAATGAATCCATGAAAGAGAAGAAGAGGGTTCGAGGAGAGGATGGCCCCCGATTCGCCAGGGGTGTCTCCAAACTTCACTTGGTTATGTTCAATGAGAAGAGGGGGGCTGTGGAAAAAGATGGGAATTAAACTCTACCGTAAGCCTAAACTCAAACATCCCCTGATGTTTGTGGGATGGCCTGGGATTGGCAATATCGGAATCATTGGAGTCAGCACATTAAAAGATATCTTGGGAGCGGTGGAGTTCGGGGAAATAGAAAGCCTGGATTTTTTCTATCCGAAAAGAGTCGCCATTAAGAATGGATTATTAGAGGGTTTGGAGTTTCCCTCCAGTAAATTCTACTACCAGAGGGTGGGGGAAAAAGATGTCCTGTTTTTCATCGGAGAGGAACAGCCCTCCGAAGGGGGACGGATGTATGGCCGGGGAGAAAAGGCCTATCAGATGGCGAACCTGGTCTTGGAGGTGGGTTTGAGATTTGGTTGCAAGAGAATTTATACCTCCGGGGCCTGCGTCTCGGCCATTCATCATCAGATGAAACCGAGGGTTTGCGCAGTGGTCAGTTCTGAAAACCTCGTTGAAGAGGTGAAGCGATATCCCAATACCATTGTCATGAGTGAACTGGCTGAAAGAAGCGAAGGGGAGGGGATCATCACAGGGTTAAATGGCTTGCTCTTAGGGGTGGCGAAGTCGAGAGGAGTGGAGGGGGTCTGTCTGATGGGAGAGATACCGGATTGGCTCTCCGGAGCTTCTTTCCCCTATCCCAAGGCCTCCCGGTCCGTCCTCGAAGTGTTTGCAAAGATATTGGGTATCGATATCGATCTTCACTCTCTGGATGAGCCGGAGAGGCAGATCGATGAGATCGTAGAGAGCTTCTATGCAAGATTCCCCACGGAAATGAAGGAGGAGTATGATCAGAGAAAGTCAATTATCCAAACCAGGTCCGGGACGATCACGATCCAGGCCCAGATCTATATCGATGAACGGTATAAAAAAGGAGGCGAGGAGGGGGGAGAGGCTCCCAGTTAAGATTTATCGGACATCCGGGCTTCGGAATCCTTCTCTGATTGTGGGCTGGCAGACTCAAGACGCCGGGAAATTTTCCTCCAGGGTGATTAACTTTTTGATCGAAAAACTGGGAGGGCAGGAGGCCGCTAAGATTCAACCCGAAGATTTTTTCTCATTCGGAGGAGTAAGATTTAAAGAGGATCTGGTCCAGATTCAGGAGAGTAAATTTTGGGCTTCTGAAAAGGGTAACCTATTGATCTTCAAAAGCGATGAGCCTGAATTTGAACATTATCGATTTTTAAACTCCCTTCTCGACGTGGCTGAACATTATTTCCAGATCAAAGAGCTTTACACACTGAGCGCAACCGTTTCATTGATCGCCCATACTCATCCTCGAAGAATACTGACGGTTTTCAATCAGATGGGAATCAAAAAGAGACTTGAAGGCTATGGATTGGAATCTATGACCTGGCAAGGTCCACCTGCCATCAGCAGTTATCTCTTATGGGTTGCCAGGAAAAAGGGGATTCCCGGAGTGAGCCTCTGGCCGGAAATACCGTTTTATTTAGCGGCAGGAGAAGATCCAGGGGCAATGAAAGCGGTCCTCTCTTTCCTCGACGAACGTTTCAACCTCCATCTGGAATTAAGAGTGCTTGACGAAGAGATGAAAAGACAGGGTGAGGAAATCTCCCGGTTGAGGGGAGAGAATGCCGATATCGATGGGTCTATCCGGCGTTTGGAAAATGGGCTTCCCTTGGACGAAGAGGAGCAGTTGAAATTAGCGAAAGAGGTCTATGAATTTTTAAGGAGGAAAAAGTAGAGATAAATTTCAATCTCCCGGTTTTCCTCCCCTCTTTCATGTCCCCTTTTTCAATTTTTGAATCTCCCTTTGGACATCCTCCCACATGTGGCCATGGAGATGGAGGGTCAATTTACAGAAAGGGCAGGTGAGAATAGCCCCTTCAAATAACTCTGCCAGAGAATAATCATTCTTCCGGCCGCAGACCGGGCAAGTAAAGGGTAATTTTTTCATGTCCAGATCCCGGGAACGGGTTTTCCGCAATATTTGCATTTTCCGGCCTTGAGGCTGACCTCCCCGATCATATATCCTGTGCGCTGGATGATCCTCCTTCCACACTTCGGGCAGTACGTATTCTCACCCTCGTGACCCGGAACGTTCCCAATATAGACATATTCAAGACCTGTGGAAAGGGCGATGGCTCTGGCCCTCTCAAGGGTTGAGACCGGTGTTGGGGGGAGGGTCCTGAGTTTATACAGGGGGTAAAAACGGGAAAAATGGACGGGTGTGTCCGGGCCCAATTCTCTTTTGATCCAGAGGCACATCTCTCTGATCAACGGCATCTCATCATTCTTCGTAGGGATCACAAGATTGGTAATCTCCAGATGAACCTTCTCCTGTTTCAGCATCTTAAGGGTTTGAAGGACAGGATCGATTTCCCCGCCGCATACTTCACGATAAAAGGTTTCGGTGAACCCCTTGAGATCAATATTGACCGCATCTAAGGCCTTACAGAGATTCCGAAGCGGAACCGGATTAATGAAACCATTGGAATGGGCCACATTGAGCAGTCCTGCTCTCTTTGCCAGGACCGCGCTGTCGATCATATATTCGTAAAAGATGGTGGGTTCCACATAGGTATAGGCAATGGAACGGGCACCCATCTCTTTTGCCCTCCTGACAATCAAATCCGGCAGGACTTCATCACTGTAGACGTCCTCAGGGAAGGCCTGGGAGATTTCCCAGTTCTGACAGAACTTGCACTGGAAATTGCAGCCGGCTGTGGCCAGGGAGAAAGAGGTCGTGCCGGGAAGGACATGGGAAAATGGTTTTTTTTCGATCGGATCCAAGTGAACCGCGCAGGGATTTCCATAAACCAGGCTGTAATATTTACCCTCGCGGTTTTCCCGCACCCTGCAGAGGCCTCTTTTCCCTTTGGCGACGTGGCAGCGGTGAGGGCAGAGCTCGCATTGAATCTCGCCTCCGAACAATGGAGTGAAATAGGGAGAAAGTTTGGTCTTGATCAGACCCTTCCTGGCCCTCTGGGCTATTGAGGTTTCCGGAAATCCGAAGAGGACCCCGGAAGAGATCATGCAGATGCTTGCCCCGCAAAACCGTAGAAACTGCCGTTTTGTGAGGCGGGAATCGGAAGCGGGCCTCTCCCATTTCCGGTTTTCAGTAATGAATAAAGGATCCGGTTTATTGTAAGATTCGCTCACAGTTTGAGTTCCTCTTTCGGCCTGAAGATCAATTATAAATTAACCTGAGCCCATATCGCAGTCAATACCTTTTTACGGGAAAGTCGGCTGAATGCCCCGCCTTGTAGGCGGGGA
>CAZXMB010000080.1:0-2374 GCA_964641715.1 uncultured Syntrophaceae bacterium
AAAATTCTTATCAATTATCATTAACACCAAAAATAGTGGGTTGGAGAATCCGTCATACGGGTATCTGTAATTGCTCGAATCCCCAATGTGGTTTAACCAATGTCGCTATCACTATGGGCCGATGGACCGCTGGCAATGCCCATAAAGGCACTTTGCCTGAGTCACGTGTTAGTTATCGGCTCCATCATATCACATCAAAGGAGGAAAGCCATGTCAAAAACAAGATCAGGTTATGTTTTTTCAGTATTGGTTGTGGCGTTTGTAGCTATCTTCGCTTTTTCGGCAATCGATCCAGCTCACGCACAGCGAAAGTCGATCCGTTGGGCCACATCCACCACGGGTTCTTATGGTTATAGGGTCGCAGCCCAGATGGTCAAGGTGTTAGAGGAGGCGCTTGGCGGCCAGTACACCGTTACAGTCAATCCCTATCCATCGACGACCGCAGCCATGAAGGCAACAATGAATGGTGATGCGGAGATCAGCTACACGGCAGACATCGGCTGAGAAGGCGTTTGGATGCGTTGTAGCACGTTTTTCTGCCAGGAACCCTGCCGAACCCAAAAGAAGTGCTACGGTGCAAACAGATGTTTTTAATTTCACCAGGGGCAGCCTTCTATTCACTTCTCCCGGACATCGTCTCTTGTGAAATTCTCGGGACGACTTATGGTTTAACGAACACCATTCAATTACTTCTTGGGTCCTTTGATTGCGCCTTGGGCAACGGGATGGATCAGAGATGTGATGGCTTCTTTTTCGTGGGGACTTTATTTAGTGGCGATGTTCTGTGTTTTGGGAGGAATCCTGATCCTTTGGCTAAAACTTTTCTTCCGTTTTGGGAAAGAGACGAAGATCATATAATGCAAAAGGATGCTAGAGAATTGGCGCGGTTCTAAACAGAATTACCTTCCTCACTCTTTCTTGGCATCAAGCATTAAGGGCAATCTGCTCTCGGAGATTCGCTTTTTAACAATTTCCTTGACATTAGGGGCAGTATTTTATAAAAATTAATAATATTTTCAAATGATGCGTACAGTCTGATATCAGAATTAAGAGAAGAGGTAAAGAAAAAAAAGGTTATAGTGGATCATCAAAAATAACAGGAAGGAGGTATTTTTAATGGCAAAAGTTAGAATAGCATGGGTAATAGGGTTCGTATTGGTGGTGGCGTTGTCGTCTCCTGCTTTTTCACAGGAACCGATTCGGATTGGCATTAACCTCCCTGTAACCGGTCCTGTGGCAAAGTTTGGGGTCATGGACTACAATTCGGTCATAATGGGTTTTGAAGATCTCGGATTGAAGAAGATCGATGGCAGAGAGATTGTATTTGTCTCTGAGGACAACAGGGGAGATCCACCTACTGCCAAATCCGCCGAAGAGAAGTTGATCTCCAAAGATAAGGTAGATTTGATCATCGGTGGGTACACCAGCGCGGAAACGGTGGCCATGACTGGCACTGCTGAGGATCTGGGATGTCCTCACATCATTGTGAACGGCTCAGCCGACAAGATTACTGAAAAACCGAACAAGTGGATCTTCTCAGGTCCCCGGGTACCCGCAGCCCACTACGGGGACGCCCTATGGAGTTTGGTCGATGAGGTCATCAAACCCAAGAAGGTAGCATTGTATTATGAGAACACAGATTTCGGGACAAGCTCGGCCAAGGCCTTACGAGAAGGATTTAAGGAAAGGGGCATCAAGCTTGTATTCGACCAGCCGTACGAGTCTGGTGCCGTAACCTTTAAACCGATGCTCTCTCAGGTGAAAAGAGAGAAGCCCGACATGGTGATGGCCGTTTCTTACCTCACAGATGCCATTTTGTTGGCCAAACAGAGTGCTGAGATCAGGTTGAATGTTCCGATCTATATGGGGTATGCTGCAGGCTACACCATGCCTGAGTTTGCGGACAATGCTGGTAAGGACGTGAACTATATCTGCACCACCACGAACTGGGATCCCAATGCCCCCTGGCCCGGGGCCAAAAAATACTATGAAGCCTACTTAAAGAAGTATAACGTAAAGGCAGATTACCATGGCGCCCAGGGCTATGCGGCCGCGCAGGTCGCCATCGATGCTCTCAAAAGGGCGAAGAAACCTATTACACGGGACAGCATCAGGGAGGCCCTGACCAAGACAAACCTAATGACGGTTATGGGCAAGATTGAGCATAAAGAATGGAAGGACAAGTTGGGGCATCATTACTACAATCAAGGTCTCCCGCTGACCTATGTGATGCAGTGGCAGAATAAAGAACTGAAAGTCGTCTGGCCGCTGGATGCAAAGACAGCTAATCTTATTTTCCCAGCCCCTCCCCATGAGAAGCGATAACAAGAAAGAGGAGAGGAAGTACCTGCCCGGTATCGATCTTCCTCTCCTT
>CAZXMB010000080.1:2474-14074 GCA_964641715.1 uncultured Syntrophaceae bacterium
ACTACCTCTTCCCTGATGTGGGTCATGCCTTTACCCTCAAGGCATTTATTGTCACCATCTTAGGGGGTATGGGGAGCACCGTGGGGGCTCTCTCTGGTGGTTTAGTCCTGGGGGTTGCCGAATCTCTCGGCGCGTCCTATTGGCAAATGGGTTATAAGGATGTGATTGGTTTCGTCATCTTTATCTTGGTGTTACTGTTCTTACCTGGTGGTCTTAAGACGGTGATCGGGAGGTAATGATGAAGAGAGGCTGGGTTACACCGGTAATCCTTGGCATACTTGCCCTTGTTATCCCTTTTACCCTCTCCAGCTATTATCAGCACATACTGATTCTGGTAATCATTTGGATTACGATGGCATGTGCATGGAATTTATTGGGAGGGTTTGCCGGACAGGTGTCCTTTGGACATGCGCTCTTCTTCGGCTTAGGGGCTTACGGAGGAGGGCTCTTGTATCAACATTGGGAGATATCAACATGGTGGGGGATGATCGTAGGCCCTGTTTGGGCTGCCGTTATTGCAATTCCTTTAGGACTCATCACGTTTCGGCTCCGGGGTCCCTATTTCGCTCTATCGATGCTTGCTATGGGCGAAATAGCCCGGATTATCTTTACCAACTGGGTGCCTTTTTCAGGGGGCGCGGTGGGAGTCATGATTTCGCGTACTTGGGGCGGCGAAAAATTGCAATATTATTTTATCATCTTAGCTATTTGTGTGGTAACCTTGGGTGTGGTAGCTCTCATGCGATATTCTAAGTTAGGATTTTACTTTCTATCCATAAGAGAAGACCAAGATGCTGCTGAAGCCTTAGGAATACCTACGACCAAATATAAGATGTACGCCCTCATTCCAAGCGCATTTTTCACGGGCTTAGCCGGGGCCTTCTACATGAATTATATGGCCTATATTGAGCCCCGTGTGGTTTTCAATCTTGAGGCTGTATCGATCATGATGATATTGACGGTCATGTTAGGAGGGGCTGGAACATTATGGGGTCCTGTTCTTGGGGCAACGGTTTACGTCATTCTCGCTGAGGTATTTCGGACCATCCCTGGTATCAAGGAAGTGCATGTTTTGGTGTTTGCCCTCATTGTCGTCCTAATCATTATGTTTCTCCCAGATGGGATCTTAGGGGAATGGGATAAAATAAAGCGAATCTTCATCAAGCCAAAATTAGCGTCGTAGAGCAATAGAAAGGTTCAAGATGAGCTACTTTGAATTAAGAAAAGTGGTCAGGAGATTCGGTGGGCTGGTAGCCGTCAGTAATATAAGTGCAGCCATAGAGGAGGGAGAAATCTTTGGGCTGATCGGCCCGAATGGCTCAGGGAAAACGACGATCTTCAACTGCATCAATAACTACTACCCGACCAATAGTGGTGAGATTATTTTTAAAGGTGTCCCCATCGAGCGGATGTCCACCCACAAGATTTGCGAGATGGGCATTGGGCGAACCTTTCAGGTGGTCAAGCCGCTGAAGCGTCTCACGGTTCTCGAGAATATTATGTCCGGAGCCTTCTTAAGAACGAATAAGGTGAGGGTGGCCCGAGACAATGCTATGAAGGCCCTCGATTTTTGCCAGCTTATGGAACGTAAGGATTTTCTAGCCAAGGATTTGCCGATTGCCGATAAGAAAAGGATGGAGGTGGCCCGTGCCTTGGCTACAGAACCGTCATTATTATTGCTTGACGAGACAGCAGCAGGACTCAACCTTAAAGAGATAGAAACGATGATGGAGCTTGTTAAGAAGATTAGGACTTCAGGAATAACATGTATTATTGTGGAGCATGTGATGAAGTTTATCATGGGCATTTCTGATAGAGTGATGTGTATCAATTTTGGCATGGAAATAGCAACGGGGAAACCTGAAGAAATCGCTGCTCATCCAGAAGTGATTAAAGCCTATTTAGGAGAGGAGTATGTTACAGGTAGATAATATAGACGTATACTATGGCGATGTTCAAGCGCTGTGGGATATTTCCTTGGAGGTGAAAGAAGGGGAGATCGTCTCATTGGTTGGTCCCAATGGTGCCGGAAAGACCACTACATTGAACACGATATCAGGACTATTGAGACCCAGAAAAGGTAAAATTGCATTTGAGGGGCAAGATCTTGCGAAAATACCTGATTACAGAACGATCAATTTGGGCATTGCTCATGTACCTGAAGCGAGGAGATTATTTCCGGAGATGACCGTGGGCGAAAACCTTGACATGGGTTCATTAACTCCAGAGGCGAAGGCAAAGCGAGGGGGATCCAAAGAATGGGTGTTCAGCCTTTTTCCCAGGTTGAAGGAAAGGGCGTGGCAGGAGGCAGGAACGCTAAGCGGTGGTGAAGCGCAAATGTTGGCTGTTGCAAGAGGCCTGATGTCACGACCCAAGTTGATTATGATGGACGAACCTTCTCTTGGTTTAGCCCCTTTGTTAGTGTCCCAGGTATTTGGTATAACGGAGCAAATTCATAAGGAAGGGGTTACCGTTTTGCTTATTGAGCAGAATGTCTTCCATGCTTTGAAGGCATGTACCCGAGCCTATGTGATGGAAACGGGGAGGATTGTTCTCCAAGGCAGCGGGAATGAACTGATGAAAGATGAGCATATCAAAACGGCTTATCTTGGGATATGATTTTAACGGTTGTGTGGAGCAAATGGGGGAATAAGAAATGACGGATCAATATGTCTGGAATATCACAGAGGTGGTGGAGAGAAATCCCATACCAGAGTATCGGAAATTGACGCGTACTTTTTTGGTGGATGGAAATTACTGCACCGCTCTTGTCGTCCAGGCACAGCCGCAAACGGAACCTTTTATCCATGAACATAGTGAACATGATGAGTTCCTTTATATATTGGAGGGAGAAGGTTGGTGCTATATTGGAGATAAAAAATTTGAGGTGAAACCGGGGTATCTTGTCTACTGCCCGGCGGGAGTGAAACACGGGTTCTTGATGCCGGTCAAGGGAGTCAGATTGCCGATATATGGTCCGCCCTTTGATCGTGAAAAACCGACAGGATCATCATAGGTGGAAAAGATTTGAAGTGATTTTCTCACCCCTAAGCGATCTTTCTAATCTCTGAATGTTTTCCGTTTATCTCTCTTCACATTAAACTTCATTTTGGATTGATAACCCATTAAGGAAAGGTTAACATTGATACAAGATTCTATTTTGATTTTTAAGGCAGGAAACTTTATTTTTTGCTAAGAAGGATTGTCATTAAAGTCTCCGCAGTAGGTATTGAGAAAACAATAAGATAAGACTTATCACTGTTTAATAGGAGTCAAAAGGACATGGCCTATACATATGAACTCAAACAATTTATTAAACGGGTGGAGAAAACGCGGCCCGAGCGTCTGATCAGAAGGAAAGAGGGTTTAGAATTTCCGAGGATGAGCCTTACCGAGAAGGAGAACCGTTTAAGGATGTTTCACCCCTCCTACAGGGAGGGTTCGTTGCAGGAACTGAAGGTTGGTCCAAGCCGAGGATACTCTGTCCCGCCCGAGATATGCGGGGTTCTGGAAGCCTGGAGCCGTGTGGATCCTGATCGGATCGATCTTTCGAAGATCTCTTTTGAGACCGATGTCCTCATCATTGGCGGAGGAGGAGCCGGGACAGCGGCTGCCCTTATGGCCCAGGAGAGTGGTGCAAAGGTGGCTATCGCCACAAAACTCAGGCATGGTGATGCCAATACCATGATGGCCGAAGGCGGAATTCAGGTGGCTGACCAGCCCGGTAAGGATTCTCCCTATTATCATTATCTCGACACCATAGGAGGAGGCCACTTCGCCAATGTTCCGGAGCTGGTGTATACGCTTGTCACCCACGCTCCCTCTGTCCTTCAGTGGCTCGATGGCCTGGGTGCGATGTTCGATAAGAATCCTGATGGCAGTTTTAAGGTGCTTCACCTCGGAGGAACGTGCAGAAAAAGAGTCCATGTCGCAGCGGATATTACCGGGGCTGAGATCATGCGCACGATTCGGGACGAGGCTCGAAACAGAAAAGGGATAAACGTTCTTGAATTTGTTCCTGCCGTGGAACTGGTTCTCAATGAAAATGGCCATTGTGCTGGGGCAGTCCTTTATAACCTGGAGACCGAGGAATATCATCTGGTTAAGGCGAAAGCGGTCATTCTTGCCACCGGGGGTTCGGGCCGGCTTCACATCGGTGGCTTTATGACAACCAACCATTACGGGGCGACAGGGGACGGGCTCGTTCTGGGTTACCGGGCTGGCCTGGAGGTTTGCTTCCTTCATACCACACAGTTTCATCCGACCGGAGCCATTTTCCCTGAACAGGCAGAGGGGCTTTTGATCTCCGAAAAGTTCAGAGGGGCAGGGGCTCATCTTCTCAACATCGATGGAGAGCAGTTTGTCTTTGAGCGGGAACCACGGGATGCCTGTGCGGCTTCGATCATCAGGGAATGTGTCCAGGTCGAGAAAGGTGTTCCCACCCCGGCAGGGAAAGTGGGTGTCTGGCTTGACACTCCCATGATTGACCTTCTCCATGGGGAAGGGGCCCTGATAAAGGGCTATATCGGGAAATATAAAGTTTTTAGAAGATACGGAATCGATATCACGAAAGAACCCATTCTCGTCTTTCCGACGCTCCATTACCAGAATGGCGGCCTGAGATTTAATGAGAATGGGGAGACGGCAATTCCCGGGCTCTTTGCGGCCGGAGAAGTCACCGGTGGTGTCCAGGGGGAGAACCGATTGGGGGGAAACTCCCTTCTGGATGTTCTTGTCTTTGGAAGGATTGCGGGCAAGAATGCGGCCCTTTATGCAAAGGAGGGAGCCAGGGATGGCAGGCTTAGACTGGATCATGTAAGAAAGTTTCATCAGGAGCTGGAAAAAGCAGGAATTGATCGAAAGAGGGTGTCCCCGATCCTTCTTCCCGATTATTCGAATCCGCTGGTCAGGAAGGGACAACTGACGACCGAATATCAGGGAACGATCAGATAGGGTAAGGGGGAACAAGAACGGAAGAGGTAAGAGATTATATGGCCATTACTCAAGAGTTAGTCAGATACTGTCATGGGTTAAGGTTCCACCAGCTTCCCGGGGAAGTGGTCGATCGGGTTAAATATTTTTTTCTCGACTTTATCGGTGTGGCCTGCCGGGGCTCTCAGGAGGATTCTTCAAAAAGCATGTATCGCTTTGTGAGGGAAATGGGCGGCCGGCGTCAGGGCACAGTGATCATCGGGACGAGGGAGAGGGCCGCACCGATGTATTCAGCCCTGGCCAATGGGACTTCCGGCCATGCCGTTGAGATGGATGATGTGAACAATGAAGCCTCCCTTCATCCAGGAGTGGTTGTATTTCCTGCGGCTTTAGCCGCGGGTGAGATGGTGGGTGGAACCGGAAAGAAAATGATCGAGGCAGTGGTCGCAGGTTATGAGGTGGTGATCCGTCTTGGGAAGGCGCTCGGGCCGGAGAACAGCTACCGGAGGGGGTTTCATCCAACCGGCACCTGTGGTGGCTTCGGGTCGAGCATGGCGGTCTCAAAGACCCTGGGGCTTACGCAGGGGGAGATGACGAATGCCCTGGGAATTGCAGGGAGTCAGGCGGCCGGTTCGATGGAATATTTAGCCCAGGGGGCATGGACAAAACGTTTTCACCCCGGTTGGGCTGGCCTGAGCGGGATGGTTTCTGCTCAACTGGCGAAAAAGGGATTTCGAGGTCCCGCTTCGATTATCGAAGGAAGGGATGGATTTCTCCATGCCTATTCCAATGGGGCGGATGTGAGCAAGGTCCTGGAAGGCATCGGCACTCAATACGAAATCCTTCGGACCTCTATCAAACCTCATGCCTGCTGCCGTTATATACAGCCTCCGATCGATGCGGTCCTGAAGATCGTCAGAGAGAATGATCTTCCTCCGGAGAAGGTGGAGAAGGTGAGGGTGGGGATTTTGAGGGCAGGGGCCCAGCTCATTGCAGAACCAATAGAGGAAAAGTATACCCCTCGATCAATCGTGGATGCCCAGTTCAGCATGCCTTTTGGCGCAGCCGTTGCCATCCTCTACCGGAAAGCGGGGCTGGGGGAGTTTTGTCTCTCTAAGATTCGATCGGAGGAAGTGAGACGAATGATGAGGCGGGTGGAATGTATCACAGACCCCGATCTGGAAAAGGCTTTCCCGGGGAAGTGGGGGGCGACCGCTGAAATTTTTACCCAGGAGGGAAAGAGATATTTCGCAAAGGTTGAATATTGCAAAGGGGATCCTGAAAACCCTCTTTCCTGGAATGAGCTCATTGAAAAATTTCATGATCTGAGCGGTCAACGCCTGACGAAGGAGAGGCGTCTGAAGATTGTGGAACAGGTCAGGGGCCTGGAGCGGATTCGAGACCTCCGGAAGTGGACTTCTCTTCTTCTTCGAAATCGATAGAACTTTGGTTCCAAGTTTTTGGATAAATTCATCGAAAGAGATAGAGGTTGAAGGGATCTTTCGAGAAGGATTGAGAATGAGAGATTCAGGATCAAGATGGATTGCGACGGACTGCACGATCTGCTACCACAGTTGTGGCATGGAGGTCCTGGTTGAAGGGGACCGGATCACAAAGGTGAGAGGGCTGAAAGATCATCCCTTGAATAGAGGGCGGCTCTGCCCCAAAGGGGCGAGAGCCATTGAGCTGGTCTATCATCCTGACCGTCTTCAATACCCTTTGAAGAGAGTCAATGGGGAGTGGAAGAGAGTTTCGTGGGACGTTGCCCTGACCGAAATTGCCGGTAAACTTCAACGTTTGAAGAATGAATTTAGGCCGGAGGTATTGAGTATCTTCAGCGGTTCGATCGGAGTCGAAAACCTTGAGATGATGGAGCTGGCTCAACGTTTTAAAGGGGCCTTCGGGAGTCCCAATTTCATCTCCGTAGAGGGGATCTGCTACCGCATGCGCATCCGGGCCAGGCAGATGACATTTGGAAAATACCCCGTGGAGGAGATGAGCACGAAACTCTACGTCCTCTGGGGACATAATCCCGAGCAGTCCGATTTTCCTTTGCACCTGGCGATCCGGGAAAATTTGGCAAAGGGATCAAGATTAGTGGTCATTGATCCGAAGAGGATTGGCCTGGCTCAGAAGGCAGAGATGTATCTCCCCATTCGGCCGGGAACGGATGGGGCCCTTGCCCTTGCCTTAATTCATGTGATCATCAAAGAGAATCTCTATGACAAAGATTTCGTGGAACGCTGGACTCATGGATTTGATAAACTCGTATCCCATATCGAACCCTACACGCCCCAGTGGGCGGAGAGGATTACCCGTGTTCGGGCTGAGGAGATCAGAAAACTCGCACGGCTTTATGCCACGGCTGAGAGCGCAAGTATTTTTCAGGGGACCAATACCCAGGACCAGACAGCCAACGGGACCCAGAACAGCCGGGCCTTTGCCATCCTCCAGACAATCACAGGGAATATCAATAATCCCGGAGGCTGGGTGATCGGCCCGAGGCTTTCACTGACGGGACTGGCGATTCCTGTGGAAAGGACACCGATCGGGGCTGATGCCTATCCGCTCTTCTATGACTTCTGGGGAAGAAAAAGCCCTTTCGGTCAGGTGGTCTGTTTTCCTGAGAGCGTTCCCAATGTGATCAAAGCCCTGATTGTAACAGGGGGCAATCCCGTGGTGAGTTTACCCGATTCGAATGCCTTCAGGGAGGCACTCAAAAAGCTTGAGCTCCTGGTCGTCCTCGATCTGTTTATGACGGAGACGGCCGAACTTGCCCATTACGTCCTTCCGGGTTGCACTCATCTTGAAAAGAACGGTTTGGCTTACAGCTACAATGTCTGCCATGGAATGCCCTACCTGATGCTGAGAAAGAAAGCGATTGAGCCCCTTTACGAGAGCAGGTCAGAATTCATGTTCTGGAAGGGGCTTTCTGAGAAGATGGAAATGGGAGGGGTTTTCCCATGGAAAACGGATGAAGAAGTCGTGGAGCTTGAGATTGGGCCTTCGGGCCTGAGTTACAAGGAATTGAAGGAAGAGAGGGCTGCAGGGGCCTACTATGGGGAGAAAAGGTATGGGATGGAGGGTTATGAAGTGAAGGGTTTTTCCACTCCCTCCAAAAAGATAGAGATCTATTCTGAAACCTTTGAGAAGGAAGGCTTTGATCCTCTTCCCACCTACCTGGAACCCGATCAGAGCCCCCTGAGAGACCCTCAGTTATTTCAGAAGTATCCTCTGATCCTTACGACAGGGGCCCGCATCCTTTACTATACGCATACCCAGCATCGAAATATCAAAGGCCTCAAGGAGAGGAGACCGGAGCCCTATGCGGAGATTCATCCCGCCACAGCCGAGAGATATGGCATTGAGGAGGGAGATTTAATCCTCGTTGAATCAAACCGGGGTCAGATCAAGGTCAGGGCTCGGATTACCGAAGAGATGATGGAAGGGGTGGTGAGCATTCCCCATGGCTGGTCCGGAGAGGCCAATGTGAATCTTTTGACCGATGTTCATCTGAGAGAACCGATCATGGGCTACCCCCAGATGAAGTCACAACTCTGTTCCATCCGAAAGGTTTAGGAAGGAGAATCCTTCTTTTTCTGAAGGGCCTCCAGGACCCTCTCCGGTGTGACAGGAAGGCTCTTAAATCTCACACCGATCGCATCATAGATCGCATTGATGATGGCAGGTGCAGGAGCCAGTTGAGTTCCCTCGCCCGCCTCTTTTGCGCCGAAGGGACCTTCCGGGTCGTCCGTCTCCACCTCCAGGGAAGTGATGGCCGGCATCTCCATGACCGTCGGGATTCCGTAGTCCAGAAAGGTGGGGTTGAGGACCTGACCTTTCTCTGTGATCACATTTTCATAAAGGGCCTGGCCCATTCCTCCGACTACCGATCCCTCAAGCTGTCCTTCGACCAGCATGGGATTGATCGGCTTTCCGCAGTCATGGCTGGCCACCATCCTTAATAGTCTTATCCTTCCCGTTTCGGGATCGACCTCGACCTCAGCCGCCTGGGTCATGAAGGAGTAGGCCGGAGAAAAATTTCCATCCTCTTTGAGCAGGGTGGTGGGCTCTTTGGCCGGAGGGAAGTAAGAACCTCTTCCAATGATGGGCATGGGCCGGTCTGAGTATTGATAGATCTTGATCGCCTCCCTCAGGGAGATCCCGCGGTCAGGGTCCTCCCTTAAAAAGATCTTTCGATCCCCGATCTCGAGGTCTTTGGGGCTGACCTCCATCTTTTCTGCAACGGCTTCAAGGAGTTTTTCTTTGGCGGCATGGGCGGCCATCTTTGCCGCATTGCCAGCCCTCAGAGTGACCCCGCTTCCGAAGGTCCCTGGATCGAGAGGAGTGATCTCGGTGTCCGCGGCGGTGATTCGGATATCCTCCAGAGGAACCCCGATCTCTTCAGCCACAATCTGGGAAATGACGGTCTCAGCGCCCTGGCCGATATCTGCCGCTCCGGTCAATAGCGTGATGGCGCCGTCTCGTTCGATCTTCACAATGGCTCCTGAGGAGATATGGCTCATGTTGCTCACCCCGCTCGGGAAACTGGCGCCTGCCAATCCCACTCCTCTGCCAAAGGGAAGTTTTCCTCTCTTCTCTTTCCAGCCAATGGCCTCGGCTGCTTTTTTTAATGTATCACTGAATCCGCAACTCTGAACCAGCAGTTTTCCGGGATGAGGTTCTCCGGCCTGAAAGGCATTCTTCAACCGAAGTTCCAGCGGGTCAATTCCCATCTTTCCGGCGATGATATCGAGCTGTGCCTCCACCGCAAAGCGGACCTGGGGAATTCCATGTCCCCTCATGGCACCTCCGACCGGTTTATTGGTGTAGACATGGTAGCCCTCGAAGAGGAGGTTTTCGAGACGGTAAGGGAGCATGATAAAGTAACAGGCAAGGGTGATCATCAGAGGAGCCGTGCTGTTGTAGGCCCCTCCATCTGCGATCACTTTGAACTGCTGGGCAAGAAGGGTTCCATCCTTTTTCATCCCTGTCTTGAGCTGGATATGCATGGGATGGCGCTGTCTCGTTGAGGTGAATACCTCTTCCCGGTCATAGACAAACTTCACAGGTCTTCCTGTCCTCATCGCAAAGAATGCCGCACAGAAATCTTTGGCATAGAGATCGATCTTCTGACCGAATCCTCCCCCCACTTTCGGTTTGATCACACGGACCTTGCTTTCGCTGATGTTGAGGACAGTAGCGAGGTTTCTCCTGAGAAAGAAAGGGATCTGAGTGGATGACCAGAGCGTCACCTTTCCGTAAGCATCCACCGAGGCCAGGCCAGCCTGAGGTTCGAGCGGGCAATGGTTGACCGGCTGGGATTCAAAGCTGTCTTCAAAAAGGAGGTCTGACTCACCAAAGGCTTTTTCCACATTCCCGAATTCCTTTCGAATCCTCGCGCTGATATTGTCAGGGACTTCTTCATGAATGACGGGGGCTCCTGGTTTCATGGCTTCGAGGGGGTCAAAAACAGCGGGAAGCTCCTCATATTCGACCCGGATCTTTGAGATGGCTTCCTCCGCTGACTCCGGGGAAGTCGCTATGACCGCTGCAACCTCGTCACCGATATAACGCACCTTTTCAATCGCCAGGGCATATTCATCTTTGGCCATGGGGACAATCCCGTATTTTTTTCTCGGGATATCCCTCCCGCTGATCGTATCCTTCACCCCAGGGACCTTTAATGCTTCAGTAAGATCCACCCGGAGGATCCTTGCATGGGCATAAGGGCTTCGGAGGATCTTCCCGAAGAGCATCCCAGGCAATGAAAGATCGTCTGTATATTGTGCCTTGCCGGTTGCCTTCTCCCAGGCGTCGAGCATGGGTTCTCTCTTCCCAACGACATTGAGTTTACTCATGAATTCACCTCTTCCAATTTCGGATTTCAGATTGCGGATTTCAGAATGATATTCAACTAAAAACTATGTAGGGCAAGGCTTTAGCCTTGCATTTTGCAGGCCTGAAGGCCTGCCCTACAAATAAGATTCCTTTATTGTTTTTCCACCACCGACAAAATCGCCTCCATAATCTTCACATAACCTGTGCAACGGCAGAGGTTTCCGGAGATGGCCTTTTTTACTTCTTCTTCCGAAGGATGAGCCCGCTCATCGAGAAAAGCCTTTGCAGTCATGATCATCCCGGGGGTGCAGAATCCGCACTGAATGGCACCCTTTTCAACAAAGGATTTCTGAAGGGGATGAAGTTTTCCATCTTGGGCAAGGCCTTCAATGGTCGTGATCTTTCGTCCCTGAACAGTGGCGGCCAGGGTGAGGCAGGAGAGCCAGGGCTTTCCATCGATCAGGACGGTACAGGCTCCGCAGGTTCCCAGGTCGCAACCCCTTTTCGTTCCGGTCAACCCGAGATCCTCCCTCAATACCTCGAGAAGCGTCTTATTGGGTTCTGTGAGAACCTCAAAATCTTCACCGTTGACATGAAGTTTAAGGATTTTTTTCATAAGATTCCTCTCGTAGATAAATTCCAATCACCGAATAACCAAACATCTTTTGGTGATTGGGAATTGGATATTGGTTATGGGTGTTTGAAAATTGGTTATTATCGACTCATTGAGTGCGACTCCATTAACTTCCTAAAACCTTCTTTTAAAAGGATGCCTGCCATTTTTCTTTTGTAAGCAGGGGAATGAATGGAGGTCCGCACGGGAGAGA
>CAZXMB010000081.1:0-13982 GCA_964641715.1 uncultured Syntrophaceae bacterium
CTTTAATAATTTTTATATAATATTAGACCGGATTGCAAGGAAAATATTCAAAAAATCTCTTGATTTTTTCTCCGAATTCAAATATTCCTGAGTATAAGGAGATGACCTATGGCAACTGATATGGTGTGTCCTATCTGTGATGCCGATATCCCTTTGGATGGCGATGAGAAGACAGGGGACCTGGTCCTGTGTTCCTATTGCAAAGTCACCTTTAGGCTGATCAGGAAGAAGGACAAATGGGTTCTTGTGGAGGACTTTGAAGATTAGTCCCATACGATTAAAATGAAATGCGTTTATACCTCAGACCTTCATGGTGAAATCCGGCTCTATCATCAACTTTTAGAACTCACCGCTTCTTCCTCCGCTGAGATCATCCTCTTGGGGGGTGATCTTCTCCCATCTTTTCCCCCGACGAAAAGATATGAAGACATGATCCCGAATCAAAAAAAATTCATCGATCGATTTCTTACCCCTTTTTTCAAGGCGATGATGGAGACCGCTGGAGCCAAACAGATCTTCCTGATCCCGGGAAACTGGGATATCGGATATCCTTATCTCTTCAAAGAACCTAACGAAGCAATCATTGATCTCCATCTGAGAATTTACCCGTTAAGGAACGGCTACGAACTCATGGGCTATCCTTTTGTCCCTCCGACTCCTTTTCGGCCAAAAGATTATGAGAAGATGGATGATTCTGAAGCGTTATGGCCTCCCCAGAAGAACCCTTCCTATATTCGATCTGCTGACCAGGCTGATAAGCTTCAGCCCGTGGATCCCCATCTCTATCTGAGAAGCAGAGAAACGATCCGGGATGATATTGATCACCTCCCCAAAAGTCTCGATCAGAAAAAAACAGTCTATCTCATGCATTCCCCACCCTTCGGGACCCGATTGGATCTTATTCAGGGGGGAAAATCTGCTGGTAGCCGATCGATTAAGGTTTTTATTGAAGAGAATCAGCCTCTCCTGACCCTCCATGGTCATATTCATGAGTCACCGGAGCTGTCCGGTTTTTATTCAGACCGGATCGGAAAGACCATTTCCATCAACCCGGGACAGTTTACCTTAAAAAAACTCCATGCAGTTACCTTTGAGATGGAGAATGTTAAAGAAACGCTATGGCATACGGGAGAGGAAATTTTCGGGAAATTTTAAACCGGGAGCCATTCTTATGTCCTATAATAGAAAACATGTGTAATATCAACTCATTACAAAATATAAAAAATTTATTGACATTTCAAAATTAAAATGCCATAATATTTATTAATGTAGGTTGTAAGAAGTATTTGTTTGGATCACAAAAGGTCGCAAGAGTGCTTCTTAAACTTTTGCGACTTTTTTTAAGGACCAACGGCTATTACAACTTACTTAAGTTTAAATGAAGAAAGGAGGTGAGTTGTAGTGGCCAAAGGTCGTGTAAAATGGTTTAATGAGAAGAAGGGCTATGGGTTCATTTCCAGAGACGATGGGAATGATGTCTTCGTCCATTACTCATCCATTAAGAGGGATGGGTTCAAATCCCTTTACGAAGGCGATGAGGTCGAGTTCGAGGTTTCCCAGGGTCCGAAGGGTCCACAGGCAACCGATGTGGTTGTAGTGAAATAACATCGAAGCTCATTAAATCTAAGAAAAAAAAGACCCCAGTTTTTTCAACTGGGGTTTTTTTTATCCCTTCCCCTGGGATTTCAGATAGTCTTTCCAGAAGGGTGAGATGTCCCTCAACCTCTGGATGATCGGAGGAAGGTGCTCGATGATGTAATCCATCTCCTCTTTGGTATTATAGATGGAGAGGCTGAAACGAATGGATCCGTGAGCCGCAGTAAACGGAACGCCCATTGCCCTGAGGACATGTGAGGGTTCGAGTGAACCGGAGGTACAGGCAGACCCCGAAGAGGCACAGATCCCCAGATCAGAGAGCAGCAGAAGAATCGATTCCCCCTCCACATATTCAAAGCTCACATTCAGGGTATTGGGAAGACGATGGACCCGGTCTCCGTTGACCAGGGTATTCGGAATCTTCTCCAGAATCTTTATCTCCAGATAGTCCCTCAATGCCTTTACCCTCGTATTCTCATCCTCGAGATTCCTTTTGGCCATCTCGCAGGCCTTCCCCAGACCGATGATATAGGGAACATTCTCGGTCCCTCCTCTTCGGCCCTTCTCCTGATGACCGCCAATCATGAAGGGAGAGAATTTAGTCCCTTTTCGGATATAGAGAATTCCGATCCCTTTTGGGGCATGGAGTTTATGGCCGGAGATGGAGAGCATATCCACGGCCGACTTTTTCATATTGAGGGGGATCTTCCCTGCCGCCTGGACGGCATCCGTATGAAATGGGATTCCCCTTGACTTGACGATCTCACCTATCTCTTCGATCGGAAAAACCACCCCTGTCTCGTTATTCGCATACATGATCGAAACGAGGGCGGTCCCATCCATCAGAGATTCCCTCAATTCATCGAGGTCCAATCGGCCCTCCCGGTCCACAGAGACCTCTGTGACCCGGTAACCCTTTCGGCCCAAGGAGGTACACACATTCATGACAGCCGGATGCTCCACACGGGAGGTCACGAAATGGCGTTTCTCGGGATAGGAATCGAGGGTCCCGAAAATCGCCGAATTATCGCTCTCGGTGCCACAGCTGGTGAAGACAATCTCAGAGGGTTCCGCCCCTAAAAAATCCGCTGCCTGTTCCCTCGCTTCATTGATCTTCTTCTGAACCTGTCCTCCGAAGAAGTGCATGCTGGACGGATTGCCATAAAGTTCTTTGAAGTAAGGGAGCATGGCCTCCAGGACCTCAGGGGCCACTTTTGTCGTCGCATTATTATCCACATAAACGGTTCTCACGGTCTGACCTCCTCCACCACAATCTCCTCGCTGACGAATTCCTTCAGTTTCGATTCGACATATTGTTTCAGGGTAAATCCAGAACTGGGGCAGAAGGAGCACTTCCCCCTCAGGGCCACATAGACTTTATTCCCTTCCACATCGATGAGCTCCAAATCTCCCCCGTCGGCTTTCAGGGCCGGAACGATCTCCCTCCCCAGTGTCTCTTCAATCAACTTGATCTTTTGGATGTTCGTCAATCTCCTCTTCTCCTCCTTGACGGGAGGAGCCTCCTGTTCCATCTCTTTTCTCACCTTCTCAATAATGGCTTCAATTTTGGGATGGCACTGGGCGCACCCCCCACCGGCCTTGGTATAGTAGGTTACCTGTTCCACTGTTTTGAGGTTGTTCTCCCGTATGGCCCTGATGATCTCTCGATCGGTCACACCGAAACATTTACAGACGATCTCGAATTCCTCTTTCTCCACCTTCTGGCCGCGATAATTGGCGATGGCGACCTCAAGGGCCTCCCTCCCCATGACCGAGCAATGCATCTTCTCTTCGGGGAGTCCTCCCAGGTAGTTGGCAATATCCTGGTTGGTCACCTTCTCCGCTTCTTCAAGGGTCATCCCCTTGATGATCTCCGTCAGGGCCGAAGAAGAGGCAATGGCACTGGCACACCCGAAGGTCTTGAATTTCACCTCCCTGATGCGTTTATTCTCATCCAATTTAAAACTCAACCTCAGGGCGTCTCCGCAGGCGAGGGAACCCACCTCGCCCGACCCATCCGGGTTTTCGATCTCCCCCACATTTCTCGGATTTAAAAAATGGTCTTTGACCTTTTCCGTATAGTCCCACATAGGAGCCCCCTCATCTTTTTATCTATTATAAAGTCAATCTCTTCACAGCGTCAACTCCCTTCCAATAAGAAGAATTGAGAATGGGGACCATTCCCGGAAGGTGGAAGGAAGTCCATCGGCTCAACAGAGGTCGCCTAATTCATATTGGAGAATTCCGATTAAGGTAATGGCCGCGGTTTCGGCTCTTAAGATCCTCTGGCCCAGTTTGACCGGGATGAATCCCCGCTCCTTTACAATATGGACCTCCTTCTCTGTCAGTCCTCCTTCCGGTCCAACCATCGCATAAATTCTTACAGGTTTATATCGCCTGAGAACCTCTTTCAAACCTTCTCCCTTCTTCTCCCAGAGAACGATCTTTAACCCTTCTTCCTTACAAAACTCCAATGCCTCACGGAATGAACAATAGGTCTCCACCCTGGGGACCCCTGCCCTTCTTGATTGCTGAACGGCCCTGATGGCAACCTCCTGCCACCGGTGAGCCTTTCTCTGTTTCGATTCCCTCTCTTCTAAAGAGATCGACCTCTCGGATTTAAAAGGGATGATCTTCGAGACCCCCAGCTCCGTTGCTTTCTGGATGATCCATTCCATTCGCTCTTTCTCGGGAAGGGCCTGAAGAAGAATAATCTCCAGTGAGGATTCCGTCGGTGAAGGGAAGTGATCGAAGATGAGGAGGGACGCCTCCTTTTCGGAAAGGGAAACCACCCTTCCCCTGAAATCCTTTCCCGTCGAATCGGTGAGGGTCAGGATACTTCCTCTCCGCCCCCCCTGAAATCGAAGGGCCTCCAGAGGAGGCCCTTGAATGAAGATCTCTTTGCCGACATCAAGAGGTATATTAAGGATCACTCTATCCATTGCAGGTGGATTTTCTTCCCCTTTTCTTCTTCTCCTCTTTTGGCTCTTCTCCGGCCCCTTCAAACTCTTTAATCTTCATCCCCAGCTCTCTGAGTTTTTTATCGACCAGGTCATTGACGGTCCCCGCCTTAAAACTTCCATCCTCCAGTCTCTCCCCCGCTTCAACACCCGTCAGGATCTCAATCCCCTGATCAATGGTTTTAACGGGGTAGATATGAAATTTCCCCTCCTGGACCGCCCGGACGACATCTTTTCTTAACATTAAATCATCCATATTGGTATGGGGGATCATCACCCCCTGTTTTCCCGTCAACTCTTTGGCTCTGCACACATCGAAAAAGCCCTCAATCTTCTGGTTCACCCCGCCGATGGGCTGAACCTCTCCCTTCTGGTTGACAGATCCGGTGACGGCAATGTCCTGCCGGATCGGAAGCCCGGACAGGCTTGAAAGAAGGGCATACAATTCAGTGGAGGAGGCGCTGTCTCCCTCCACTCCGCTATAGGACTGTTCGAAACAGATACTGGCGCTCATGGTGATGGGTTTGTCCTGGGCATACCGGTCCCTGAGGTATCCCGAAAGAATATAGACCCCTTTGTTATGGATGGGACCGCTCATCTCCGCCTCCCTTTCGATATTGATAATCCCTGCCTTCCCCAGAGAGGTCTTCACCGTGATGCGAGAGGGTTTGCCAAAGGAATAATCCCCCAGATCGTAAACCGAAAGCCCGTTCACCTGGCCCACCACCAGGCCCTCTGAATCGATCATGATGGTCCCATCCTCAATCATCTCCTGAAGTTTCTCCTCAAAGAGGTTCAGCCGATTGATTTTCTTCTCAATGGCCTGATCCACATGTTTTTCGGTGGCTACAGGACTTTCATCCTTCAACGCCCAGTAGTTGGCCTCTCTCAGGATATCCGCAATGAGATGAAAGCGTGTTGAAAGTTTCTTCTGTTTCCCGGCGATCTCCACCCCGTATTCCACGACCGCTGCAATTCCAGTTCGATCAAAGGGCTTCAGCTTCTCCTCATCACAGATCCTCCGGATAAAGGTGGCATACTGATGGATGGTCCCCTGATCCTTATTCATCACCGAATCGAAGTCCGCTTTGATTTTGAAAATCTTTTTGAAGTCATCGTCCAAATTAAAGAGAAGGTAGTACATCCGGGTATCGCCAATCATGATGACCTTGGTATTGCATTCAATGGGCTCTGGCTTCATGGCTGAAGTCGAGAAAAAATAGAAGGGGTCATAGGTCTGAATCTCGATGATCTGATTCTTCAGCGTCCGTTTCAACGCAGGCCAGACCCATGGTTCTGTAAGGGCGTCCAGGGCGTTGAAGATCAGATAGCCTCCATTGGCCCTCAGAAAAGACCCTGCCTTGATATGGGTGAAATCCGTCTTCCAGATTCCAGCCCGATCGACCACCCTTTCGATGGTGCCGAAGAGGTTTCGGTAGTTGGGCGTCGTCTCCACGATGATCGGGGCCCCCTTCGTCTCTGAATTGTCCACCAGGACATTGACTTGATATTCGGTGAACTGTTCTGCGGGTTGAGGCAGGATCAATCCCGGAAGCGAAGGAGCGGCGGGCTCTTCCTTTTCTCTGAAACGATGGAGGTTGGCCAAAATATCCTCTTGAACTTCATCCAGGTATCGGGGGATCTTCTCATGATTAAACTTCTCTTTGATGTCTGAGATGGAGTCCCGGATGACAGGAGAGATGACCTCGTTATCCAGTTCGCTTAACTGCTCTTTGATCCCCTTCTCCGATTTCCGGGTCTCTTTAAAGATGGTCTCCAATTCCTCGGTCAGTTCGGCCTGTTTCTCCTTCTTCTTCTCCAGATCTTCTCTTGAGAACTTATCCTCCTCCACCATCGCCTCCAGCTGTTCGATGTTAACCGGATTTCCCTCCACCACGGGGAAAATCCCCGGCCGGGAGTAGGGACCCGTCTGAACCTGGACCAGGGCAAAACCCTCTCGATTCACTTTTTTCTCAAATTCCCGAAACATCTCTGCCTGCCTGTTCCGAAATCCTTCAACCAGCTCCTTCTTCTTGTTGAGGTAGGTCTCGTTTTCAAAGATGAGAGGGATCTTCTTCTTTAAAGTCTCAATCAACATCTCCATCTCTTTCTTGAAGGTGATCCCCTGCCCTGCAGGAAGGAGGAGCATGTGGGGCATATCCGAATTTTTAAAGTTATTGACATAACAGATATCATTCGGAATCCTTCCTTTGACATCAAGCCGTTCCAGGGCGGTTTTAATGGTCGTAAATCTTCCGGTTCCGGCCAGGCCGGTCACAAAGATGTTATAACCGATGCTGTTGATATCGAGTCCGATGCGTACCGCTTCCAGCGCCCTTTCCTGGCCAATAATCTCACTGCAGGGCGGGATGGAATCAGTGGTCTCGTAGGGTAATGAATTAGGATCACATCGCCACCTTAACTTCTCCACCGGCACCTCTTCATAAACCCGATTCCCCATGATCTCTTCCTCCCGTTCAGAGAACAGACTCTTTTGGCTTTATTTATAATAGATTATCGGAAAAGTCAACGAACCTTGATCATGAAATGGGATATGAGAAAATTGAATGAAGAAGTGAAAATGAAAAACTGCAAATTGTCAATGGAGGTGTTAAAGGCCTTCTTTGGCAAGCTCCCGGATGAGTCCATGAGCCTTTTCTGATACCTTCCTGGGAACTTTCACGACGATCTTCACAAATTCATCCCCTCTTCCCTCCCTTTGAAAATGAGGCATTCCAAGTCCTTTTAGCCGCATCTTCGTATGGCTCTGCGTTCCCGGAGGGATCCTGACCCTCTTCGTGCCCTCGAGGGTGGGGACCTCAAGGGTCGTTCCCAGCACCGCCTCTGAGAAGCGGACCTCCTTCTCCACGATCAGGTCATCCTCCTCCCGGATGAAGACAGGATGTTCACGAATATTGATCTGAAGATAGAGATCCCCCGGAGGGCCGCTGTTTTTCCCCTCCATCCCCTTTCCGGCAAGCCTCAGCTTCTTTCCCGAAACAATGCCTTTTGGAATTTTTACAGAGACCTCTTCAACCTTCCCGTTTTTCCGGTATGAAATCCTTTTCTCCCCTCCGAAGGCAGCCTCCTCCAAAGAGAGGGGCATCTCGTAAAGGATATCTTCCCCCTTCTGTGCCATCCGGCCTGTATCCTGATAACCATAGGGACCGCCGAAAAGGTCTCCGAAGTCGAACCCTCTCCGGCCCCCGAATCGAAATTCCCGGCGCCCCCCTCTTCCTCCGAAAAGACCGGATAGGATCTCATCAAAATCGAAGCCCCGAAAGATATCCTCCTGGGTAAACCGTTGATGGAATCCCTCTGCCCCAAAGGTATCGTATTGTTTCCGTTTCTCTTTGTCGCCCAGGACAGCGTAAGCCTCATTGATCTCCTTGAAGCGTTCCTCAGCCTCTTTCTTATTCGGATTTCGATCGGGGTGATATTTCATTGCCAGTTTCCGGTAGGACCGCTTGATCTCCTCTTCGCTGGCGTTCTTGCTCACCCCTAATATTTGATAATAATCTTTGGCAGCCATTATCCTTCCCCCTGGGGCCTTTCGTCGGTCTGCCCGCCATAAATCTCCCGGATGACCCGATTAAGGTACCCCTCCGGGTCGTCGATGGCCTCCCGGGTAATGATGAACTCCCTTCGGCCCATCTTATCACGGATTAATTTCATCCCATGTTCATAATCCTTTAACACACGGGAGCACACCATCTCTCCTCTGATCTCTTCATGGAGTGCCATTTCGATAACCCGATCGACCGCCTGGTTATCAAATTGGAGTTGGATTCCATTTCGTTTCTGAAAATCCCTTTCAAATTCCTCTATCTGGCGCTGGATCTCCACGACCTCCTCAAAGACCGTATTGACATCATATCCCTTTTCAACCATCCGGTTGACAATGAGATCAATTCTTCCTTTCGGGAAGGCAAATCCATAGCGTTTCCGAAATTCTCCCTCCCTACTCAGGATGGATTCCTCCATCTCTTTTTTCTCCCTCGAAAGAAGCATCTCAAATTTAGCAAGCCCCTCAGGATCGGAGGGGTTTTCAAACAATCGTTCCAGCTCTCGATCGGGATTCTCCACCACTGCCCGGGTGACCACAAATCGACGGATGTCCGTGGAAGGAAGCCGCTTCTCAAATTTCAGCAGGACCTTCTCCACGGCACTGACGAGCCCCCTTGCCCCGGTCTTTTCCTCATAGGCCTTTACCGCCAATTCGTAAAGGGCCTCCTCCTCAAATTGAATATCAATCCCATAGGATTTGAAATCCTTCTTCTTCCCCAAGATGATGGGATTATTGGGATTCTTCAGGATCGCATAAAGATCCTCTATCTCCAGCCGCTCGAAGATCGCGGTCACCGGAAGTCGTCCGATAAATTCCGACTCAAATCCATAGGCAATGAGGTCCTCCGCCTTCACCTGTTTGAGGTACTCTGCCCGCTCATCCTTTGAGCGAATCTCCGCCCCAAATCCAATCCCTTCCCGGTTCAAGCGTCTCTGGGTAATCTCTTCCAACCCGTTAAAGGCACCGCTCATGATGAAGAGGACGTATTTGGTATTAATCGTCCGCTTCTCCCTCTTCCCGGTCTTCCGGTAATGTTCGATGGCTTCCAGTTGGGAGATAGGGTCATGGGGGACTTTGAGATCCACCTCGGTCTCTTCCATGGGCTTGAGCAGTGCTCTTTGAACACCCGTCCTCGATACATCCGGACCGATGAGGTTGTTTGAGGAGGCAATCTTATCAACCTCATCCACATAGATGATTCCGTACTGGGCTGACTCAATATCTCCATTGGCTTCATAAACCAGATCCCGGACAAGATCCTCCACATCTCCTCCCACATAACCGGTTTCACTGAACTTGGTCGCATCTCCCTTGACAAAAGGGACACCGATGCGTTTTGCAATCAATTTGATCAGATAGGTCTTCCCCACTCCGGTAGGACCGATCATCAGGATATTGTTCTTAATATGCCCCACCCCTTCGTATCGCGTCTTCCCTTTGGTCATCTCGGTGAACTTAATACGGTTGAAATGGGTGCAGATCTTGGTGGCAAGGATCTCTTTTGCCTCCTCCTGCCGGATGATGTAATCGTTGAGAAATGCCTCTAATTCCTCCGGCTTCAGATCGAAATGGATTTTGCTCTTTCCTTCCCCCAACTCCTTCTCCTCCTTTGAAACCTCCTCAGTCTGGGGTTTTGGAAAGAGCATCGGAACGACCAACCGAATCCGGTCGCCATACTTTTTACCCAAATATTCGTTGAGCTCCCTCTCGAGCTCCTTCTGATCTGGAATTTTGGAATCAGAATTTTTCATCGAAATCAAACTCCTTTTTATCTCATCACTTACTAAATTATAATATAACCATTTCCCCCATTTTTTCAACCCCTTTCTTATTGAATGCCGAATTCGGATTTCGGATTTCGGAATCGTAATCCTGTTTTCCCAATCTGCATTCAGCAATGAATTGAACTCAAATAGGGTAAAGGGGTTTATAAAGGGGGGGTATGAATTGAAACAAAGGAGGATCAGACAAATCGGATGGCCTTCAGCCGGTCTCCCTCCCATTGGAATTGGCGCCTCTTTCTCCTGCTCAAAGCCTTTCCTTCCTGAAAGATGGCCCCTGCCAATAGAGGAAGGGCAACGGTGGCATCCATATAGACAGCCGCATAGGCGGATTCTTTCTCAATCTTCCCCCAGGATTTGGCCTCTTCAAAGGTGCATCCCGATAGCCCCCCCCATTTTGGATCATCCGTAGTAATCTGGAAGGCATAATGATGACCGCTCTCTTTCTGGAAAAGGAGTTCGTTCACCGGCCCAAGCTGTTGAATATAATTTTTGGGAACTCCCCCTCCGATATAGATGGCCCCGGTGACCGCGGCCGCTCTTTTCAACTGGGAAATCTCAAAACTATCGCGGATCTGATCGATGATCAATCCCTCCGAAGACTCCTTTTTCCGGGAATGGAGGAAGGTGAGACCGATCCCGACGGAGCTATCGCTCAGGGCCGGAACAAAGATGGGAACCCCGTATC
Organism: uncultured Syntrophaceae bacterium; assembly: GCA_964641715.1. GTDB lineage: Bacteria > Desulfobacterota > BSN033 > BSN033 > UBA1163 > CAZXMB01. The sequence goes on from CAZXMB010000081.1 coordinate 10,594, forward strand.
GGGAGGCTGTCTTCAGGATCGATCCCCCATCCTTGAGCTGGTGTCCCAGGACCTCGAGATATCTTCTTGAAGAAACGACTTTCTCCTCCAGTGCCTCCGGAATCTCCGAAAGGAGATGAATCACCTGATTGATCTCGTGATCATCCATCAGGGCATCATAGACACGCACGATCCGGTGCCTCCGGAGGGTATCATCATCATCTTCCTCAGAACCTAAATAATGTCGGTATCCGAAACTTTCGAAGAGGTCATGAAAGATGTTCGCACCGGTCGAGACCAGGACATCGATCAATCGCATCTCGATCATATCGTGGATCACCTTTCGCATCCCGCCGGGAATCATCGCTCCTGAAAGCCCGAGGAAGATAATACACCGGGGATCACTGAGCATCTTTCTGAAGACCTCAAAACATTTATAGAGATTTCGGCTCTGGAAGGAGGTATGCTGAAAGCCTCGAACCAGATCATAGAGAGTTCGGGTTTTTTGGGGATCCAGAGGTCGTATGGTTTGCCTTAAGAATGGCGACTTCTTTCTCTCTTTCATTGCTTTGGTCCCATATTCAATTGATTAATTCTTGCGGAAATTACCAGATTCAATTGGAGAAGTCAAGGAAAATGGTTTTAAAATTCTTGACAATTGGTGGTAAATAAGATAGTTTTTCAAAGTCATATGGGAAAGGGAATTCTATGAGAAAGGTTGATCTTTTATGAAGAAGAATTCGATCCGGATCGGTATTGTGGGTGTCGGGAATTGTGCCAGTGCTCTCATCCAGGGGATTGAATTCTATCGAGATACGAGTCGGAGGAATCCAAAATTCGATCCCCTCGGTTTGATGCACCTGGATATCGGGGGCTACAAACCCTGGGATATCGAAGTGGGTGCCGCCTTCGATATCGACAAGAGAAAAGTCGGAAAACCCCTCCGGGAGGCCATCTTTGCAAAACCCAATTGTACCAAAGTGTTTTTCTCAAGCTTCAATGACTCAGGGGTGATGGTCTCAATGGGGGAGGTCCTTGACGGTGTTTCAGAACATATGAAGGATTATTCCGAGGACCGGACTTTTATCGCGGCAAATGAAAAACCCTGTCATGTGGAGAAGGTCCTTAAGGAATCCGGGGTTGAGATTTTACTCAATTATCTTCCTGTGGGTTCTGATCTGGCCACACAGTTTTATGCAGAGGCCTGTTTGAGTGCCGGGGTGAGTCTCATCAACTGTATGCCGAGCTTCATCGTCTCTGTCCCCGAATGGTCAAAACGGTTTGAAGAAAAAGGAATCCCCGCCATAGGAGATGATGTCAAGTCTCAGATGGGGGCCACTATTATTCACCGAGCCCTGGTTAAACTCTTCGAGGATCGCGGAGTAAGACTGGACCGGACCTACCAGATCAACACGGGAGGAAATACAGATTTCCTCAATATGCTTAACCGAAATCGTTTGAAGAATAAACGGATCTCGAAAACCGAAGCGATCCAATCCCAGCTGGGTATTCCCCTTGAGCCGGAAAATATCCATATCGGCCCTTCCGATTATGTCCCCTGGCAGAACGATAACAAGGTCTGTTTTCTCCGGATGGAGGGAAGGGGGTTTGGAGAAATCCCTTTGAACCTTGAGATGAGGCTTTCGGTGGAGGATTCTCCCAATAGCGGGGGGATCACGATCGACACCATCCGGTGCTGCAAGATCGCCCGCAACAGGAGCATCGGAGGTCCCCTCATCTCCATCTCCGCCTACGCGATGAAACATCCTCTGGTGCAGTTTCCCGACAATCAGGCCAAGTTGATGGTGGAGGAGTTTATTGAGGGAAAAAGGGAACGCTAATCTCACCACTGATCTCAAAAACGAGCCCTTCTCTTACCGTTGATCGTTCTTCCGAAATACCCGCTTACTCCATTGCGTAACTCTCTCTCATTCAGGATAATCTGAACGATACCCACCTTTTTACTGCTTTCGAAAACTCAATTTTTGCAACCTTCCCATCGAAGAAAAGCATTGACAATTTGATGGCATTACGATATTATTGAATTACCGTAATGGAATATCCATAATTTAAATATCAAAAGGAGATTGGGATGGGGAATCCTTTCTATCTTCAGGAAGTGCCGGTTGACGCCCCCTTCTGCGACAGAAAGAAGGAATTGAAGGAATTGCAGTCCTATACTGAAGGCAAAGCAAATGTGGTTCTCTTCTCACCCCGGAGGTATGGAAAGACTTCTCTGGTGAAGAGAATTCAAAAAGCCCTATTGAACAAAGGCGCTGTTCCCCTTTTTACTGACTTCTTCGGTGTGGCCTCGGTTGATGATGTGGCATCCCGGTTGGCCAAGGCGGTCTTCGTCATAACCCATAAAAAGGACCCTCTCTGGAAGTCAGCTCTTCGGGCCATGAAATCCTTCCGTCCTGTGCTGAAACCTGATCCTTCTGGAGGGGTCTCGCTGAGCGTCGAGCTTTCCGGCGCAGGAAAAGGCGGCCTGCAACTCCTTGAGGAGACGATGGATTCCCTTCGAGAATTTATCAATGCCACCCAATCCCTTGTCCACGTGGCCCTCGATGAATTTCAGGAGATTATTACTTTAAAAGAAGCACTGCAAATTGAAGGCATCATGAGAACCCGGATTCAGCACCAGGCGTCTTACTTCTTTATTGGAAGTCGCCGTCGTATTCTCTTAGGTATTTTCAACGAAAGACAACGTCCGTTCTTCCAGAGCGCCATCAATTACCCGCTAAAGTTGCTTCCGCCTGATGAGCTTTCCGAGTTTATTGCCGAACAATTTCAAAAAAACCAGAGGAAATGTACCATGGCAATGGCACAAAAGCTTGCATCCTTCACAGGGTTTCACCCCTATTACTCGGAGAAGTTGGCTTTCTTTGTTTATGAACATTCCAAGACAGTAACCGAAGAGTCAATTAACCGTGGAATGGAAAGACTTATCCTGTCGGAAAAGCCGGTTTTTGAAGCGATTCTCCAGGGTTTATCACCTCACCAACGTCTCCTGTTCCAGGCTTTAGCTAAAGAGGCGACGCCTAAGCTTCTGGCAAGCGGCTATATTCAAAAACATGGGCTTGGGTCAGTGGGAGGAGTTCAGCATTCATCCCGGCAACTGGAGGAACTCGACCTTATCGAAAAGGATGAAGAAACAGGAGTGTGGCATCCCGTAGACCCGATCCTGGCAATCTGCCTGCGGATGCAGATGGAAGAGAAGCTCACCTAATCGTTCAATGACGGACGGGTTCCTATTTCAGGCTATTGATGAAGGGGTCTCATGATGAACCCATCCCATATTCCTTTACCTGTTAAGGGCTGCCTCCCGCCTCGCTCCGGGGCGAGATTAAAATTAATCACAAAGTGAAGCTCCCCGCCCACAGGGCGGGGCTTCCCGGAAAGGAAATCTC
>CAZXMB010000082.1:0-1850 GCA_964641715.1 uncultured Syntrophaceae bacterium
AACAGATATTAGACGGAAATATTATATTGTGATATAATAATTCCGCCTATCATTAAGTGTTTGATTGTTGCCTAACCTGCAAAAGTTAAAATGGATTTTATGGTGAATACCATGGCTCTCCAAAATTCCAGCGAGCGAGATCATTTTTGGGAGGCCTATAGGGGGTGCGCGGAGGAGAACAGGGTACGCCCAGACCGCTCGCCCTTCTATGTCAGGTGGGTGAGGGATTTCGAGAGTTTTCTTCAAGGTAAACCTTTGAGAGACAGGTCCAGAAAGGATATTGAAGCCTTTCTGTCCGACCTGAGGAAGCGCCAGGGCATCGCAGATTGGCAGGTCCGGCAGGCTGAACATGCACTGAGGATATTGTACGAGATTTTTCTTCCTCAATATGCACCTGAGAGACAAGCCGCCGTGGGGCCTACTGGAAAATCTCCTGCTCAAGAGGCGAAAGCCAGGACGGAGGGGTTTCGGGACCGGTTGATTCCAGGCGAGGTGGAACGGCAATTTCCTGAACTGCTCCAAGCAGTTAAGACCGAGGTCCGTTCCCGGCATTTTTCGTATCGCACCGAAACCACCTACCTTGACTGGGTCAGACGATTCATCGCCTTCCATGATTATGCCAATCCAAAGGAGCTTGACGCTCCCACCGCAGTGAAGACCTACCTTGATTACCTGGCGGTAGAACGGGAGGTGTCGGCGGGCACCCAGAATCAGGCCCTTAATGCGCTGGTCTTTTTCTATGGGCAGGTCCTGGGAAAACCGGTCGGGGAAATAGAGGAATTTGTCCGGGCCAAGCGGCCGCGCCGGCTGCCGGAGGTTATGACCAGGGATGAAGTCCAGATGCTTCTTTCGAAAATGAGCGGAGTCACCGGCTTGATGGCTGGCCTGATGTATGGCAGCGGCTTGCGGCTCATGGAGTGTGTCCGATTGCGGGTGAAAGATATTGACTTTGCCCGGCATCAAATCATGGTTAGGGACGGAAAGGGGCAAAAGGACCGGGTGACCATGCTGCCGGAGCGTTTTACCGCGCCCCTGAGAGAGCATTTTACCCGTGTGAAAGCAGTATACGAGCAGGATTTGGCTCAAGGAGCGGCTGGAGTCTATATCTGGCCAGCCCTGGAAAGAAAGTTTCCGAATGCGGGGAAGCAATGGATCTGGCAGTATGTGTTTCCTGCCAAAAGCCTGTCGGTCGATCCGCGCAGCGGCAAGGTGAGGCGGCATCATATCAACGAAACCTTGGTCCAAAAGGCCGTGAAAGAGGCGGCCGCTCAGGCGGCGATTACCAAAAAGGTCAGTTGCCATACCTTGCGCCATTCCTTTGCCACCCATCTTCTGGAAGCGCGTTATGACATTCGCACGGTGCAGGAACTGCTGGGACACGCCGATGTTGCCACTACCATGATTTACACCCACGTACTGAACAGACCCGGACTTTCAGTTAAGAGCCCGGCGGATATCTGAAGAAAGGAAAGAACAATAAATTTGGGCTTCCGGGAACATCCAGCCTCAGTCTTCCTATTATGGCAAAACATTATCAAAAAAGGATGGATTCGTCAAAGTATTTCAATATTTTAATCTTGCAGGTTTTATCGTGGATTGAATTTCTTGTAAGATCAAGATAATCTATATTTATAATCCTGATAGTTAAATTCTTTAATTAATCGGAATCCCGATCTTTCGTTCCATATGCCGATGGAGGGGTGAGGGACGCCGTTGAACATGGTGGTTTTTACCGTCGTGTAATGAATCATATCGTCAAATATGATTTGATCTCCCGGTTTTAATTCCCTGTCGAATGACCAGTTCCCCATAAAATCGCCTGCCAGACAACTGATCCCTCCCATTCGGTA
>CAZXMB010000082.1:1950-9121 GCA_964641715.1 uncultured Syntrophaceae bacterium
AAGTCGATGGGCATCATTCTCAAAATATATTGGAATATTGGAATGATGGAATGTTGGAACTATGGGGAAACGGCCTGTCTTTAGCTCAATATTCCATTACTCCATTGTTCCATTATTCCAGGTTCACACTTCCAGATCCACACCGTGTAATTCATGCCAGGGAAGTCCGTGGAGTTTCAATTGTTCCATGAACGGGTCCGGATCAAACTCTTCAACATTAAATACGCCGGGCCGTTTCCACAACCCCTTGAGGAACATCATTGCACCAATCATTGCAGGCACCCCGGTCGTATAACTTACCGCCTGTGCCCCCGTTTCCCGATAGGCATCCTGATGCCTGCAGTTATTATAAATATAATATGTCCTTTCCCTGTGTTCCTTAACTCCCCTGATCCGGCAACCGATAGAGGTCTCACCTGAATAATGTTCGCCGAGTTCGCCTGGATTGGGCAATACCGCTTTGAGGAATTGGAGAGGCACAATCTTTTTGCCCTCATACAGGATGGGTTTGATGCTGGCCATCCCGATATTTTGGATCACTCTCAGATGGGTTAAATACTCCTGTCCAAAAGTCATCCAGAAGCGGGCCCTTTTTAGAGTGGGAAAATGCTTTACCAGCGATTCTAATTCCTCGTGGTAAATAAGGTAAGATTCGCGGGGACCGATATTGGGATAATTTAACGGTTTATGAATTTCGTGGGGATTGGTTTCAATCCATTTTCCATCTTCCCAGTATTTTCCCTTCTGGGTGACTTCACGAATATTGATTTCCGGGTTAAAATTGGTCGCAAAGGGTTTTCCATGATCGCCGGCATTGCAGTCCACAATATCCAGAGTATGAATCTCGTCGAAGTGGTGTTTGGCCGCATAAGCGGTGAAAACCCCTGTAACCCCCGGATCAAAACCACAACCCAGGATGGCCGTCAGCCCCGCCTTTTTAAATCTTTCATGGTAGGCCCATTGCCATTTGTATTCGAATTTGGCGACATCGGGTGGCTCATAATTTGCAGTATCCAAATAGTTCACCCCCGTTTCAAGGCAGGCCTCCATGAGGGTGAGATCCTGATAGGGTAGAGTGACGTTGATGACGATTTGGGGTTGAACGCTTTTGAATAATTGAACTAATTGCTGAACGTCATTCGCGTCCACACGGGCCGTCCTGATTTTAGGGGTGCCTATGGCTTTGGCGATGGCATCACATTTCGATTTTGTCCGGCTGGCCAGCAGGATCTCCGTAAAGACCTCCGGGACACCAGCCACCTTATGAGCGACAACGGTTCCCACTCCTCCTGCGCCGATAATCAAAACGTTTGCCATAATTAGTATAAAAAGAAATTTGTTTAGTAATGTGTAAGTTAGTTTAAGAAGAATAAAGTTTAATAAACTAAACTATGGAAATTATAACTTCGTTTCCTGATTTGTCAAGTATTTTGGCCGGGATCTCTGAAAAAGTCCACCGGATGATCGAAAGGCTCATCAACCCATTTTCCGATCTCTCAGATCCCTCCTCAAAAATCGCCATCTTTACACCTTCCTCCTTTTGAGTTAATTTCTTTAAGGGGAGAGATGGAAAAGATCGTCATTCGGGGAGCAAGGGTCCATAATTTAAAGAATATCGATGTGGAGATTCCACGAAACCGGCTGGTGGTGATCACCGGACTGAGCGGTTCCGGAAAATCAACGCTTGCCTTCGATACCCTCTATGCCGAAGGGCAGAGGCGGTACGTGGAATCTCTCTCTGCCTATGCCCGGCAGTTCCTGGAACAGATGGAGAGGGCAGAAGTCGAATCCATTGAAGGGCTCTCACCGGCAATTGCCATTGATCAGAGAAGTGTCTCCCGTACTCCGCGCTCGACGGTGGGGACTGTAACTGAGATCTATGACTACCTCAGACTCCTTTTTGCCCGGATCGGTGAACCTTTTTGTCCCCATTGTGGTATCCCCATTACTTCGCAAACCCTTCAGCAGATGACGGAAGCCCTGCTCCGCCTTCCGCGGGGTTCCCTTCTCACCGTTTTTTCTCCCATGGTGAGGGGGAGAAAAGGGGAGTATCGGAAGGAACTGGATGAACTCAGAAAAAATGGGTTCATCAGGGTCAGAATTGATGGCGAAACAAAGGACCTCAGTGAAGAGATCCAACTGGACAGGCATAAGCATCACGATATTGACGTCCTGGTCGATCGAGTGGTGGTAAGGGAGGATGCGGGAAAGCGGATCAACGATTCCTTGGAGATTGCCGCTCATCTCTCGGAAGGAATAGTGAAGGTGGAAAGGGAAGGTCAACCCCCTCTCCTCCTCAGCCAGAAGTTTTCCTGCCCGGATTGCGGGTTCAGTTTCCCGGAGATCACCCCCAGGATGTTTTCCTTCAACAGCCCTCAGGGCGCCTGCACGCTCTGCCACGGACTGGGAACCCAGCAATACTTTGATCCTGACCGGATTGTTCCGGATCCCTCCCTCTCCCTCAATAGAGGCGCTATCCTCCCGTGGGAAGATAAGGATCGTTCCTTTTTATCCCCCATTCTCGAAGGTCTGGCGAGGCATTATCATTTTGATCTGGATGCCCCGTTCGACCGTCTTCCCCGGACGGTTCAGCATCTTCTCCTCTACGGGTCCGAAGGAGAAAAGATCCCTTTCAAGTCCAGAGGAAGGGGATTGCCTCACCTCTTCCGTCAGAAGTTTGAAGGTGTGGTCAGGGAATTGGAGAGAAGATGGGAGAATGACGGGGAAGAGGCTGAGGCGTTGGAGAGATTTATGAGCTCCGTTCCCTGTCCGGAATGTGAAGGGACAAGGCTGAAGAAGGAGGTCCTCTCGATTAAGGTCGGGGGAAAATCGATTGCCGAAGTGACCCGGCTCTATGTCAAAGAGGCACTCGATTTCTTAAGGGGTCTGGAGTTGACTCCCCGGTCTCAAAAAATCGGCCGTCCTGTTTTAAGGGAGATCGGGGAACGATTGGAGTTCATGATCGAGGTGGGCCTGGATTATCTCACCCTTGACCGCAATGCCTCTACCCTCTCCGGCGGGGAGTCTCAGCGGATTCGTCTGGCTACCCAGATCGGGTCCAGCCTGGTCGGAGTGCTCTATATCCTCGATGAACCCAGCATTGGACTTCATCAAAGGGATCATCTCCGTCTCCTTGGAACATTGAGACGGTTAAGGGATCTCGGGAATACCGTCATCGTGGTAGAGCATGATGAGGAGACGATCCGTTCGGCCGATTATGTCATCGATATGGGACCCGGACCCGGAGAGAGGGGCGGGGAGGTGGTTTTCACCGGATCCCCCGAGGCACTGATGAAAGAGGAAAACTCCTTGACCGGGCAGTACCTTTCGGGGAAGAAGACCATCCCTCTTCCACCGAAGAGGAGACCCCTCGGGGATAAATATCTGACCCTCCGGGGAGCCACGGCGAACAATTTGAAGAATATTGATGTAAGGATACCCCTGGGAATCTTTAACTGTATTACGGGGGTCTCAGGGTCAGGGAAATCGACCTTAATCATTGACACCCTCTATGGTTTATTGTCCTCACGACTTTACCATCGCCGGGAACACTCTGTTTCTGTTCAAAGAGTTGAGGGGCTGGAATATATCGATAAGGCTGTTCATGTGGATCAGATGCCCATCGGGAGAACACCCCGCTCCAATCCGGCCACCTATACCGGACTTTTCCAGCCCATCCGGGAGCTCTTCTCCCGGCTTCCGGAATCAAGGGCGAGGGGATTTAAACCGGGACGGTTCAGTTTCAATGTCTCAGGAGGCCGGTGTGAGGCCTGTCATGGAGATGGGGTGCTGCGAGTCGGGATGAACTTTTTACCCGATGTCTATGTGACCTGTGAGGAGTGTCATGGGAAGAGGTATAACCGTGAGACCTTGGGGATCCGTTATAAGGGAAGGACGATTTCCGATGTCCTGGAGATGACCGTAGAAGAGGCTGATGACTTCTTCCAGGCGATTCCAGTGCTCCATCAAAAACTCCAGATCCTCAGGGAGGTGGGGCTGGGCTACATTAAATTGGGTCAACCTGCGACCACCCTTTCAGGGGGAGAGGCCCAACGGATCAAGCTGGCAAGGGAATTGAGCAAGAGAGAAACCGGCAGGACCGTCTATATCCTGGATGAACCCACCACAGGACTTCACTTTGCGGATATTCAGAGGCTTCTCGATATCCTCAACCGGCTGACCGAGAGAGGCAACACCGTCATTGTGATCGAGCACAATATGGAGGTGATCAAATCGGCTGACTACCTCATCGATCTGGGACCGGAAGGCGGGGAAGAGGGAGGCCGGGTGGTGGCTACAGGGACACCCGAAGAGATCACCAGGTTTCCTCAATCCCATACCGGACAGTATCTCAAGAAGATATTGGAAAAAAGCCAGCCCGCTTCTTTTTTATCATGAAATAAGTTATAGATTGAAATCATGCTTTCATCAGAGGACATTTTCAGGGAGTGAGGACTTTATGGAAGAAGGACAAAAATCGAGCACAGGGTTAGAGGAGAATGTGGCCGGGTTTCTCTGTTATCTTTTAGGATTCATCACAGGGATCATCTTTTTAGTGGTGGAGAAGAAGAGCGATTTTGTGAAGTTCCATGCGAGGCAATCCACCCTCACCTTTTTGAGTCTCTTTGTGATCTCCCTCATCATCGGAATGATTCCCGTCATCGGCCTTCTAGTCTATCCCCTCTGGATTTTGAGCCTTATTCTGTGGCTTCTCCTGATGATCAAAGCCCTTCGCGGAGAGCGATATGCCCTGCCCGTTGTCGGAAAGAGGGCAGAGGAGAAGGCCGGATAGGGCGACCATGGCGAAGAAGCAGAAGAAGAAAAGCCGGACAGGAAAGGTCGTCCTCTTACTGTTTCTCATCGGGATGGTGGCCTTACTCTTCGCCCTTTTTCGAAGGGAGATCGTTTATACCCTCCGGCCATTTTTAGAGAGATTGGATTTAGTCCGGGAGAGGAAGGAGATCGTCCTCTATTTTTCGGATCGCGATGGAGAGTATTTGATCGGAGAGAAGAGGAAAATCATAAGAAAGGGGGCTCTTCAGGAGGAAGCAAAAGAAGTGGTTGACGAACTGATCAACGGGCCGAAGGGGAAATTGATTCCCACCCTTCCTTCTCATACAAAATGTTTAACTTTTAAAATCGACGAAAGGGGAACGGTTTTTGTCAATTTTAACAGGGCCCTCTTAAAGGACCACCCCGGAGGAAGTTCCGCCGAAATACTGACCACCTATTCCATTGTCAATTCCCTCACCCAAAACTTTCCCGAGATCAAGAGGGTTCAAATCCTGGTGGAAGGAAAGCCCATCGATACCATTGCCGGCCATCTTTCCCTGAGGCGGCCCATTTCATCCAATCCCAATTTAATCAAAAGACAGTAATTGATTTCAAGAGAGATTGGTGCTATTCTCAAATACCGGAATACGGGAATGGCGGGGCGGCGGATCGGGAGTGATCGTTTGAGCGGTAGGATTGATTTTTTTCTTTCATTATACCATTATTCCAGTACCCTGTTTTTCCGTCATTTCGTGGGTCGGAGATTCTATGCTTGAGGCAAAATATATCCGTGAGCATCTCGATGAGGTTCGGGAGAGACTGGCTTCAAGAGGCCAGAATATCAGCCTGGATCAGTTTGTGGTCATCGATAGCGAGCGAAGAAAAGCCGTTCAGGAATGGGAAAGGCTAAGAGCCCTTCAGAAGAAGGTCTCCGACGAGGTGAGCAGAAGGAAAAGGGAGAACCAGGATGCCTCGGATATCATCGCTGAGATGAAAAAGGTCTCTCAGGAACTCAAGGGGCTGGATGGGATTGTCCAGGAAAAGGAGAAGATGCTGGAGGAGACACTTCTGACCATTCCCAACCTCCCTCACCCGACCGTTCCGAAAGGCAGGGATGCCGAGGATAATATGGAGGTGAGACGGTGGGGAGAGATTCCGGAGTTCGATTTCAAGCCCAGGCCCCACTGGGATATCGGTGAGGAGCTCGGCATTCTCGATTTTAAATCGGGGGCAAAGATTGCAGGGGCCCGATTTACGCTTTATCGGGACCTTGGGGCAAAACTGGAGAGGGCACTGATCAATTTCATGCTGGACCTCCATACCCGGGAGCATGGATACCGGGAGGTGCTTCCTCCCTTTATGGTTAACCGGACGGCCATGACGGGTACGGGTCAGCTTCCCAAATTTGAGGAGGAGCTCTTCAAGATTGACGGATTGGAATATTTTCTCATCCCGACCGCAGAGGTTCCCGTAACCAATATCCATCAGGATGAAATTCTTGAGGAGGAGGTCCTTCCCCTTTGCTATACTGCCTATACCCCATGTTTTAGAAAAGAGGCGGGGTCTTACGGAAAGGATACAAGGGGATTGATCCGTCAGCATCAGTTTAATAAGGTGGAACTGGTGAAATTTTCGAAGCCCGAAGATTCCTATGATGAGCTTGAAAAGCTCTTGCGTGATGCAGAAGAGGTTTTAAGGAGGTTAAACTTACCCTATCGCGTGGTCACTCTCTGTACGGGGGATTTAGGATTTTCTGCATCAAAAACTTATGATATCGAGGTCTGGCTTCCCGGTCAGGACACCTTTAAGGAGATCTCTTCGTGCAGTAACTTCGAGGATTTTCAGGCGAGGAGGGCAAAGATTCGGTACCGTATCTCCGGAAAGTCAAAGACAGAATATGTCCACACCCTCAACGGTTCGGGGTTAGCGGTTGGCAGGACGGTGGTTGCGATTTTAGAAAATTATCAGCAGAGAGACGGAAGTGTGGTCATCCCGGAAGTCCTGAGACCTTATCTCTACGGAGTGGAGAGAATAGAGAAGAAGAATTAAAATTCAAATAACCAAATTTCAAACACCAAATAAATTTCAATGACCAATCACCAAACACTTAATATCCATTGGAATTTGAAAATTGATTATTGATGCTTGGTTATTGGTGCTTGTTGTTTATAAATGGAGGGACAGCTATCCTGCGCTAAGGCATCCCTCTCTCTCGGCGGAGCCGATGGATAGGGGTTAAAGGGTTCGGTTAGAGGTCAGCGGTAAGCGGAGAGATGCCCGAGAGGCTGAAGGGGCACGATTGGAAATCGTGTGTTCCGAATAAAATCGGGACCGAGGGTTCGAATCCCTCTCTCTCCGCCATATGCATTGTGATTTATAATTTATACAGTGAGGGGTG
>CAZXMB010000082.1:9221-13853 GCA_964641715.1 uncultured Syntrophaceae bacterium
TAAGCGGAAGAATTGGGTTCGGCGACCGGAATTCAACAGGAGGGATAAAATGGCAAGAGAGTTGAAAGAGAAGATGGTCCTATTCACACTGATTTGGATGGTCCTGATCTTTACTGGATTGGGGAATTCGCAGGCTCAACAGTATTTTAATATGACCGGAAAAGTCATCAGCCTCTATCGGGGGACCATTATCGTGCAGGGGGATAAAGGAGAGACGATGAACTTTGCAGTGGGGAGACGAACCATTTATATCCCCAATCGTTTACCCGGTGTGGGTGAGCGTGTCAAAATGGGTTATTATTTTCAGAGGGGCCGCAATGTTGCCTACCAGGTTGAAATTCTTCCTTCCGCGAGGAAGTAATGATGAATTAAGGTGCGCCCATAGCTCAGATGGATAGAGCGTCGGACTACGAATCCGCAGGTCGGGCGTTCGAGTCGCCCTGGGCGCGCCAATTCCTTTCAAAAATTATCCAACCTAATGATTCATTGAATTCTTTTTATCGCTCAAATAAATGGGGTCAAATCTTTACGCCCTGTTGCTCGTGCGGATTTGAAATCCGAAGTGAAGTGTGATAGAAATGTGATAAAGTTGTTACGGGAATTGGAATAGGTATTGGAGATTGATGGGAAAAAGGAAAAAGGACAAAGGCTTTATGGAAATGGCCATTGAAGAGGCTAAAAGGGCGGGGCAAAGCGGTGAGGTTCCTGTGGGGGCTGTTTTGGTGAAAGAAGATCAGGTGCTTTCAAGGGATCATAATCGGTGTATCGAAATGAATGATCCCACTGCCCACGCGGAAATGCTTGTTCTCAGAAAGGCAGGGGAGGTATTGAAAAATTACCGTTTGAATCATACCGTCATGTACGTTACGACTGAACCCTGCGCCATGTGTGCCTCTGCCATGATTCATGCGAGGGTCTCACGATTGGTCTACGGCGCATCGGAGCCCAAATTCGGAGCCGTCGAGTCGAAGTTCAGATTATTAGAAGGCGAGGGTCTAAACCATCGAATGGAAGTCAATCGGGGGATTCTCGAGAAAGAATGTGCCAAAATTTTAAAAGATTTTTTTAAGGAGAGGAGGACTTAAAAAATTACGGTGACGAAGCCTGTATGGTTTATAAAAGGTTACCCTTACCGTTAGACTTTCATTTTACTGGAGAGGTTGCCGAGAGGCTTAAGGCGCCGCTCTCGAAAAGCGGTTCTCCCGAAAGGAGACGTGGGTTCAAATCCCACCCTCTCCGCCATTCCGTATAAGTTAATTATCTAATTTCATTTTAGTTTTTATATTACACCCTTTCACAAGAGACACTATTCAGAAAGGTTATACGATCACCATCCGGACTCGGAGAATATATTTATTTGTAAGAACCGATTCTACCCTTTTCGGGAGATATTCGTGGCGGCGGCCATGGCAACCCTGATTCGTTAAGGTTCCATCGTTCCGTTGGAAAGTTTCCAATCATCCCCAATGATAGGTTCGATTCCCGCCGCCTCCATAAATTTTAAGAAAGGATACCTTGTTTTTAAAGGCCTTTTTCTTTTTGATCTCCTTGAAATCACGTTCTCCAAATGTTTTATGGACCCATGAGTAAAAAGCTCATGCCTGATAAATAGAGAAAATATTTTTAGCAACAAAGAGAGATTAGTTTCCCTCTCTTTTGCCAAACTGCATAAGGGTTTGCCTCATGAACAGGGGCCGCCTCCCCTTTGCTTAAGAGCGGCATCTTTTTTCATCTCATAAGCTTTCATTTAATTCGTTCCTCTTGCTTGAATTAGTCGGTTCAAAATGGCCAATCGAAATGACAACCAATCGAAAAGGCATTGACTTCTTTGTTTTTTTGATCGATAATAAATTTGAATCAAAGAGATCGGGGCGATGAAGTTCGCCATTAAATGTTTCCGTCTGATGGGGACCGATAACTTCTACTGGTTTGACTGGTAGAAGTTTTTTCTTTTTGGACAAAGATGATTTTCCAGGGGAGTGAATTGATTTGCGAACTTTGTGAGAAGTCTTTTCCAAGAAAGGATATGGTCCTTTCGGTCAAGAATAATGTTTCAATCTGTGAGAGTTGTTTAAGAAACTGGCGGTTGAATGGTGGGACTTGTGTTATTTGTCTTGAAACTGTCAATAGAAACCATCCATGGGGCTTTTTTAGAGAAAAGAAGGCATTTGGGCATTTCAAGTGTGGTGGGGTTGAAATAGATTTGTCTTCGCTCACGGGTCATTCTACAACCAGTGAAAAAGCACTAACTTGGGCTGTTTTCGGAGAAGAATTTATTGAAGATCAAACTCTAAAGTACTGTGAATTTCGGATCACGGATGACCCGAACAAACCAGAGAATCTGGGTTACTACCGAATTGGGGACCGTGTCATTTGTCAGGCAGGCGGAAATTTTCTTCTCGGAACCGTAGGTAAACAAACAGAAAGAATTATTGAAATCTGTCAATCCTGTGATATTCCAGCGTCCATGTCAAAGGGAACTTCCCCATGCCTTCACCTCATCCCTTTTCGCGTATTTAATGGGCACGAAATCCAATCTTACTATGGCTGTCAATGGTTCTTTTCTTTTGATCCGAAAGGTGCCCATCAGAAGAGAGAATCTCAATGTGAGGGAAACTGCTTTTTCTGGTTCCAGAGACCAAAGAACAAGCCGAGATTATTTGATCCCAAGTGTGAGAAATTCTTAAAAATGTTTCTGGAAGCCAAACCGAGAGGTGGATTTTTCCCGCCTGAGGAGAATCGACAAAAACCTTGGTGGAAAAGATGGTGGGCTTCTTTTTTGAGTGGGTGTGATAGAACAGGGACAAGATCTTGACAATGGAGTCTGCCCGAAATAATAAATTATTGTAGAACTTGGCGATGAAGTTCGCCTTAAATCGTCCCTGCTGAAAGGGGAATGATAACTTCTACTGGTTATCCGGTAGAAGTTTTTTTTGGATATTGAAATGAAAATGCAAGAAAAGAGAAAAGTGGATTGAACGAGGGACTTCAAAGATCGGAAGATAAGATTGCCCGGCTGAGTCATTTGCTTGAACTCTCAAGGGTCATTCAGTACCTGAAGGACCATGAGAGGGAAGAAGGGGGGTTTAGCCTTATCCCTGAACTTCAATCTAATGTGGAAGATACTTATAATGCCATTCGGACACTGCGAGTACTCGAGGCCGATATCGACCTAAGTAAGATAAAAAATTATATGAAAAGTATCCCTTGGGCCGAAGTGGGTTCTCCAAGAATATTTTATATGGTTGCCTATATCTGTCTCTCAACAGGCGCGAAATTTCCTGCTCCGCTGGTTCACCTCCTTGAAAAGGACTGGTCGAGATTTGATCCTCTTGATTCTCAATACTTTTTCAATGAGATCCAGAAGCTTTTAGGCAAGTCCTTGAGACTTCTACCTTCTTTATCCTCTTTCCAATTTCACCCGAAGGATAGTTTGCAAAGTCTGCGGAAAAAGGTATCGGTCTTACTTGATCTCAATATTGAATTTGAGAGACATGAAATCATCAAATGGGTTCAGCTTTGCCAGAATGGAGATGGTGGGTTTGGATTTTACCCTGGGACCACTTCTTACATGGAGAACATTTTTTGTGCGCTTGAAATTTTGTCGAAGCTTCAAGCTTCGCCCCAGCGGATCGATACGTGCAGAGAATATATCCTTGGATGCCAAACCAGGAGCGGTGGATTTGGTAGAGCGCCTATTAGCTTTCCATTTATCGAGAGCACGTTTCAGGCTGTCGGAGGGTTATTGATGTTAGATGAGATGGAAAGAGGTCATACATAATTCTTTATTGTTCAAGCTGCTGGTCCCGTGTGAAAGAAGATGAAAAGACCTGTCATGAATGCAAGGCTGGTATAGAGCCACTTCATCATAGGAGCTACTTGGAGAAATTGGTAAATCTCCTAGATCATCCGGAAAGAGATACCAGAATCAGGGCCGCGTATTTCTCGGGAGAGCTGAGGGATCGTCAGGCTATTAAACCAATTGCCGAAGTGGTTAACAGGGTTAATGGCACGCAAGACTTGTATTTTATCGAGACGGTCGCCATTGCGCTCGGGAAGGTGCGCGGAGAAGAAACACTTCCTATTTTGATTCGCTTAATGGACCATCCCTCTTTTTTGGTGAGAAGAGCTGCTTTGAATTCTTTGAACAAATTCAGAAGCAAGGAGGCCTTGAAGGTCATCAAAAAAGCCCTGAAAGACCCAACTTCGATCATTCAAGAACTGGCTCAAAAAATTCTATAGACTCAGTGAAAGATGGATTTGAAGGGAGAGTTCGGATGCAAGAACAATCGATACAACAAGATGATCAGGGGATTTCGAAGGCCACAGCCCTCAAATTTGTTATCCTGTTGGGTGTTGTAAGTCTCTTTGCAGATATGACTTATGAAGGGGCTCGCAGCATCACCGGACCATACCTGGCCCTCCTCGGAGCAAGTGGAATGGTAGTGGGGGTTGTCGCAGGGTTCGGGGAACTAATCGGGTACGCATTGCGCCTGGTCTCCGGGTATATCAGTGACAGGACAGGGAAGTACTGGACGGTTACAATCTTCGGATATTTCGTCAACCTGTTGGCTGTTCCTCTTCTTGCGTTGGCAGGGCGCTGGGAGATTGCTGCCCTTCTCATGATTGCAG
>CAZXMB010000083.1:0-13315 GCA_964641715.1 uncultured Syntrophaceae bacterium
GATTTCTGTGCTGGTTGTTTCGTTTTTAGCTAACTTCAGTCAGTAGAGAATCCACCAGCTTGTAGCTGATGGTAGTTCAATTTTCTTCTCTCTTCCCTCTCTTCTGGTATCGATTCATGGCCATCTGAACCCCTTCGATCAGGGCAACCCTTAGAGCCTCGACCGCCAGATCGAGGGTTTTCTCCAGGAGAGGCCTTTCCGACTCATTAAAAGAACCCAATACATAATCGGCCGTCTCCATCCCTCTGAGAGGTCTCCCAATGCCTACTTTCAATCTTAAAAAGTGATTTCCCTGAAGTGAATCGATAATCGAGCGGATCCCCAGATGACCGCCATCTCCCCCCTTTGTTTTAAATCGCAGTCTACCCAAAGAAAGATCTAAATCGTCGTGTATGACGATGATATCTTCAGGGCCAATTTGAAAAAACCCGGCCACCTTTTGGACTGCCTCTCCGCTCCGATTCATGAAGGTCATCGGTTTGAGAAGGATTACCCTTTGGGAGTTAATGTGGCCTGTTCCGTAAAGAGCCTTGAAGCGTCTGGTGATTAAATGGATGTGATGGATATGAACGAATCGATCCACCACCTGAAATCCAATATTATGCCTGCTCGTTCGATATTGGACTCCAGGATTCCCCAGTCCGACGATCAGTTTCACATTCGATTATTCCTTTTCCTCCTTCTCTTTCTCCTTACCTTTCTCCTTCTCCTTCTCCTCTTCCCCCTCGACTACCTCTGGAGCTACTTCTTCCACTTTCTTCTCTTCGGCAACAGGTGGTACCACTGTCGCAACGGTAAGGCCTGGGTCTGAAAGGATCTTTCCCTTCTCCACCCTGATATCATAAACATGGAGGGAATCACCGATCATCAATGGACTCACATCCAAATCAATGCCTTTGGGAATGTCTCCGGGTAAGCATTGAATCTCGACCACCCTCCGGACCTGTTCGAGAATACCTCCCGCTTTTGTCCCCTCCGGCTTTCCGATGAGATGGATTGGGACTTCCACGGTCACCATCACATCCATGGTCACTTCATAGAAATCGGTATGAAGCGTACTCCTCTTGAGGGGATCGTACTGGATATCCTTCACCATCACCACTTTCCGGTCTAATTGATTACCCTTTTTGATCTCCAGATCAATCAGGACATTCTCCCCGGCCTCTGTTTGAAGGGTTACGGACAACTCCTTTGAATTGACCACCAGTGGGATGGTTTCGGTTCGGGGGCCATAGAGGACGGCCGGGACCAACCCCTTGGTTCTCAATCTTTTCGCACCCCCCTTTCCTCTTGCTTCTCTTACCTCTGCCTTTAATACGGGTCTTTCCATCATTGACTCCTTTTCATCGACCGTGACGGTCCGGGACTAACCTTGAAATAAAGGCTGAACTTTTCTTCCCATTCACCCCCACGCCGTTCTTCAATTCTCGTTCAAACAAACAGACAACTCACTGATTCGTCTTCGTAAATTCTTCTTATGGCATCGGCCAACAATGCGGATATGGAAAAGACTTTGATTTTCGGACATTCTTTCGCCTCCGACCGGAGAGGAATGGTATCGGTTACAATCATCTCCAGAATCGGAGAGTCCATCAGGATCTCCACCGCCTTTCCTGAAAGGACCGGATGGGTACAGCATGCATAAACTGCACTCGCCCCTTTCTCAGAGAGTGCATAGGCCGCACGGGCTAACGTCCCGCCGGTATCCACCAAATCATCCACTAAAACAGCTACCTTATCAGTAACATCTCCGATAATGTTCATCACCTGTGAGACATTAGGGGCTTCTCTTCGTTTATCAATAATCGCCAGGGAGCTGTTCAACCGTTTTGCATAGGCTCGGGCCCTCTCCACCCCTCCGGCATCGGGAGAGACAATGACGATATCATCCCTGAGATTTTTCAGATGTTCCAGAAGTACGGGAGCGGCATAGAGATGGTCTACCGGAATATTGAAAAAACCCTGGATCTGGCCTGCATGGAGATCAACCGTCAGGATCCGGGAGGCCCCTGCAGTGGTAATCAGGTCAGCAATCAATTTCGCCGAGATGGGGGCCCGGGGGGAGACCTTCCGGTCCTGCCTGGCATATCCGTAGTAAGGCAGGACAGCCGTGATCCTCTCGGAGGAGGCCCTCTTTAGTGCATCGATCATAATGAGAAGCTCCATCAGATTATTATTCACGGGATGACAGATCGACTGGATGACGAAGACATCCATTCCCCGTACACTCTCGTTAATTTCAACATTGATCTCCCCGTCACTGAAATTCTTCACCACCGATTTCCCGATGGATGTCCCCAGGTGATCAGAAATCCTCTCCACCAGACGGATGTTTGAATTTCCGGTGAATATCCTGAGCCAGTTCCGATTTTTATTCTCCTCTACCGGATTTCTTTTCTTCATAAGGACCTCTCTTCTTTGAAAGTGGAAAGCAGAGGGTGGCAGGTCGTATTAATTTTTCTCAACGATCTACCTTCAACTCCTTACTATCGAAAATGGCTGGGGTGGGAGGATTCGAACCTCCGAATCCAGGTTCCAAAGACCTGTGTCTTACCGCTTGACGACACCCCAATCTATTCAAATATTTGAAATTCGAAGTACGAATATCGAAATTCAAAACAGATCCGAATTCCAAATTTTCAAATCACTTAAACAAAAAGGTCTTCATGTTTCGTATTTTGGATTTCGATATTCTTTTTATGGAATGCCATGGGCCAGAATAACCTTCCAGCCTCTTTCTCTGACCTTCCTCTTTAACCGCTGGTAGGCCTCTGTTGCCTTTTTCTCGCTGGAGAATAGGCCAAAAACCGTAGGGCCGCTTCCGGTCATTATAGCTCCTGATGCGCCTGCAGAGAGAAGCATCTCCTTCATTTGGCCTATTTCAGGATATTTTTCGGAAACAACCCACTCCAGGTCATTCCAGAGGAGCTGTAAGATCTCCCCACATGTTTTCGGTAATTTTTGAAGATTAAGATGGAAATGCCTTTTTGTCAATACGAAATTTTGATAAACCCATTGGCTGGAAACCTCAAAATTGGGGTAGATCAGAACATAGTAAGGCCTCGGAAGGTCAATCCTTTTCAACCTCTCCCCGATCCCCGATCCGATGGCCGGCCCATCCGTCAGGAAGAAAGGGACATCCGCTCCGATTGCCAATCCCATCTTCATCAGTTCCTTCTGGTTCAATCCCATCCCAAGAAGTTGATTTAAGGCCTTTAAGGTCATGGCCGCATTACTGCTTCCTCCTCCAAGTCCGGCCCCGAGGGGAATCCTTTTCCCAATATGGATAAAAACCCCTCCCCCATAGCCCGACCTCACTAACATCGAGTGAGCGGCCGGATAGACCAGATTTCCTCCTCCTGTTGAAAGGCGGGGATGGTCTGTCTGAATATGAATCCCCTTCTCCTCCCTCAAGGAGAAAGAGAGGGTGTCGTGAAGACTGATTTTCTGAAAGATGGTTTTTAATTCATGATACCCATCTTCCCGTCTTTTGATGATCTCCAGCCTCAGATTAATTTTGGCAGGAGACTCCAATCGGAGTTCGCCTTTCATCTCGATCCCCGTTCCTCTTTTAATCCCTTAAGGGTACATGGACAGAAGTGGAAGGGTTAAGCCTAATTTTTAGGTGATGGAAGAAGCTTGATCTCGATAGGCCCCACTCGAATCTCAATCCTCTTCATCTCATCCTCTTTCGGAAGGATATAGATGACACTGCTCCATCCCTCTTTGATGAAGGCCAGCATCACATTATGGAGTTCGAAGTTGCTCACGAGTCTCCACTGATAGTTTGGCATTTGTTCCTTAAAAAAGTTGGCCAACCGTTCCATCTCCCCTTTCCCTTCGTAGATGAGTAGGCCTGTCCGGGTAGCCTTGGTTTCATAAACAAAGGATTCTTTCCGATTGAGATTCATTCCGGGAGGGAGGGGGATATCCTCAAAGCGATAGGTGGTTAAGATCTGTTGCTTGGCCTCAGGTCCCCTCTCCTCAATAGTTCCAAACATGCCACACCCAAAGGATCCGATGACCAGAAAAAGAATGATTCCTAAAAATAAAATATTCCTCCGTTTTATCTTTCCCATCTCTCTTCCTCCTTGTCTCTTTTTATCCCGTCAGAAAATCCCGGCATGTCTGCCCTCCGGCAGCCAGATTTGTCGGGGAAGAATGAGCTCCTTATTGAGGCGGAGTCATAACCCTGTCCTCTCCAACGGTTTTCACTTTATCATAGGAAAGGTCATCCCTTTTTTCAAGTCATTTTTCAACGCGGCCCCCTAATTAGCTAAAATTTAACCAGTTATTTACTAAAATTGACTAAAAAACGACCACCTTTACCCCAAGTGGTATTTTCAAAATATCTCTTATAAAACAAAATGTTATAGAATAATTATCGATTTGGTATTAAAATTGCTCAGTATAATTAGATTTCTCCAAACTTTCCTGAAGAGGCCGAGGAATGGAATCCAATGCGATCAATCGCTTAAGAGATCTTGCACTCAGTGAATCCGGTTTCCTGTTTGATCCCTATTCCGGGGCCACCTACACAGTCAATCAAACCGGTCGATTTATTCTTCAACTCCTCAAAGAGGGAAAAGGGATCGAAGAGATACAGACAGAGATGAGAAAAAATTTTGATACCGGAGACGAAGATGTAAGGAGCGATATTTATGAATTTATCAACCTGTTAAAAGAGAACCATCTTTTACCTAATCATTTCTCTCTCTGATGAGAATGAAATGGGTTTTATGCGAAATTCGGCTGAAAGCCCTGCCCTTCTATAGTATTTCTTATTGACGGAGGTTCAACTGATCGGATCAATGACGAGAGAATTCCATTGGGTCATCGGCGTGACAGGCCTCAATGCAACCGATAATCCCGGTCCGGGCGTATCAGTGATCAGGTCTCTCCGAGACCATCCTGACTTCAAAGGGAGAATTATCGGACTGGCTTACCATTCTCTGGATCCTGGGGTATACGCATCGGATTTAATCGATTCAGCTTATCTGATGCCCTATCCTTCTGAGGGGACTCCTTCGCTTCGAAAAAGGCTGGAGTATATAAAAGAAAAGACGGGTCTCGATCTGGTCCTCCCCACTCTCGATTCTGAGATATCGGGTTTCATTGCTCTGGAAAATGAATTGAGAGAGATGGGAATCCGATTATTTTTACCCACCAAAGTCCAGTACGAGATGCGATCCAAGATCCGGCTGTCGGAAGTCTGCGAAAAGGCTGGCCTTGATTTCCCTCTTACCAGAATCATTTCAGAGGTGGACACACTTTATCAGCTCTCCAAAGAAATCCCCTTCCCCTATGTTCTGAAAGGAATCTTTTACGGGGCTTCGGTAGTAAAAACCATTGAAGAGGCACTTGCAGCCTTTTACCGTACCACCGGCCAATGGGGGTTGCCTGTCATTGTTCAGGAATTTTTAGTGGGGGAGGAATATGACATCTTAGCCGTAGGAGATGGCAAGGGGCATATGGTGGGAGGAGTCCCCATGAAGAAAACTTTTCTTACGGAAAAAGGGAAAGGCTGGGCAGGAGTGGTAGTAAAAGACCCCAGGTTGCTGGAGATCACCGATCAGTTCTGCCGGGTGACGAAATGGCGTGGACCCTTTGAAGCGGAGGTGCTCAAGACGAAAGAGGAACGGTATCATCTCCTCGAAGTCAACCCCCGCTTTCCAGCATGGACCTATCTTTGTGTTGGCGCTGGGCAGAACCTTCCCTTCACCGTGGCCCAATTGGCGATGGGGATGGATCCGAGCCCTCTTAACGAATTTAAGGTTGGAACGATGTTCGTCCGAATCTCTCTCGAACAGATTGTGAAAATCGATTTGCTGGAGGAAGTCGTCTCCAAAGGTGAAATCCATTACCGATGAGTCTCCCCATCCCTTTTAACATAAAGGAAGGACGATGGATAAAACCAAAGAACTTTATGAAAAACCCACTTTAATCAAACATCAGATCGGACCCATCGACAAGTTTGGAAAGCTCCAGGCGATGTCACCGATGACCCATATCGATGGAAAGCCCATCTCAGACCTGGTCGAAGCCTATGGCTCCCCTCTCTTTGTCTTCTCGGAACGGATAATGGTGCGGCGTTGCCGTGAGCTGAAGGAATTGCTTGCCCTTCGTTACCCAAAGTTCCATCTGGCATGGTCCTATAAGACGAACTACCTGAATGCGATTTGTAAAGTATTCCACAGGGAGGGGTCATGGGCGGAGGTGGTCTCCGAATTTGAATATGAAAAAGCACTCCGTATCGGTGTCCCACCAGGCCGGATCATTTTCAACGGACCTTACAAACCTGAATCGGCTCTCGAAAAAGCAATAAAAGGAGGATCCCTCATCCATATAGATCACTTTGATGAACTTTCCCTTCTTGAAAAGGTGTCCGAACGGCTGGGAACAACACCCGAGGTTGGCCTCCGGCTCAACTTCTCCCTCAGTTCCATCTCGAACTGGGACCGATTCGGATTTAATCTGGAGAATGGACAGGCCTGGGCGGCTGCCAAGCGTCTGGCGATCGGGAAAAGGCTTAATCTTGCGGGTCTTCACTGCCATATTGGCACCTTTATTCTGGACCCCAATGCCTATCGGGAGGCTGCGGCGAAGATGATCGATTTTGCGAATCGGCTTCGAAATGAACTGGGGGGACGGATCAAATGGATCGATCTGGGAGGAGGTTTTGCCTCCATCAATACCCTCCACTCACAGTACCTTCCCGGAGAACAGGTCACTCCCTCTTTCAGCCAGTATGTCGAAGCCATTGCCGAAGGTTTAGAAAATCTGGATTCTCCCACCTCGGAATTCCCGACCCTCTTTCTTGAGACAGGAAGGGCATTGATCGATGAGGCAGGTTATCTCATTACGACGGTCCACGCCAATAAAAGACTCCCGGATGGCCGAAGGGCATTGGTGGTGGACACAGGGATTCACCAGCTTTTCACCTCCCTCTGGTATCGTCATGAAATTGTCCCCGCACAGGAGTTCGGGGGGACCTTCGAGCCTACTGTCATCTATGGCCCCCTCTGTATGAATATCGATGTCCTCCGGCCCAATATCCTCTACCCCCCCATCAAGACGGGAGACCGTCTCATCATCAAAACGGTGGGGGCTTACAATGTGACTCAATGGATGCAATTTATCACCCTGCGGCCCCGAGTGGTCATGATCTCCCGTAACGGCCAATGCGATATTATTCGCCATCGAGAGACCCTGGACGGGGTAATCGCTTCGGAAGAGGTTCCTCCTTGGATATAATCCAAACATTTAATTCCGGAGGCCGAAAGAGATGGACGGCCTTTTTGGATTCCATCCTCTTGAGCTATTCCCAGGTCTTTTTTTGCCATGACCGATGGGTAGGTCTTATCATCTTCTGTGCCACGGCACTCCGGTTTGACTTTTTCATCGCCGGTCTGCTCGCCGTTCTGCTGGCCAATTTTTTCGCCTTCTCCCTTCATCTGGATCACGAAATGGTGAAACAGGGGATGTTTGGCTATAATGCTCTCCTCCTCGGCCTTTCCTTCCCTTACTTTTTTAAAATCGACATTCCCCTTCTGGCCGTCTTCGTGTTAGTCGTTCTCTCCACTGCCCTGGTCACCGCAGCCCTAAAATCCGTCCTGGGTTATTATTTCAATCTTCCGGTCCTGACGCTCCCCTTTCTCATCGGGATCTACCCCGTTCTTGCAGCGTCTTCCACCATTCAGGGGATTAACCTTCATCCTTTGGGGACGACTCCTTCCCCATTGACATTTTACGGGCTCGGGATGGTGGAAGCCTACCTCAAATCCCTCGGGGCGGTTTTTTTCATGCCGGAGATAATCAGTGGCCTCCTCCTTTTCATCGCACTTCTGTTCTTCAGCCGGATTGCCGTCCTCCTCTCTTTTCTCGGGTTTGCAGTCGGGGCCGCTCTTATCCGCTGGGTCTTTCATTTTCCAATGGAGCATCTCTATCTCTCCATTGGCTTCAACTTTATCCTCACCGCCATCGCCATAGGAGGGATCTGGTTCGTCCCTCAGAAATCATCCTTTCTCTTTGCGGGAGGTGGTGTTTTTCTCTGTTCGATTATCCTTGTGGGATCCGCGAAACTTTTTTCAATATTTGGCCTTCCCGTTTTAATCCTTCCTTTCAATCTGACCCTCCTCCTCCTTCTCTATGGAATGCGGCAGAGGACGGTGGACCGTCATCCCAAATTAATCGACTTCATATCCGGAACCCCTGAAACAAACCTGATTTACTACCGGACTCGCCTCGCCCGGTTCGGTTCACATTTTAATCTACAGATCAGCCTTCCCTTTTTAGGGACATGGACCTGCACTCAGGGACAGGGGGGGTCTCTCACTCACCAGGGATTATGGGAACAATCCTATGATTTTGAAGTCCGGGGTCCATCCGGAGAGCTTTACAAAAACGATGGAAGGGAGGTCTCGAATTACCTCTGCCATAGACTCCCTGTCCTGGCCTGTGCCGATGGCCGGGTGGTGAAAGTGGTGGATCAAATTCCAGACAATCCCGTAGGTGAACCTGATTTGGACCAGAATTGGGGAAATTTGATTTTAATTCAGCATGGACCTTTCCTCTTTTCCATAGTATGTCATTTGGCGAGAGGATCCTCGAAGGTGAGGGAGGGAAATTTTATCAGGAGGGGAGAGATCATCGGACTTTGTGGAAATTCGGGCCGCTCTTCGACGCCTCACCTCCACTTCCATCTGCAACGCACCGAAAGGGTGGGCTCTCCGACAGTCTACAGTGAATTTCACGAAGTGATCCTGGAGGGAGAGGCTCCCATCCTCCATTGCACCTATGTCCCCCGTAAAGGAGACCGGGTTCGAAACATCCGGAAGCAGCAGGAGATAGCAGATTATTTCAACTTTCCCGTTGGCCGGAAGATCCTTCTGACCTGCCGTATTGGGAACAGGATCTGGGAAGAGGAGGTTGAATCCGTCATCGATCTTTACGGGAATCTGAAACTCCAATCTCCCGCTAAAAAGGCAACACTCATTTTTGAAAACCGAAATAGCACCTTTGTGATTTACGATTTTCAGGGACCCCCTGACTCGGCTCTTTTCATACTTTATGCCTCAGCCCCTCGCGTGCCCTATGAATCGGCAGAGGCTCTGACCTATTATGACACACTCCCCCTGAGGCACTTTCAACCCCGGGGGAAGCAGGTCCTTTCCGACCTCATCGCCCCCTTTTTCAATGGAAAGGAATTAAGATTAAATTATCGCTGCCATCACGAAAAAGGTGGACTGATCATTTCAGGAAGCTCTTCCGGCCCAGCCCTGAAGAAAGACCTGAAGATTGAAGCAAAAGCCATTTTTCATGAAGGAGCGGGATGGATGGGGGGATACCTCCTTCGAAACGGAAGGAAGGAGGAGGTAATACGAAAAAGAGAAGAAGATATCTTAAATGAGGGAGGTGCTCTATGAGGAAGAAAAAACTCCTGATGCTATTGGCCTTTTCCCTCTTATGGGGTTGGGCCTCTGCGGTATGGAGCCAACCCGTTTCTCAAGTTTATCAACAGTCCTATGATGAAGAGGCCAAGGGAAATTATACGGAAGCCATTCTCATCCTGATGCGTATCGAAAGATCAGAGGAAAGGAGTTACCTGTTTCATCTGCGGCTGGGATGGCTTCATTACCTTGCCAAAAAGTATCCGGAATCCGCCATTGAATACCAGAAAGCGGTCAACCTGAATAAGGAATCGATTGAGGCAAAATTAGGGTTCATGCTTCCGTTGATGGCTCAGGGAAGATGGACGGATGCGGAAAAGATAGGAAAAGATATCTTCACCCTGGACCGCGCCTCCTATCTGGCAATCAGCAGGCTGGCTTATATCTACTATAATCTCAACCGGTACAGGGAAGCTGAATCTTATTACCGAAAGGTATTGCAATATTATCCGGGTGATATTGAGATGCAGGCAGGATTGGCCTGGTCCCTTCTGAGGCAGGACAAAAAGCCGGATGCGGAGAAGGTGTTTAATGAGATTTTGCGTTATGCCCCCAACCATATCACAGCGAATGTGGGAATGAGAATGCTGAAGGAAAAATAGAGATGTTCCGATGGAGTCCTTTATTTCTCCTCCTGATCGGTATCGGAATATTCCACTGCACCCCGATTAAAACGATCCTCCATTACGAACAGGCCCTCAAGGCCTATCAGAATGGCCAGGATGGGGAAGCTGAAATCCATCTTCACCGGGCCCTTCAGGAAAATCCCGATGACGAGAAATCGCTTTCCCTTCAGGCATGGGTCTACTATAGAAGGGGCCGGACCGAGGAGGCATCAAGGTTGTTTGAAAGGGCCAACCTCCTGAACTCCAAGAATCTCAGTACCATCGAGGGTCTTGCCTGGATCTATTACGGAAGGGGGCAGGAGAAAGAGTCAAAGGCTAAATTCAATCAGATGATCCAGTACTCTGAAAAGCACCTTCGGAATCCAAACTGGGCGGAATATCCATTGAGTCAGCAAGAGTATGTCACTTCCATCCACTCGGATGCCAGCTATGGCCTCGGCTTGATCGCAAAGAGAAATGGGAAATGGGATCTTGCTCGAATTCACTTAGAAAGGGCATTGAACCAGCACAACAGGTTTATCCTCCCCGAAACAATTCGATGGGACCTTGCGGAAACCCTTTTTAACCTTCAACAGTACGGTGGAGCAATGATTCACTATCGGGAACTCCTTTCTCAAAATCCGTCGAACTACTTTCTTCTAAACCGTTATGCCTGGTGTTTATATCAAATGGGAAAAATGGAGCAATCCAAATCCGCCTTTCTTCTTTCCAGAGACCTGGTTTCCTCCCGGGTTAAATTTTATCAGGGTTCATCTCCTCTTCAGAGCATCACCGAAAAACTGAAGGCCAAGAGGATCGCTGAGGCTTATTATGGTTTAGCCCTGATCTATGCAAAAGAGCGTAAACCCAAAGCAGCCGCGCATGAATTGCTCTTCGCCTTAAGCCTTTCCCCCTTTTTCCATCATCCCGATGAAATCATCCGATGTTTCAGGGGCTACCCTGAATGGCAGACCCTGTCAAGGCCACGGTTTTAATGTGGTCTCGTTCCCGGATCCGGCAGGCAGGAGAGATGTTCAGGGAAGGATGGGCCGGGCCTGAGTGCTGTTTAACAGACCTGTTTGGTTCCGCAGGTTAAAACCTGCCTCTCCTTGCTTCCGCTCCGGTAAATGGTAATCCCCTTACATCTTTCCCGGAAGGCCATCAGGAAGGCCTCTTTTACATCTTCTCGCTTCGCATTTCTTGGAAAATTGATCGTCTTTGAAACCGCATTATCGGTATACGCCTGAAAAACGGATTGCATCTTGATATGCCAGACCGGTGGAATCTCAAAGGCGGTGATAAAAAGCCTCTTGACCTCTTCGGGGACAGAGGGGATATCTCTGAGGCTCATCCCTTCGGAGAGCGATTTCATCAATCCTTCATTCAGAAACCCTTCCCTCTCTCCGATCTCGAGAAAAAGGGGGTCCACGATTTGAATCTCCATATCTTCCAATGCCCGGCGGGTATAGTGAATGGCAAAAAGGGGCTCGATTCCACTTGAACAATTGGCAATGAGGCTGAGGGTTCCGGTGGGGGCAATCGTGGTCAGAGTGGCATTCCTCAACCTCATTCCCCCCGGCCGGTCATAAATCGAACCTTTAAAATTATTGAAAACCCCTCTCGCCTCTGCTAATAAAGCGGAGCTTTCCCTCGCCTGGAATTGGATAAAGCTCATAAGCCCTCTGGCCACTTCCAGTGCTTTTTGTGAAGGATAGTCAATCCCCATTCGAATGAGGAGGTGAGCGAATCCCATCACACCCAGTCCAATCTTTCTGTTCCCTTTCGCCATCCGGCTCACCTGGGGCATCGGGTAATGATTGACATCAATCACATTGTCCAGGAAATGGATGGCCTCCCTTACGGTCCTCTTGAGCCTGTCAAAATCGATCTCCGCCTTTCCTGCCTTCTTCCTCACCACGTGGAGAAGGTTGACCGATCCAAGGACACAGGGTTCATAAGGAAGCAGGGGGACTTCGCCACAGGGATTGGTGCTTTCGATCTCCCCCAACGCAGGGGTGGGGTTGGTTTCATTAATCCGGTCCAAAAAGAGGATACCGGGATCTCCGCTTTCCCAGGCGGAGGTGACGATTTCCTCCAGGACCTGCCTTGCCCTGAGCCGTTTCACCTCTTTTTTCGTCCTCGGGTTGATCAGGGAATACTCCTCCTCCTTCTCAACCGCTTCCATGAAGGCCCCGGTGATGCCGACGGAGAGATTGAAGTTTTCCATCTCCTTCGAATCTCTCTTGATGGCGATAAATTCGAGGATATCAGGATGATCCACCCTGAGCACCCCCATGTTGGCCCCCCTTCTTGTCCCCCCCTGCTTGATCACCTCGGTGGCCATATTGAACACCTTCATAAATGAGACAGGACCACTAGCCACGCCTCCCGTAGAAGAGACAGGATCATCTTTAGGTCTCAGATGGCTGAATGAAAAACCGGTTCCTCCTCCACTCTGATGGATGATAGCTGTCTGTTTCACTGTTTCGAAAATGGAATCAAGGGAATCCTCAATGGGGAGGACAAAGCAGGCTGCTAACTGTTGAAGCTCCTTGCCGGCATTCATCAGGCAGGGAGAATTGGGAAGAAAATCCAAGGAGGCCATCATTCTAAAAAAGGTTTCAGAGACCTCTTCCAGGTGATCCGAAGGTCCATAGAGGAGGTCTGCCTCGGCTACATTCCGTGAAACCCGCCAGAACATCTCCTCCGGAGATTCGATCACATTCCCACGGGCATCTCTCTTCAGATACCTCTTCTCCAATATCTTGAGGGCTTGCGGGGTAAGGGGAGAAACCTCCATCAATTTTTCCTTGAGGGGGTTTTGAGAGGATCAACCCCCGTCTTCTTGTCTTACACCGTCTCCACACTCTTGACCTCCGGGACCTGTTGTTTCAGAATCCTTTCCACCCCCATCTTCAAGGTCATCTGTGACATGGGGCAACCTCCGCAGGCTCCGGTCAGCCTGACTTTAACCACTCCCTCCGCCACATCGATCAATTCGATATCTCCTCCATCTGCTTGAAGAGCAGGCCGAATCTTCTCCAGTGCCTTCAATACGCTTTCTCTCATCCTCGATCACCCCCTCCCCGTTCCGACCTCTTTCCTAACTCTTTTTTTTTATCATAACATAAAAAAAGATATCCCGAAATAATAAAGGCCTTTTCCATAATCCGTAACCAAAAATGGAAACCTTAGCAATATCGCTGTCATGCTGAAATTTTTTCAGCATCTCGCTTTTTCGATAACCCATAGATCCTGAAA
>CAZXMB010000084.1:0-13306 GCA_964641715.1 uncultured Syntrophaceae bacterium
GAAGTGAGCATTCCTCCGAATGCCAGGCAAGGCCGATTGATCCTGGAACCTAGAACTACGAATGAGAGAATTCTACCACTGAATCTGGGTGGGCTCAATCCTCTTTCCGAGATCAGCGGCATAAAACACAGATTAAAAAACCTTGGATTTGACTGCGGAGATACTTCCGAGGAGACCACTCCAGCCCTGGAGGCGGCCCTGAGGGCCTTTCAGGAAAAGCATGGCCTCCAGGTGACAGGGGAAGCAGATCAGGTCACCAAAGATAAACTAAAGGATTTACATGGTTCTTAATAGTTGAAAAGAGAATGGTGTTTAGGAGTAAATTCTTATGTCAGCTGATGAAAGGATCAAGATAATTTTTGAAAGTGTCTATGTCTACAGGGATGCTGACTCCGTCGGTTCCGGAGATTGGTATTTTATTGCGAACGTTGATGGCCTTTCGGTCGGAGATCGTAATCGGGAATTTAATGCTGAGGAAAATAGGCCTATACCCTTACCTCAACCTCAGTGGTCAAAAGAGATCAATGTTGCAGGCAGGGATCTGAATAACGATCCAGTGATCGTCCGTTTCCAGGTGAAGGACTCTGATCTCACCTCAGATGAGGACTTGGGATCAATTGAACTTCGCCTGCGCAGAGATGTGCGTCAAGGTTCTGATTCTATTGAAGATTATAGGAGGCGTAATCCATACTTCAGGCTCAATTATAAGATCGAGCTTTCGGTATTGGGTCGCTTTGGTCCACACCCACCTGATGCTGTATTTGCAACTCGCCATCACCAAGGAAGCGTTTCATGCACCACAGTATCCGGAGGATCTTTCACGGCCCGGATGGAGATTTGTCCTGTTTTTCCCATACCCGATGATGCCGGATTCGTGCCTATCTCTTTTCCTCGTCCACCAAATGCTCCTCCACAACGAAATGTTACTTATGTCCCCGAAGACCTCAATCCAAATAGTCCAATCAATTACATTCCAAACCCACCCGCCATTCCCATCCTGAGCCCTGCGGATGCGAACGCAAACA
Source organism: uncultured Syntrophaceae bacterium (assembly GCA_964641715.1). Taxonomy (GTDB): domain Bacteria; phylum Desulfobacterota; class BSN033; order BSN033; family UBA1163; genus CAZXMB01. The sequence continues at coordinate 1,026 of CAZXMB010000084.1, forward strand.
CAGCGGCTCGAATTGAGTTCACCTACTATCATCCAAGAACGCTCCGTTTCACAGATGTTGATCCCCGCCTCGAATGGAGTATCGTCCCGATTCCACCGTCGGTTCCAGCAGGAGGGCAAACTCGTGGAGGCGCTCGATTCTTGGGACCAAATCGTGGAACAAAGGTATTGGTCTATGGCACAGCAGAGGGTGAAGTCCGTTTAGAGATGCGTTTCCAGGGTGCTCTTTTTGCAACCTACCGGGCATTGGTCCTGCCAATCAGGCAGATTCAATATCGCGCAAACATTCTTAATGGCCCCGCGGGAAGCCAGCCACGTAGCGGACCGGAACATGTAAGAGATCATATTGCTATTGCCAACCGTTTTCTTCATCAGATGGCCATCGAATTGGTCCCAGATCCTGACAACACGGTTACGGACAGAGCAATAACAACGGGAATCCAAGGGATATTCCGAATCCGGGTTGCAGCAGGTGTCACCCGTAATATTCCTGTGACGGATTGGCCTCGGGCAACGAGACTAAATTACCGGCAAGGGGTTTTTAACATCGCCTACATCCATTCGTCTCAACGAACCAGGCGTGGAGGGCCCCGAGCTTTAGGCCTTGCTGATTCTTGGCTCGCCAATGGGGCGGGAAACACAATTATAGATAATGGGACGCCCAGCACCTCCTGGATTATTCCGACTGGTATACCCCCCGATGGAGCTGCAGGGAATGTTACCATGGCCCTACTCGATGCAAGGGAGCGAGATCCTGCACGATTTCCTCGACTCTTTGCCATGTCTGTCACGAATTTAAACGGTGATCCAGCTCTCCCAGCGGACCAACTCACCTATGGTGGCACCATTGCCCATGAGTTGGGACATGTACTCAACTTTCCCCACCGGGGAGTAGAGGACGGGGAGGATGGGTTAAACCATCCTTTTAATGAGAATGTCATGCATCGAGATAATCCCTCGGATGAGGCACAGGATTTTGACATCATACAAACGCGGGCAGCTCATCAAAGCCTTCTGGTGAGGCCATGAGGCATCTCTCCCTTATTTTACTTCTGATGGGCCTGCCCTTACTTCAAACCGGTAGCCAGCCTCGGGCTGTCTGGATCCTTTATCAGACGACAAAGGAGGTTCGTATGTCTCAATCTGAGCCATCAAAAGAAGAGCAAAGGGCTCTGGCCAAAGAAGCCCTTGCTCTGGCAAGGAGCACTCGGCCGAAAGACCATTCCCTGCTTCTTCAACGTTTACGTTCAGAAGAATTTCTTAAAAAACTCGATTCTGAGAAAGCCTATGAGGGTTCTTCAAATCGCCTGCGTCTCAGTTATATTCTTCAAATACTGAGTAAGAATCCAGCGCCAAGTGCCCGAAGCGTGTTGGTGGCCCTCACTCAGACCCCGGACTTCTATAAGGAACCAGCCCGTGCAGATTTATTGATCGAAGCCTGTGCAGAGGTCCGGCCAGCGCCACCCGAGGTGATCGAGTTCTGGGACAATCATTCGCAGCCCGATGATGGATTTACTCATCTGACGATCGAAGCCGTTGTTGAAAATGGCAGTGAACCGGCCATTTCACTGCTTGAAAAAAAGATGTCCGATCCCAAACATGATGAGGAAGATAAACTCCACTGGATGCGCTCCAGCATATTGACCCACCGGAATGATTTGATCCTTCTTCAGGCATGCGAGCGCATGCTGGGGGGCAGTTTATCCGAGAATCTGCGCCTTTCTCTGGTTGCAGTCCTCTTTGACTATCGGCGGGAATGGTTTTCACCATCTGCGGTTCTAAAACCTCCCGATCGGGGGGGAGCCACTCCGCAGGCCTTTGAACAGCTCAGAAAGATCGGCAAATTTGCCCTGAACAAGATGAAGTTAAATGATGATCTCAGAAAAAAAGTTGAAAAGACTCTGGAGGAGATTAAAGAAAAATGATAAATGGATGTCTAAAATAAAGGAGGAATCAAAATGGCAAAGATGGGGAAGATGAGACCTGGGAGAGGAGGAGTTTCACCCAGAATTTTAGGAACAAGGGGGACTGCTAAGGAATCATCTCAGACCTCTAAAAAAGAACTCTTCGGAGCGGACCTCTATTGCAGGAAGGATCCTTTCGGGGCGAACCTCTACACCCAAAGGCCTCCCTTCGGCTCCGATTATTACTGGGACATCAACAGTGAAATGATTTTCGGTTAATCTTTGAGTGATCTTCAGGCACTTAAGAGGAGATTAAAATGAACAAGCGATTCTTATTCATCGTTTTCCTCACCCTTCCACTTCTCGTCCACTGCGCCCATCAACGCCAGGAGCCTCCTCCGCCAAAGGAGAAAACGGAGTTTTTACTGGTCGGTTATAAATCCTCCTCCGGTCAGCCGGAGGAGGTTGAGAAGAAGAAGGAGATCTATCATGCCCTCAAGGGCTTAATCGGTCAGAGCCATATCATGATCATCTACGATGCCTCCGGCAGTATGAGGGGGCGGCTCGGGGGAAAAGACCGGAAAAGGTTTGAGGCCGCTTTTGAAGGATTAAAACAGATTGTGACCCTCTTTAAACCGAGCGACCGGGTGGGGCTCATCGTCTTCGGAAGCAAAAAACCATCAGGCCTGACTCCGGAGGGAGTGATCATCCGGAAAGATTATCTCAGGGCCATGGAGGCCTGTGGCGATGTGGAGGTCATTTACAGCTCCCAGAAGAAGGGATTCAGTCAGAAGGAATTTTTAACGGCCATCCAGTTCCTCGGATCGGAAAAGGCCTATATCGGAGATACGCCCATCGGGTATAGTGTCCTGAAGGCTCACGGCCTTCTCAGGGGGTTGCCCAACTCCACGGCCATCTTGATTACGGATGGGGAGGAGACAGGTCCTTTGCTTGCACAGGGCATCTCAAGGGATAAGGCCTGGGAGCAGAGACTGAGAAGGCAATATCCCAACCTCGATGAGATGACCCTTTCAGCCTTTGATGCCATTAAAAGATTGGTGGATGAGAAGATCCATTTCAGCCCCATCCTTTACGGGCTTCAGGGTTCCAGTGATAAGGAGTCCCAGAAGATCAGGGATTTCTATCACAGGCTTGCCACCGCGAGCGGCAGCGCCTATCTCGAGGCAGTCACCCCGCAAGAGCTTTTGAATGCCTTCATGGATGCGGAGATGATGTCATTCAGCTATGGCCTCTACTCAACAGAATCTCAAAAAAGGGGGCAGTTGGTGGCCAGGGGAAAGGTGGGCATTCCTCTGATAGTGGAGGAGGGAAAATATCTTCTTCGAACCGATACCGAAAAACCCTTCGAACATGAGATCGAACTGAAGCCTCAGGCCAGGAATGTCTATTCTTTCAATGTGAGTAAAGAAGGCAAGATGAGCCTGGCGGCGGTGAAATAGAATACCTGAAGTTGAGAAAGGATAAAATATGAAAACCCTGTGGCTTTCTTCCATCATCCATTCGGAAGAGAAGGTGAGGAATCTGATCGCTCAACTCAAAACCTATGGCCTGGAGGTCAAAGGACATTTCTGGGAGGATGAGAATAGCAAGATGGCATGGGCAAAGGTGAGGGAGGAACTGATCAGGCCCGAAGTTACGCTCTGGCTCATTCTCACATCGGGCGAAAATTTGAAGAACCCCTCGATCCGCTACGGTCTCTCCCTTCTCACCTTGACGGTTCAGGCAAAAAGGGGCATCTCCTATCCGATCATCATTCTCCTCGACGATGGAGAGATCCCCTCTGCCGAAATCCTTCCCACCCCTTTAAAGGGTTGCGATTCCCTGTCCCTGACCGATCCGGCCATGGCGGCCAAACTGGTCGTCAAGGTGAATACACCTGTCAAAGAGATCCATCTGGATTATCGTCTCGATACCTACGGAAATCCCCATATCGGACAATGGTTGGAAGTAGGCCCGTTTCATACCACCTGGCCCGGAGTGATGTTTGGAGTGGAAGGTGCGGAGATCACCTTTCATGCAGTCGGCCCCAAGGGGTTCCTCCCCGACCAATCCACCCTCCATTATCCTTTAAAAGGTCTGAAATTAAATCTGGACCAGAAAGAATATACGGCCTGGGCCGCTCAGAACGAGCTCAATTCCGAAACTTCGTATTTCGTGAGAATCGAGGGATTTCCTGAATCGATCCTTTTCGGCCCTTATTCCACAGAAAAAGAGGCGGAGGTCTTTGTGGTTCAACTGAAATGATGGCTCCCGTTACCCTACCAGTTCAATTCCAATTCCACTCTATCTCCTGAAGGTAAAAGCTGGCGGGAAGGTTCGATCAACATCTTGACCCGGAGGGGTTGTTCCGGTTTAAGCCGGATTGCTGAAACCTCAACACTTCTGGGCCTGAGGCGGCCTGATTTTTCAAAGAACAGGAAAAAGCTTCTTTTCAGATTCTCCTCGAGGAGATCGGGTGCAATATCTTTCTCAAAATGGTCCTTACACCAGAGAAGAAATTGGGTGGTTCTGGAGAGGAAGAGTTGATAGCTCAAGGAAGCTCCTCCTGCTGTCGTCTCCTTCGGGATGAATGCAAAATCCTTATTGAGAGGTGAGATAAGAGGGGTGATTCCTCCCCGGATGAATTGCTCGATCCTCTCCTCACTGAAATTCGTCTCTGTGGGGATGGACCTTCCGCCCTCAATCGTATGAAGAGCCAAATCATTTAATCGAATCGTTTCCCACCCGGTAAATCCGGTTGGCCAGCCTGTCTTGAGAAAGCTTTGAAGGATGAGGCTCCCTGCTCCCCAGACCGGGCTGACCCAGGGCTTCTCCAGCTCATCGAAACGAACCCACTTAGGCTGATGGTCCGGACCATAGGGATATCGAGTTAAAAAGCGATTGCAGGTAATGGTCACCCATTTTGCAGCGGAAGATCCCTTTAAGCGGCGCCATTTGGCAAAAGCAGGTTCTTCGAGATAATGGGGCAGGAAGGGAAGTCTTCCGATGTCTTCCCATCGATCAAGGTAGAAAAACTTCGGGGTGATCCAGCAAAGGCTGGGAACCAGTAAGGTCTCCGAAAAGAGGGCGACCTTCTCAAGGAGTTCAAGGCTTCTGGGTGAGCTGTCAAAGGGAAGGTCAATGAGAATAAGGGAAGGGAGATCATCAACCAGCAGGAGCATGAGATGATTCAGGGCTTCCTCAAGCGTGTCGAGGGAAACGGGGACGATTTCAAAAGAGGTCTCTCCATTGACTCCTCTCTGTCTCATCAGATGATGTAGCCCCTGATAGGCAGATTCGAGTGTCCTGAAAGAAGGATCCGAAAAGAGGTGTCTCAAGACCTGTTGAAGCAGAAGATTGATCTGTGTGGCAAAGGGCTGGCCTTCGGGGGGAGAAACCGAATCCTCTCCTGACGTAGCGACCATCTTTAAAATGTGATCGAGAGGGCTTGAAACCTTTTCCTTTGGCTTTGTCCCTTCGAATCGAATCTCCACGGGAAGGTCCGGCCACTTTTTAAGCCGTCCATAGACCTCTGCTTCGGGAATGCCTCTGGTCTTCGCCTCCTCAATAAATCTCCTCGCCTCCAGGAGATTCTTGAGAGAAGGATGGTTTTCAAGGAGGCGATCGGGATGGAAATCCCCAAACCTCTTAAAACGAAAAATTAAACGATCCCATTGACAGAGGTCCGGAGGAAGGGAGATGGAGAGCGAAGGACCCAGCTCCTCCATGATCTGATCCGGATGGTCCGGATCGACCCGCATCGGCTCATGGGGGGTGGTCTCTCTTTCCTGGGAGGTGAATTGCCCCAGGGCCAATACTTTAAAGGATAATGAGGGGATCTGCATCATGATCTCCTGTTTTCCCGATTCCCTTGCGGGATTTATTTCTCGAAGTCTGTTTCAGGCCCCGAATATCTTCTTCAATCTGGAGGGGATCTTCTTTCGGCCTCTCCCCTCAGCCATCTCTCCCGTCTTTCCGGGGGATTCCATGGGCTTCTCATCGAGAGCCCCTTCGATCTCGCCCAGACGTCCTTCTCCAAAGAAACGGAAGAGAGGGCCTTGAGGGCTTAAGGCCAGTTCATCATCAGGCCTCAGGGGAGTCTGAAGTCCGATGGGCTGGCGATTGATCCGAATCGAGTTCTGACCGGTAAGGTCCTTGACCCAGTATTGATCCTGGTTGAAAAAAATCTGGGCATGCTGGTCAGAGATTGCCGGATGATCCAGCGGGTACTCACACTTCGGGCTCTTTCCAATGGTGATGGGCAGTTGTTTAAAGGAACGAATGGTGGGACCATACTGGATGATAAGGGGCGCTTTAGAGGAGGGCGACGAAACCTCCGGGGTTTCCTCCCTCGGCGGTGAAACAGAAAGGGGTTTTCCCTCGGGAGGAGGCGGAGCTTCCAACGGGACCTCTATCCCCTCTTTCATCTGGGTAAGGAAACTGATCTGGGGTCCTCCTTCTGAAAACATCAGAACATCCCCGTCCTTAAGATAGACCTCCCTGACCTTTTTCCCGTTCACAAAAGTCCCATTGGTGCTGTGGTCAATCAATTTGAACTGATTTCCCTCCCTGATGATTTCTGCGTGCTTCCTGGAGATGTGGGAGAGCTCCGCGGGAAAACGGAGATGACAGGAGGGATGGCGACCGATCAGGACGGAGGGTTCGGAAAATTCCTGCTCCTTCCCGCCCAGGGGAGCCGCTCCCTTGATATGGAAGAGTTGAACAACAATCATCGGAGGTATTTTCATGACGACCTAAACTGGAGTGAAAAGAGCGGTTCGACGGATCACTCCTTTAAAAGTATCTAAATTATACTCCGTAAAACTTCGGGGTCAAGCAAAATATCATTTTCAATTCTTCAATTATTTTGTATATTATCCATGTGCCTGGATCAATTCCTCTGCTAAGGCTGACTGGGCTCGAAAATACGGAGAAGGATTTGATCCTATAAGAATCGTTCCGTCTGAAATGATATGATCGTGCCTATGGAGAATTTAAGAACCTTCGAGATCTTCAAGGACTATTCTGACGAAATGCTGGCCGAACTCTCCAGGGTCATCATTGAGAAAGAGTTTGATGAGAATGAGACCATCTTTCGAGAAGGCGATCAGGGAGACTCGCTCTTCCTTGTCAAAGAGGGTGAGGTGATGATCAAAAGATGGATCGATCAGCCCGGCCAGGAGGAGAAGACCATTGCCCTGATTGAAAAAGGAAATTTTTTCGGCGAAATGGCCCTCTTCGACAATCAGCCCCGCTCCGGCTCAGCCTATGCGTCAAAAAAGTCGAAGGTGTTGATCCTGAAAAAAGAGGACTTCCTCGCCCTTACCGGAAAAGATCCCCAAACCGCCATGACCACTCTGATGTCGATCAACCGGGTCATGTCCGAAAGGCTTCGCAGAACCAGCAAAAGCTTCCTCTCCCGTTTTGAGTTCGGAAATATCCTGTCTGCCATCAGAGGATTTATCAAGGGGGCGGAAGAAGCAAGAAAGGAGACCGAAACATCAGGAGAAGAGGGATTCGGACGCTATCAGATCGTCAGAGAGTTAGGGAAAGGCTCGATGGGGGTGGTCTATCAGGCTTACGATCCTGTGATCGGGAGACCGGTCGCATTAAAAATTTTACGAAGTGACCGGATCACGAGCGAGGCCTATGTTCTCCGATTCCTCACCGAGGGCAAGGCCATCGGTCGGCTTTCTCATCCCAATATCGTCAGCATCTATGATATCGGACAGGGACAGGGAACCATCTATCTCGCGATGGAGTATATCGAAGGAGAAACGCTCGCTCATCTCTTGGAGAGAAAGAGGTTGAGCCTAAAAGAGATCGTAAGCCTGGCCATCCAGGTGGCCGGGGCTCTCGACTATGCCCATAAGAAAGGAATAGTCCACCGGGACATCAAGCCCGGGAATATCCTCATTCAATCCACAGGGGAGATCAAGATCACGGATCTGGGCATCGCTCATATCGAAGACCCCCTGATGGCCCAACTCACCCAGGCAGGAGAGATACTCGGCACGCCTGCCTATATGTCCCCCGAGCAGGTATCAAGCCATCCCGTGGATGGCCGCTCCGACCTCTTCTCGCTGGGAATCGTCCTCTATGAGGTGACCACCGGGGGTAGACCCTTTAAAGGGGAAAACATGGCCGCACTCTTTCATTCGATTGTCCATGACGATCCCCCTGAACCATCCAAAATCAACCCGGCCATTCCCCTGGGCCTTTCTCAGATCATTATCAAATGTCTTCATAAGAGACCGGAGGACCGTTACGATAGCGGGAAGAGTCTATCCGACGCATTAAACAATACGCTTCAGGAAATTGAACCTTCGATTACCCCCGCTCCAAAGGTTAAAAAAAGGTCATACACCCCCTTCTTGATCCCCATCGGACTCGGGGCTTTGATCTTGGGAATCCTCTTCTACTTGCTCCTGATCCCAAAGGAGCAGGCTCCTCCGAGCCTCCCGAAATTTCAGCCGATACCAAAGGTGGAGCAAAAAACAGTGGAGCCCGCCTCTGCCGGTTTGAAATTGGAAAGCATTCCTCCTGGAGCTCAAGTCTTTGTGGACGGCATGATGAAAGGAAAAACTCCTGTCCAAATGGAACTTCCTCTGGGGAAGCATCGGGTAAAGTTTACCCTATCGGGATACCAGAATTGGGAGAACGAAGTTCAGGTGAAGGAAGGAATGGAAACTCCTTTTCGCATTCAATTAAAACCCGTCTTCAGGAAAGAACCGGAAGCAAAGAAAGGTCCAACCGTCAGAAAAGAGATCAAAGATGATCGTCCGATCTGGTAAATCAGGAGGACAAGGAGGAAAGATGAACCGAACTGGTATTGTGAAAGATGAACGGTACCTCGACCATGTAATGGATCCGGGTCATCCTGAGAGTCCGGAGAGATTGAGAGTGATTTACCGGATCCTCGAAGAGCCGGAGTTGAAAGGCCTCCTCGAAGAGGTCAAACCCAGGCCGGCCACACGGAAGGAATTGGAGATGAACCACACCCCTCCATACGTCGATCTTGTCGCCAGCACCGCAGGCAAACCCTATTACCGGCTCGACATGGATACCTCGACCTGCGCCAAATCCTATGAGACCGCCCTGCTTGCTGCTGGCGGTTTCTTAGAGTTAATCAAAGCGGTGATGGAGGGAAGACTGAAAAACGGTTTTGCCCTGGTGAGGCCTCCCGGTCATCATGCGGAGCGAGACCGTGCCATGGGATTCTGCCTCTTCAATAATGTGGCCATCGGTGCCTACGATGCCCTCGAGAGATTTTCTCTTGAGAGGATCCTGATTGCAGATTGGGATGTCCATCATGGAAACGGAACCCAGAACTCTTTTTACGATGATCCAAGGGTTCTCTACTTCTCCACCCATCGTTACGGCTTTTTCTACCCGGGAACAGGTTCTGCTACAGAGGTCGGGAAAGGCAAGGGAACGGGATTTACAGTCAATGTTCCACTCTCCGCCGGGATCAGTGATTCAGAATACGGGAATATCTTCGAAAAGATTCTCAAACCCATTGCCCTGGAATATCAACCCCAGCTGGTTCTGGTCTCTGCCGGCTTCGACACGCATTACGATGATCCCCTGGGAGGGATGAAGGTCACAGAGGCAGGTTTTTCAAGGATGACTCAGGTCCTGATGGAGATCGCCGAAACCACTGCTCAGGGGAGACTGGTCCTTACCCTTGAGGGCGGTTATGATGTGAATGGACAGGGAAGATCGATAAAGTGTGTGTTGAAGGAACTCGCCCGGGTCTCACCGATCAATAAGCAAGACCTGCTGGATAAGGAGAAGAAGGACTTTCCCCGAATCGAGCGGTTCCTCCAGCAGATCAAAGAGATTCAAAAACAATACTGGAAAAGCCTCTAAGCTTCTCCGGGGATATTGACCATTTCCTTCAGCTCTTTGCCCACTTTGAAGAAGGGAAGCTTTTTGGGAGGAACATCGACAATCTCTCCGGTTTTAGGGTTTCGGCCTTTGTAACCCCCATAATTCCTAACCACAAAGCTCCCAAACCCTCTGATCTCTATCCTCTCTCCCTTCTGCAAACTGTCCTTCATTCCGTTGAAAAGGGTGTCCACGATGACCTTGGCCACCTTCTGCGTTACATTCGTCTTCTCTGAAACCTTTGTAATGAGTTCTGCTTTGTTCATAGCTCCTCCCTTCTCCTTCTCAGGGTTAAACGATAAAACACACTTCTCAGGATAATGCAACGAACCCTATTACTTCAACTTAAATCACCAATCACCAATGTCCAAATTCCAACATCCAAAACCCATTGGGTTATTGGTAATTTGGTTATTGGAATTTTATTGTGTTACGAACCTCTTCCGCCAACTGCTTAAACTTCTTTTCAAACCCCACCCGGTTCTTGTTGGTGGCCCCTGCCAGGACGATCTCTCCTCCGGGTTTCTTCGAAAATCTGACCCAGACCTTTTGATGGGAAAAGAAGAAGGAGATGATGAGACCAAGGACCATCAACCCGCACCCCACCCAGACGATCCAGACTCCGGGGTCTTTCGTCACCTGAAGGCCCGTATAGTCTCTTTGGGCGACCTCCTCTAAGGTGAAGAGAACCCCATCATTCTCTCTTCCGGGTTTCGATCTCGATTCGTTTTTCAATACCCAGAAGGGCTGGGGTGCCTGGTTGGGTCTGAGCAGAATCATCTGAACCCCTTCCCCAAGGTTATGAATTTGTGGGACATATTTCAACACCCGGATGAAGGCATTGGAACCGGGAATGGGAATATCCTCGCCTTCCGATGCCTTTAATATTATCTTCTCCCCCTTTCCTTTCTCCTGAATGCCTAGGGTGATATGGCGAATCGACCCATAGCTCGATTGATAAAAGGAGAGTCCCCTGTAGTGAAGGGGATGATTGACTTTAATGGTCTTCTTCAGAACCTCTTTTCCATTTTCAAGAACAGAGAGGTTGCTGGAATATTCCTTCACATGCTTTTCTGTACCGGGAAGGTCATAATAGCTGATATTGAAATCATCACAGCGAATGGAAAAACCAATAGGTTTTGGGATATCTTGGTCTTTCTCTCTTGAATAGATATGGTCCACAGTCTCCCCTTCGAGAATATTGACAAATCCCCGATAACCATAGATGGAGCCGGCCAGACCGCCGATCAGGATGATGAGGACGCTGAGATGGGTTAGATAGACCCCCAATCTTGAAAACCTTCCTTTTTCTCCGTAGAGGGTGAAGAATGATTCTGACTCTACCCGCTGCGCTTTTTTAAACCACTTCTTCATCCGTGCTTGAAACTCCTCTTCCTTCCCCTCTGGACGAATCCGCTCCACATAGGGAAGTGCCTTGAGCATCGAATCCTTCAGTTCCTTTGAGTCGGTCTTTCGAGAGATCTGCCTCCAGACAGATGGAAACCGGTGAAGGGAACAGGCAATCAAATTGAAGACGAGAAGCAGGAGAATGGCACTGAACCACCAGGAGTGAAACATATCGAAGAGGTTGAAAAAGTCCAATACATTATAGAGGCTCACTCCATATCGCTGGATATATTCCATACTGGGTGCGTTCTGTTTGATCAGCGTTCCAATAATGGAAAGGACAGCCAGCAGGATGAGAAGAGAGATGGTGAGCTTAAGAGAACGAAAAAAATCATAGAGGATATCGAAAAATCCTTTCTTTTTTTCGCTCACGGTGATCTCGTTCTCTTTCATCGAGGTTTATAAATTAAGATAAGACCCGTATGCCCCCACCCTATCCGGAGAAGGTAAGCCTGCCCGTAAGGATTCCAGCCTTATCTGCGGCAGGAGGGTAACTAATTGAAATATCTAACATATACAATTATTTATTGTCAAATGAAATTAGAAGAAAAAAGGGTAGTTCAATAATGAACTACCCTTTTTTCTTAGAGAAAAATCTCAGTCTACTTTTTTGCCTTCACATGGCACTGAGTGCATGCAGTTGGACCGGCAGGTTTTTTAGCCTTCTTTGCCTCCTCATGACACCCTTTACAATCCTTATGAAAGGCATCTTTTGCGGCAACAGCCTTTCCCTCTGCTTTGGCTTTATGGCAATCTTTACATATCTTGCCACTGGTCTCGCCCTTCTTCCAGGTGTGGTGACACTTCAAACAATCAATCTTCAGTGTCTCCGCATGTTTCTTGTGCGCGAAGGTCACCTTCCCGAAGGAAGGATTGAATTCCACCACATCCTTTGCGAAGATGCCGGTAACCATCAGTAGGGAAAGCAGAAATCCTGCCAGGATCCCTATGCCGATTAAGCCTCTTCTCATTTCCTGTTCACCCCCTCTCTTCTCGAATTGGATCTATTCATCCCTATTTCTTTAGACCGAAGAAGTCTAACAAAAATTCAATCTTTGTCAAGGGGAAAAATGTCAGAGCC
>CAZXMB010000085.1:0-13194 GCA_964641715.1 uncultured Syntrophaceae bacterium
CTAAATTCACAATTCATTTAGAGATATGCCTGTTGCCTTAACCAGTATCGTCTCCAATTTTTGGAAGCCACGACCCGCGCTGGCGAAACAGCGCCACCACCTCTTATTGGCCGGAATCAATCAAAAAATCTTTCTCAGCCAATGGGGAGAACCGGAAATTCAAATCAGTCTCGATCGCCTCCGGGGATCCTATGAATCCCGGTCTCTGTCGATCAGGAATGAATCAGGTGAGGAGGATTTTTATACGGTCTGGATTTATGAGAAGAAGGATAGGATCTTCTTCTTTAAAAAAGGAAGGTTGATCTCTCATTTTAAATGGAATGAATTTAGGAATAGGTTCAAAAGACCATTCGAGGAGTTCAACTCAAGACCGGCCCGCCAGTCCCATGCCCTCGTAGCCACCACCCTTGCTCTCGTGGCCTGAAGCACTCTGATATTTTCTCTCCGATCCATGATTTTCAATTCATAAGTGAGGAATAAAACTTTGAGAATTTTTTCTCTTGCAAAACAACCTATCCTGTGTTACCTAAATTAAGTTTAATTTATTATTTGAGGAGGATAAATGGAGAAGAAACGGAGGGTTCGATGTCCAATATTACGATGAAAGAACTTCTGGAGGCCGGGGTCCATTTTGGCCATGAGACGAAACGCTGGGACCCCAAAATGAAACCCTATATCTTCGGAGCGAGAAACGGAATTTATATCATCGATCTCCAGAAAACAGTACAGCTCTTCAAAGAGTCCTATCAATTTGTCAGGGATGTTGCGGCAAGAGGGGAGTACATTCTATTCGTGGGGACAAAAAAACAGGCCCAGGAGACCATCTATGAACAGGCAACCCGATGCGGGATGTTCTATGTCAACCATCGGTGGTTGGGCGGAATGTTAACCAACTTCCAAACGATCAAGCGGTCGGTCGATCGTCTCAAGCAACTGGAGGCGATGAAGAATGATGAGATCTATAATCTTCTCCCCAAGAAGGAGGTCTTGGAATTAGAAAAAGAAAGAAACCGGCTTGAGAAATCCCTCGGGGGTATTAAAAATATGGAACGACTTCCCGGGGCTATCTTCGTAGTCGATCCAAAAAAGGAAAGAATCGCGGTCAGAGAGGCCAGAAAGATCGGTATCCCCTCCATCGGTATTGTGGACACCAATTGCAGTCCGGAAGATGTGGATTATGTCATCCCCGGTAACGACGATGCGATTCGGGCCATCCAGCTCTTCTCCACAAAGATTGCGGATGCGGTCATCGAAGGGAAACAGCTTTATGAAAAACAACTCCAGATGGAGGCGAGCCGGGAGGAGAAAGAAACACCTCCCCCGGGTGAACCCGCCGGGGAGATACAGGTGGAAGAGGTCGTGAAAGGCGAGGAGGAGGAATAGGGGTTCATGGATATTTCGATTGAATTGTTAAAAGATCTGAGACAGAGGACCGGCGCAGGAGTGGTCGACTGCAAGGCCGCCCTTCAAGAGGCAAAGGGAAACATCGAGGCAGCGATCGACTACCTGAGACGAAAAGGACTGGCCACTGCAGCCAAAAAAGCAGGGAGGATTGCAACCGACGGTCTGGTCGCCTCCTATATCCATGCGGGCGGAAAGATGGGGGTTCTGGTGGAGATCAACTGTGAAACCGATTTTGTCGCTAAGACAGAAGATTTCCAGACCTTCGTGAAAAATATCGCCATGCATGTCGCTGCGGCCAACCCCCAGTATATCCGGAGGGAAGATGTCTCCCCGGAGATCCTCGAGAGAGAGAGGGAAATCTATCGAACACAGGCCCTCGATTTGAAGAAGCCTGCCAAGGTCATCGATAAGATTGTGGAAGGGAAGATCGAGAGGTTCTATAGTGAGGTCTGCCTTTTGGACCAGACCTATATCCGGGATTCGGATATGACCGTCAAAGAGGTCCTCGAACAGATGATCGCCAGGGTTGGGGAGAATATTACCATCCGCCGCTTCGCCCGATTTCAACTGGGCGAGGGACTATCATCCCGATCCGTCTCTGCTTGATTTTACAGAAAAGAAGGGCACCCCTTTTTTTGACAGAACGGGATCGTATAAACGTTTAGACCTTCCATGAAAAGAATCCGGTATAAAAGGATCCTCCTGAAAATCAGCGGTGAAGTCCTGACGGGGGAGGGAAAGTATGGAATTGATCCCAAGGTGATCCTGCAGATCGCCCGGGAAATCAAAGAGGTGAAGAACCTCGGATCCGAGATTGCGATTGTCATTGGAGGAGGGAATATCTTCCGGGGCGTAGCGGCAAGCTCCGAAGGGATGGACCGGGCTTCGGCAGATTATATGGGGATGCTGGCCACGGTCTTCAACGGAATTGCACTCCAGGATGCGCTTGAGAAGATCGGGGTTCAAACCAGGCTCCAGACCGCCATTGAGATGCGTGAATTGGCCGAACCCTACATTCGGCGAAGGGCCATCCGGCATTTGGAGAAAGGTCGGGTCGTCATCTTTGCCGCAGGAACCGGAAACCCTTACTTCACCACGGATACCACGGCCTCCCTTCGGGCGATGGAAATAGGAGCGGACGCCATCCTGAAGGCGACCAAGGTGGACGGAGTTTATGATTCGGATCCTTTTCAGAACAAAAAGGCCAAAAAATTTGAGGAACTCACCTATTTCGACGTCCTGAAGAAGCAGCTAAAAGTCATGGATGCGACGGCCATCTCCCTCTGCATGGACCACCAGATCCCGATCATCGTCTTCAGCCTGAAGAAAAAGGGGAATATCAGGAGGGTAGTGGTGGGGGAGAAGGTGGGCACCCGGGTGAGAGGATAAGTTATGGAAGATAAGATTTATACCGATTCGACAATGAAGATGGAAAAAACCCTGACAAGCCTTAAAACGGATCTGAATAAGGTGAGAACGGGAAGGGCTTCTCTGGCCCTTTTGGATGATATCCGGGTTGATTATTACGGGACACCCACCCCCCTCCATCAGTTGGCGAGTTTAGCCATCCCCGAACCCAGGTTGATTACCATTCAACCCTGGGATACCACCATCACGGGAGAGGTTGAAAAGGCCATTCTCAGATCTGAACTCGGACTGACGCCCATGAGTGATGGGAAAATCATCCGGATGACGATCCCGCGATTGACGGAGGAACGCCGCAAAGAGCTGGTCAAGTTGGTTAAAAAGATGGGGGAAGGGTCAAAGGTGGCTCTCCGGAATATTCGAAGAGACGCCAATGAACAGCTGAAGGGGATGGAGAAAAACAAGAAGATCTCCCAGGATCAACTTCACCAATGGATGGATAAAATACAGACCTCCACAGACAAATATATCAAGAAAGTGGATGAAGTGCTGGCGGCCAAGGAAAAAGAGATTCTTGAAATCTGAAGATAAGGGGGGTGAGAGGAGTGGCTTATGTGATCACGGAGGAATGCGTGGCTTGTGGAACGTGTGCGGAAGAATGTCCCTCGGAGGCCATTCAGGAGGGTGAGCCCTATTCGATCAATGAGGAAAAATGCACGGAATGCGGAACCTGTGTCGAAGTCTGCCCGGTTGAGGCCATTGTCGAAAAATAAGGGGGGACGGGATGACCTCCCCCTCCCTGATCTCACTGATCTTTTCCCTTTTGATCCCACCCGTTGACCCATCACGGATTGAAAATCAATATCTGATATGCTAATTTAAGTTGAGATGCGAAAAGGACTATTTTCCTGAACCCCTTTCTTCACTCTTTTTTAAAAAGGATCCGATGAATGATTGAAAAGATCGACAAGGATAAACTTCCCCATCATATCGCCATCATCATGGATGGAAACGGTCGATGGGCTAAAAAGAAGAACCTTAACCGGATCAGCGGCCATCTCAAGGGAGTGGACGCGGTCCGGGAAGTGGTCACCGCCTGCCGGGAATTGGGGATCAAGGTCTTAACCCTTTATGCCTTCTCCATAGAAAACTGGCAAAGACCTGAGAACGAGGTGGTGGCATTGATGAGCCTGCTCAAGGAATATCTGGTCAAAGAACGTCCGGAGATGGTCAAGAATAATATTCGGCTCTGTGCCATTGGCAGACTGGAGGACCTTCCACCCGATGTCCATCAGACCCTGCAGGAGACGATCAGGCAAACAGAGGGGTGCGACGGGATGATCCTCAATCTGGCCTTGAGTTACGGGGGCCGCTCGGAGATCCTCCATGCCCTTAAGGGAATCCTCGCCGATCTGAAAAAAGGAAGGGTCTGTGAGGAAGAGATCGATCCGCAACTCTTTTCACGATATCTCTGGACCTGGGGGATACCTGACCCGGATCTGCTTATCCGGACCAGTGGCGAATTCCGTATCTCCAACTTTCTTCTCTGGCAGATTGCCTATACAGAGCTCTATATGACAGAGACGCTCTGGCCGGATTTCAACCGGGAAGAACTTCTGAAAGCAATCGCCGATTATCAGTCCAGAGAAAGAAGATTTGGCCTGACCAGTGAACAGATCAACGGCCCTGAAGAGTAAAGTGATTGCAGAATGCGAAGGGAATTCCGAAATCCGCAATCCGAACTCCGAATTTTAAAAAATTTATGGGAAAGATTGAAAAGAAGAAGGTAGGGACAGCGATTCTCATCGTTCCTCCGATTGTCCTCCTCATCGGATTGGGGCCCTCTATGATCCTGGGCCTGATGGTCCTGATCTCCATTTTTTTGGGCCTCCGGGAATTTTATCACCTCTGCCTTCCTCAATCCAAACCGATTGAAAAGTCGATCGGCATCGGCCTCGGACTGATCCTCTCGGTCATGGTTTTCTATGGGGAGCCGGAGGCGATCTTTCTCTTTTTCGTCCTCATCCTTATTGTCCTCGCCATTCTCTTCATGGCGACCTCTGACACCCTCTCCTCCAGCATCTCCAACCTGGCCATCACCTTCTTCGGGATTTTCTATATCGGATTCCTCCTCTCCCATGTCACCCTGATCCGGAACATGAGCGATGGGAGGACCTGGGTCCTTTTCCTGATTCTCACGGTCTGGACCGGGGATATCTGTGCGCTTCTCAGCGGGACATTCCTGGGCAGGCACAAACTCTATCCCAGGATCAGCCCGAATAAGACCTTTGAGGGACTGATCGGGGCTGTCCTCGGATCAGTCCTCATCGCATGGGCCTATGCCTTTTTCTTCATCCCCCATCTTAACAGAAGAACCTGTATCCTTCTGGCCATCGGTTTAGGGCTTTTCGGCCAATTGGGCGATTTCACGGAATCCATGTTGAAGCGAAGTGCCCAGGTGAAGGATTCCGGGTCGCTTTTTCCGGGGCACGGCGGAATGCTCGACCGCATCGACAGTTTCCTCTTCTCCGCCCCCTTTCTCCACTATTCCCTCTTCCTTCTCTTAAAGGAGATTTCATGAAGCGCCTGGCCATCCTGGGTTCGACAGGTTCCATCGGAGTGAACACGCTCAATATTGTCCGTCAATTCCCCGAACAATTTGAAGTCATTGGCCTCTCTGCGGGAGTCAATATCAAATCGCTCAAGGAACAGGTCCGTGAATTTCGGCCGAAGATCATCTCTGTCCTCAATAAGGAGTTATCCGAAGATCTTCGCAAAGACCTCTCCAGCGAAGAGGTGGAGGTGGTCTACGGGGTGGAGGGATTGATCCGGGTAGCGACCTATCCGGAGGCCGATCAGGTCGTCTCCGCCATTGTCGGTGCTGTCGGGCTTATCCCGACCCTCTCGGCCATTAAAGCGAAAAAATCGATCGCCCTGGCGAATAAGGAATCTCTGGTCATGGCCGGAAAGATTATGATGGAAGAGGCGAAGCAGCAAAATGTCCGGATCCTGCCGATAGACAGCGAGCATAGCGCTATCTTTCAATCCCTGCTGGGTCATCAGAAGGAGGGGATCCACCGTCTCATCCTCACCGCCTCGGGAGGACCCTTTCTCAATCTTCCCCTCTCAAAACTCCATGAGGTCACGGTGAAGGAGGCGCTCAACCACCCCCACTGGGAGATGGGAAAGAAGATCACCATTGACTCCGCCTCCTTAATGAATAAGGGACTGGAGGTCATCGAGGCCCACTGGCTTTTCGATATTCCGGTGGAGAGGATCGTCGTCCGGATCCATCCTCAGAGCGTGGTCCATTCCATGGTGGAGTATATCGATGGTTCCATCATCGGCCAGATGGGGATCACCGATATGAGGATTCCGATCTCCTATGCCCTCTCCTATCCACGGAGGTTGAATCTTCAACTGCCTTCCCTCGATCTTTCCCAAGTGGGCGGGCTCACTTTTTCGGCTCCGGATCCGGAGAGATTCCCCTGCCTCCAGCTGGCCTATCGATCAATCGAGATTGGAGAGACCATGCCCACCATTCTCAATGCAGCCAATGAAGTGGCCGCGAATGCCTTTCTCGAAGGATCGATCAGGTTCACCGATGTTCCCCTCATCCTTCAAAGGCTGATGGAAGAGCATGAAGTGAAACCGGTCCGCACGATCGAGGATATCCTCAGGGCCGATCAGTGGTCCAGGGAAAGAGCAAAGAACCTGATAGAAGGGAAGAAATAATGTTAACGACAATCGTTTCAACAGTCATCGTCCTGGGGATTCTTGTCTTCGCCCACGAATTGGGCCACTTCCTTCTGGCCAAACAGTTGGGCGTTGGGGTTCTCACCTTCTCCCTGGGGTTCGGGCCCAGGCTCCTGGGGAGGAAGATCGGAGAGACCCAGTACCAGATCTCTGCCTTTCCCCTTGGAGGGTATGTGAAACTCATTGGAGAAAATCCCGAGGAACCGGTCAGTGAGGAGGACCTCCCCCGCTCTTTCTCCGCCCAGCCCATATGGAAGAGGACCCTGATCATCAGTGCAGGTCCCTTCTTCAACTTCTTTCTCGCCATCGTTCTCTTCTCAATGGTCAATCTCTGGGGGATTCCCTACTCCCTCCCCAAAGTGGGAGAGGTGAGCCCTGGCCTTCCTGCTGAGCAGGCAGGCATCAAGAAAGGAGACCTCATCCTCTCCATCGATGGAGAAAAGGTGTCGAATTGGGAAGACCTCTCCAGGATCATCCGAAATAGCAAAGGCAAAGAGCTCACCCTTGAGGTCAAACGAAATGGAGATCAGCATGTGGTGAAGGTCACCCCCCAGCCCTCCAAGACCAAAAATCTCTTCGGAGAAGAGATCCATGCCTATCTGATCGGGGTCACCCACTCCGGCGAATTTCTCATCCGGAAGGTCAACCCCCTGGTCGCTCTTGGAAATGGGTTCAGTCAAACCTGGCAGGGAATCAAATTGACAGTGGTGGGGATCGTGAAATTGATCCAGAGGGTCATTCCGGCAAAGACGATCGGAGGCCCCATCCTCATCGCCCAGCTGGCCGGGGAACAGGCCAGAAGAGGGTTGCTCAGCCTGATCATCTTCATGGCCATCCTCAGTATCAACCTCGGGGTGATCAACCTCATCCCCATCCCGATCCTCGACGGAGGCCATTTTCTCTTTCTGGGACTGGAGGCGATCCTGAGAAGGCCCGTCAGCATCAAAAAGATGGAGATCGCCCAGCAGGTTGGGCTCATCCTGATCATCCTGCTGATGCTCTTCGCCTTCTATAATGACCTGATCAGAATCTTCACTCCAGGAGGAGGGCTCCCTTTTTGAGATGAAAGTCCTCGGGATCGATACCTCCACCTCCTGCGGAAGCGTGGGGTTGGTGGATGACGGGAAAGTCATTTCGGATTATCTCCTCGATAGTTCTCTCACCCATTCCGAAAGGCTCCTCGAAGCCATTGAATTCGTTCTCAAAGAGGCTCGCTTCTCTATGAAAGATCTGGATGGATGGGCGATCTCCCTTGGCCCTGGCTCCTTTACCGGATTGAGAATCGGGGTGAGCACCGTCAAGGGATTGGCCCTGGCCACCCAGAGGCCTGTGGTTGGCCTATCCACCCTCGATGTCTTGGCTTCTCAGATCCCCCTTACCCCATACCTCATCTGTCCGATGATCGATGCCAGAAAGAAGGAGGTCTATACTGCTTTCTATCGTTACGATGAACACCATCTTCTTAAAAAACTCACTGAGGATCATGCCATCAGACCGCAAGACCTGATCTGCCAGATCAAGGAGAAAACGCTCTTCGTCGGTGATGGGGTGAAGAAGTACGGTGACGATCTCCGGGAAAACCTTCCCGCCTTAGCCCTCTATCCCCCTCCCCTCCTCCATCTTCCACACGGCTCCACGTTAGCCAAACTGGGACTCGAACATCTTAAAAGAGGAGAACATCTCGACCTTTCCGGCTTTACCCCGGTCTATGTCCGCCCTTCGGATGCGGAATTAAAGTGGCGTGAAAAGAGATCTATTTGACAAACCTTTTCGATTATATTACTTTTTGAGTCTAAACCAGTTGAAATTTCAACCCCTTGCAGGAGATCGCCATGGCAACCAAAGAGGAAGAGCTGATTGAGAGGTTAATGGCAGAGGATGAGGTTTTTCTAAAGGCCAAAAAGGCTCATTCAGAACTTGCGAAACAGCTCGAAGAACTGGAGAAGAAGTCCTTTCTCACTCCCCAGGATGAGCTGGAAATCAAGATCATCAAAAAGAAGAAGCTCACCTATAAAGACGAAATGGAAAAGATCCTGATGAAATACCGATGAAAAAGACCGGTTCCCAGATTATCATCGAGTGTTTGAAGAAGGAAGGGGTGGATACCCTTTTTAACTATCCGGGAGGGGCAGTCCTTCCTCTCTTTGATGAACTCCATCATGCTCCCTTCCAGAAGATTCTGGTGCGCCATGAACAGGCGGCTGTCCATGCGGCAGACGGGTATTCGAGAGCCTCCGGCAAAGTGGGAGTGGCTCTGGTGACTTCCGGACCGGGAGCGACCAATGCCGTAACAGGGGTTGCAACGGCCTTCATGGACTCCATCCCGATCGTTGTTCTCACGGGCCAGATCCCCACCTCCCTCATCGGAAACGATGCCTTCCAGGAAGCGGATATTGCCGGGATCACCAGACCCTGCACCAAACATAACTATCTCGTGAAAGATGTGAAAGACTTGAGCCGAGCGCTGAAGGAGGCCTTTTACATCGCCCGAACCGGAAGGCCGGGGCCTGTCCTGGTCGATTTGCCCAAGGATATACTGGTTGAATCCACTGAATTTAAGTACCCCGAGAAGGTTTCGCTCAGGGGTTACCGGCCCACCTATGAAGGCCACCCGGGTCAGATCCAGAGGGCAGCCCATCTCATCTTAAAATCGAAGAGGCCGGTCTTCTATGCGGGTGGAGGAATCATCTCCTCCAATGCCTCGAAGGAACTCTCTCATCTTGCCGAAAGGTTTGGTATCCCGGTCACCATGACTCTGATGGGGTTGGGGGGCTTTCCCGGAAATCATCCCCTCTCTCTGGGAATGCTGGGGATGCACGGAACCTACAAAGCCAATATGGCGGTCATGGGAGCAGACCTTCTGATTGCGGTGGGAGCCCGCTTTGATGATCGGGTGACCGGAAAGATCGAATCCTTTGCCCCTCAGGCAAAGATTATCCATATTGATATTGATCCCACCTCCATCAGCAAAAATGTGAAGGTTGATCTCCCCATTGTGGGAGACTGCAAACGCATCCTTGGAAAGATCATCGCCCTTCTCGAGAAAGAAGATTCCCATTCCTTCAAAGAGGGAATCCGTAAATGGCAACATCAGATTGAAAACTGGAAAGCCATCTACGATATGAATTACCAGCAGGAGGGAATCATCAAACCCCAGTTTGTCGTGGAAAAGATCTTTGAATTGACCGGGGGAGAGGTGGTCATCACCACCGAGGTGGGCCAGAATCAGATGTGGACCGCCCAGTATTTCCCATTTCTCAAGCCAAGGACCCTACTCACTTCAGGAGGGCTGGGAACCATGGGATATGGATTTCCCGCCGCCCTTGGCGCTCAGGTGGCCTTTCCAAATAAATTGGTTGTCGGCATTTCAGGGGATGGAAGTTTTCAGATGAATTCTCAGGAACTGGCCACCGCCGTTCAATATCGATTGCCGGTCAAGGTGGTCATCCTCAATAATGGTTTCCTTGGAATGGTGAGACAGTGGCAGGAGTTCTTTTATGGGAAGCGTTACGCCTGTTCCTCTCTCGAAGGGATCTCCCCTGACTTCGTCAAACTGGCAGAGGCCTATGGGGCAGTGGGTTTAAGGGCCACCCGACCCGAAGAGGTCGTTCCCATTCTGAAGAAGGCCTTTTCTATTCATGAGCCTGTCGTCATCGATGTTGCGATCGACCCCTGTGAGAACGTCTATCCGATGGTCCCGGCAGGAGAACCTCTGAACCAGATGAGGCTGGTATAAAATAGGAAGAATGGAATGATGGAACAATGGAATAATGGGAAAAGGAAAAAATAGGTCTGGTTTTTCTTGCGTTAACCCAACATTCCAATTTTCCAATATTTCACTATTCCCGTTCTTGAGGGATCGATGCGTCATGTGATCACCCTTTTAGTGGAAAACGAATTCGGCGTTTTGGCCCGGATTGCGGGTTTGTTCAGCGGGAGAGGGTTTAACATCGAAAGCCTCTCGGTGGCTGAAACCCTCGACCCCACCGTCTCAACGATGACCATCGTCACCCGAGGGGACGACTCGATCATCGAACAGGTGACCAAACAACTGAATAAATTGATCCCCGTGATCAAGGTCGTCGATCTTGTCGAAAAGGATTTTGTGGAAAGGGAGATGGTCCTCGTCAAAGTATCAGCCACCGCAGAAACCCGGGAGGAATTGCTCAGGATTGTGGACATCTTCAGGGGGAAGGTGATTGATGTGGGGTCGAAGACCTATACCATTGAGGTGACAGGGGACGAGAAGAAGGTGGACGCCATCCTCGCTCTGCTGAAGCCCCTCGGGATTAAGGAATTGGTCAGGACAGGTCGGGTGGCCATGGCCAGGGGGAGCAAACCCTCGACCGAACTGACTTAACACTTAACAGGATCGTTGGGGAAGAGAGCATCACTGATGCCACAGAATCGATGGCCCATTGCGAAAGAAGGATTTCCTTTTCTGCTTCCTATTCTCCTTCTGACCATCTTTTTTTCCCTCATGGGATGGAAAATGGCGACCCTCCCGGGGATACTGGCCACCCTCTTTATCGCCTACTTTTTCAGAAACCCGAAGAGAAAGATCCCCCCTCTGAAGAATATCATCCTCTCCCCTGCGGATGGAAAGATTGTTCACCTCGGAGAGTGTGAGGAAGACCGCTTTTTAAAACAGAGGGCGTTAAAGGTCTCGATCTTTATGTCTCCTTTCAATGTTCATTTGAACCGGGCTCCGGTCTCCGGGAAAGTCCTTGAGACAAAATATCATCCTGGGAAATTTTTGGTGGCAAGCCGGGAGAAGGCCTCCCTTCTCAATGAACAAAATGCCTTTGTCCTCGAAACAGAGGAGAAGCTTAAGATCCTTCTCGTACAGATTGCCGGATGGGTGGCGAGGAGGATTGTCTGTTATGCCAAAGCGGGAGACCACTTGAACAAAGGGGAAATATTTGGTATGATTCGATTTGGTTCGAGGGTTGATCTTTATCTCCCCATGGAGGTGAAACCGATTGTCCGAATCGGCCAGCGTGTCAAGGGGGGAGAATCCATTATCGGGTATCGAGGATGAAAAAGAGAAGAACAAGAATTAGAATGCTAAGGGGCATCTATATCCTGCCGAATCTTTTCACGACGGGGAATCTTTTCTGCGGCTTCTGGTCCATCATCTCTGTCTTTCAGGAAAAATATTTCTTTGCCGCTGTGGCTATTCTTCTGGCCTCGGTTTTCGATGTCCTGGATGGAAAAGTGGCCCGCCTTTCCGGAGCCACTTCCAAATTCGGAGTCCAGTATGACTCACTGGCTGATCTGGTCTCCTTCGGCGTGGCTCCTGCTGTCCTTGCCTTCAGCTGGGCCCTCAGACCCTATGGGCGATTCGGGTGGCTGGCCGCCTTCATCTTTGTTGTCTGCGGAGCCCTGAGGCTGGCCAGGTTCAATGTGATGTCTGCTACGGGGGAGACAAAATACTTCAAGGGCTTACCCATTCCCGCTGCTGCCTCGATGATTGCCCTGACCATCCTTCTCTACCTGCGGCTGGTGGAAACAGGCTGGATTAAGGATATCGTCATTCTGGTGATGATCTACATTCTGGCCTTTCTCATGGTCTCCAGCATCCGCTATCTGAGTCTCAAGGAACTCGATCTGGCCAGAAAAAAACCCTTCGGCACCTTCATGTTTGTCGTCCTTTCCATCATCGTGATCATCATGGAGCCGGTCATTGTCCTCTCCGCCTTCGTCCTCCTTTACGTTTTCTCAGGTCCGGTGAATATGGTTTTCGCATGGCATAAGAAGAGAGAACTGCGGAAGGCTGAAACCCTTCGTCCGGAGGAGGTCGCCTTTCGCGAATAACGCATTTTCGGCTTGATACCTCCGATATTTTTATGTTAATCAAACATCATTATATCCCCCGATTGTCACAGTGATATTATCGCCTATGCGCAATTATTTTAAATGTTTGGTCATCTGGATATCGGGTAATTGGAATTTATTTGGGATTGGGAATTTGGTTATTGGAGATTGAATCATCTTTATTCCCCGGTAGCTTTTACCTGCCTAAGGAAGGCAACCGGTAGTAGTTCCGCCCGTGGCGGGATTAAACACCGTTGCAGACCTTAGCCTTTTCGGGGAATGAGAACTATAAAACAGATTAATTATTCCCCGGTAGCTCAACCGGTAGTAGCGGGTGGCTGTTAACCACTAGGTTGCAGGTTCGAGTCCTGCCCGGGGAGCCAGAATTTAAAAGGGGTCTTTTTAAGACCCTTTTTAAATTCTAATTTCCTGTGTTGACGAGAACCTTTGTGAGCTTGCCCTGAATGAAATGAAGGGAGTCCTGCCCGGGGAGCCAAAATTTAAAAGGGGTCTTTTTAAGGCCCCTTTTAAATTTTTGGGTTCTCATGTTCAGACGAGAACCTTTGTGAGCTTGCCCTGAACGAAGTGAAGGGAGTCCTGTCCTGTTTAGGAGACAACTTTTGGGAGGAGGATTTGTGGACAACTGGTGGGTTTACATCATTGACAAGAAGACGGGACTATATGTCGGAATCACCACCGATTTGGAAAACAGAATGAGGCAACATGGACGGCCAGCCCCATTGTACTATGAAGGTCCTATTTCAAAGGCTGACGCCCTCAAGCGAGAACGACAGATTAAGGGTTGGAGTCGCGCAAAGAAACTGGAACTGCTGAATCGTTGCAGGTGAGCTT
>CAZXMB010000086.1:0-13170 GCA_964641715.1 uncultured Syntrophaceae bacterium
AAGATTCTACCATTTACTTTTTCCCAAATTTTCCTCTTGAATTTGTAACTATATTCAGTTATATTTTTAGGTCGAAGAGAAGCAGTACGGCGAATACCGCACCCGCCGCCTGGTCTTAGAAGCTTGGGATAGACTGAAAGCCTTTATATTGATAAAAATGTAAGGAAGGTTCTTACAATCACTTGAAAACCCAAGGAGCAAGTAATGGAAATATCCAGACATGCAAGAAACAACATGAGATTGTATAATATTTCCGAAGGGGATATTATTGACGCTATTGAATCCCCAGATGTATCAGGCAAAGAGGGTGACAAAGCGGTGGCAATAAAAGAGTTTCAGGATAAATTCTCAGGCTTTCCACTCAAAGTGGTATATGAAAAGATGGGGGGTGAACTTTTCGTTATTACTGCTTATCCAATAAAAAAGAAAATGTGGAGGTAATGCCGTGAAAGTTAAATACGATAAAGAAGCCAATGCAGCTTACATTCAGCTCTCATCAAAGAAGCCAGATGGTGCTATAGAGATGGCTGAAGGAGTCATTCTTCACACTACATCAAAAAACGAGATTGTTGCCATCGAGATACTTGATGCTACCAAGAAGTTTCCAATTAAGACTCTTTATAAACTCGAGCTATCTACTCCAGCATCCTGAGCTAAAAAAGCGTTTGTGTTGTTTTTTGAAGCAGGCAAGGTGTCAAGCCTTGAATTGTGAATTAATAAAAATACCGAATTACCGAAGCCTGACCCCAAACTTTTTTACGGATTATGCAAAGAACGGGATATGTTCCTTGCCAAGGGTTGTCCTACAATCAGACGCTATGATTTATATCGGACAACAGTAGCAGTCCTTCGATCTCCTCAAAATGGTTGTCGAAAGAATAGAGCGCCAAACCATGTTTCATGGCATTGGCAGCTATCCAGATGTCGTTTGTGGGAATGGGCCGGCCTTTGGCCTTTAATCTTTTAACAACCAAAGCATAGTAATCTGCCGTTTCGAGATCATGCAGGAGTATTTCTACCCGGGGGGAGTTGAGAAAAACTTCCAGTTCACTCCGGTTTTTCTTTTCTTTACCACCGAGGGAAAAGCCCGAAAAGAGCTCAGCAATAACCGTTATGTCCACACCGATCAGGTCGCAGTCTCTGAACACATCAACAACACCTTGGTCACTACACTTAAAAGAGGTGTAAATATTCGTATCGATCGCGATCCGTCTCATTTCCAGACATCCTCATCGATCTTCTCAAAAATTTGAGTGTTTTTTTGGAAAGCATTCGCTTCTTCCTTGCTCCAGCCACCAGCCAAGGCATCCAGATCGTGGTTCTTCTTGAACACCGATTCTTTCCCCATGCCGGTCACTTTTTTCAACGCCTGCAGGATCCACTGATTCACGCTCAGGTTGTTCTGCTTTGCCCGGGACTTGATCACCCGATCCAGCCCAGGCTCAATACCGCGAATTGTGATAGTCTTCATGGTCCTCCTCCAGATGCATAATGCGATGTCATTTTAATTATATTAAATGATTGCAGATTGGTCAACCTTTTTTTCCGGCTCTGCAAGAAACAATTGGGGAAGGATTCAAATTTCGGGTCAGGGGTCAGGTTTGCAATATTGCAATTCTTTGGAAAACTGGGGGCTTGGAGGTCAAAGTTTCACTATATACTTTGCGGAATATCCTTTGGGGGACCCTCTCTATATTCTCGATCCAAAAGATGTCTACGGTCCAGATTTCCTTGGCGAAACCTATCGCGTCCTGAAGGAAAAAAATGAGCGTAAATATGGCGAGTATCGGAATAAGCCTCTCGGAACTCAATGCGAGCTTTATCTTTTTAATACAATGTTAATGGTGTCACCAGTGGGAGAAGAAAAAAATACCGAATTACCGTAGCCTGACCCCTGTTGTGACCCCTGTTGACATCAGACATTGAAAAGGAAATTGATGATATCGCCGTCTTCAACGACGTAATCCTTCCCCTTCTGCATATACCTCCCCACTTCTCTGACCTTCTGCTCGCTTCCCAGCTTAATCAGATCCTGATATTTCATTACCTCTGCCCGGATGAATCCGCGTTCAAAGTCAGAATGGATAACACCTGCGGCCTGGGGAGCAAGAGCTCCCTGACGGTTCGTCCACGCACGAACCTCATCCGTTCCGACCGTGAAGAACGAGATGAGACCAAGGGTCTTGTAGCAAAGCATGGTCAATCTGTCCAGGGCGGGTCGATCGAGCTGAAGCTCCTCGAGAAAAGCCTGGCGCTCCCCGGCATCGAGATGGTAAAGTTCCTGTTCAATCTTTGCAGAAACAGCAATCCACTGGAAGTCCTGCTCCCGGAAGTCTTCTTTTAATCTATCCAATAGGCCCGGATGACCGATGTCCTTTTCCCCGACGTTAAGAATAATGATGATTGATTTGCGGGTCAGCAAAGGGTAGCTGGAGATGAGCTTCTCTTCGGTCCCGGTCAAAGGGAGGCTGCTCAGAAAACCTCCGGTCTCAAGACGGGCCTTCATCCGGGCAAGAAGATCAGCTTCCATGGCCATCTTTTGAGCCTCTTTCTTCCGGTTTCTCTCTTTTTCGAGCCGCTCAAGGCGTTTCTCAATAAATAGAAGGTCGTTCAATTGGAGCTCTTCATTAAAGGCCAGGATATCGCGACCGGGATCAACCGAACCATGGATATGGAAGACCGTATCGTCCTCAAAAGCCCGGACAAGGTGGCAGATGACATCCACCTGCTCTAAATCCAGAAAGATCTGAGCATAATGTGAGGCCTGCCGGTCCAGGTCGGGAAGAAACAGGAATTCAATCTGGGCAGGGGTTTCCTGACGCGGCATATAAATCTCCACAAGACGATCGAAGCGAGCATCCCGCACCCTGGCCAGCCCCAAACTGTTCCCTTTTTTGCCCTCTGAATTTGGTTCCTTACCGGTCAACACCCGAAAGAGGGTGCGCTTACCCACCTGAGGAAAACCCACAAGACCCAGTTTCATCGTATTTCTCTCCTTCCATCTCATAAAACCTCCCTTTCGGTTTTCAAGGTGCATTCCTGCCCCAGAAAACCTCATGTGAATCCCAGGAATGATCTTCGGGAAATTTAAGAGATCACTGCCTTCGGAAAAACACCCGGGAGGAACTGAAATAGTTATACAAAAAATAACACAGGAGAGGACTTTTTTCAATCCGGAATCATCAGGACACAAGAAGCAGTATATGAACTCATTTCAGGTTAGCCAAAAAGAGGAGCCTATATTCCTTCTAATTCCTTGTAGATCTTTTTCGTTGCCGGGGTCCGGACGCCTAATTTTTCCCCGAGATCGATAATGGTGCCACCGAAAAGATCCAGTTCACTCTTACCCTTTTTCTGCCGGATATCTCTCTGCAGTGAGGTCTGGGTGTTATTCGGGAAGGCCGCCGCTTTCCTGAGGGAGAGGTCTACGATTCCATCGGGCAGTTTAATGTTTTTTCTCAAAGCAATCGAGTAAATTTCATTCATAATTTCAACGGTCTCTTTTCTCAGCGAAGGGTCCTCGAGAATTTCTCCGAGGGTCCGATCATGGCGAGCCGAGACCAGGCCGAAACTCGCGATGAAAAGGTACTTCTCCCAGATCGCCGGATGGGCATCGTCCTGCCACTCATAATCGATTGAGGATTCCTCAAATACCCTGAATAGTTCATGAGGAATGGTATTGGGGTGATCGGGGTCTCTTCCAAAAATAATTTTACCCGGTTTTCCGGCATGTGCGACAACCCCTGGGTCTTCAATGTGGCAGGTAACATAGACACATGCAGGGAAAATGATCCCTGTCTTGATCTCTCCCCGAAGCCTTTCCCGGATGTCTGCGCCATTCAAAGGAGTCATG
The DNA here is from genome assembly GCA_964641715.1 of uncultured Syntrophaceae bacterium. GTDB lineage: Bacteria > Desulfobacterota > BSN033 > BSN033 > UBA1163 > CAZXMB01. Next base: position 3,854 of record CAZXMB010000086.1, read on the forward strand.
ATCATTGAGTCATCCCTGATCCGATTTCCGAGGGAGGTAGCAACACCCTTGAGATCATAACCTTTAACGCAGATCAGAAAGACATCTATGGGGGGAAGGTCATCGATTCTTTCTGTGGCAAGTGCTGGCCTACCTGTCAAACTCCCGAACTCAGGCGATTTAACGATGATTCCATTTTTCTTGATTTCCTCAAGATGATTCCCCCGGGCCACAAAAAAAATATTGGTCCGCGAATCTGACGGGGAAAAGGCATGGGCTAATTTCCCTCCGAAATAACCTCCGACCCCACCCACCCCGATCACAGCAATATTGAACTTGCTCATCTCTATTGAAATCCTTTGGGACTCTCCGGCCGGCTGAATCCCTGCGCCGCCACCAAATCTTCCCTGCAGTTAAGTCTAAAATTTCTCCCCGGAAATTTCTGAAACCATCCCTGGACCTGAACCGGGTTTAAGAACCGAAACATTTCTCGGCTATCCTGTCTTTTAGCTCTCTTTCCTTATTGAGGAAGAGTCTGACCGGTCAAGCCCACCCTGAGCCATCCCCAGGGCCTGGCCCAAGTACCTCAGCTTCATCTCCTGATCACATCACTGAACCTGCCCCATTCCCTCCCCTTCATTTCCTATCCGGTTTTGAGAGGGGAAGACCTCTCTTCTTTCGTACTCCTCAACCAGGGGAGAAACCTCCCTCCTGTAGATCTCCCTCACCCTGCTCTGGAATGCCTTCTGTTCTACACTCAATTCGAATAGCATGACTCGCCCGCTTCTATCATCACTCCTTAACTTCTCTCGAAGATGGCAGCGATCCCCAATCCTCCGCCGCCGCAGATGGTCTCCAATCCAAACCTTGCTCCCCTTCTCTTCATCTCATGGAGCAGGGTGACCAGCACCCTTGTGCCTGTACAGGCGATGGGATGACCCAGGGAGATCCCCGATCCATTCACATTGATCCTGCGGTACTCTTTTTGAGTCAGGCCCATCTCTTTGAGGTCAGCCAAAACCTGCGCGGCAAAAGCCTCCTGAATCTCGATGAGATCGATCCGGTCAAGGGTGAGGCCAGCCCTCTCAAGTGCCTTTCGCACAGCCTTGGGAACGGTCCGGTAGGTGCGTCTCGGGTCTTCTCCAACCACGGCAGAAGATATGAGCCTGCCCAATATTTCCGTCCCAAGGGCTTTAGCCTTTTCTTCTGTGGTAACCAGTACAGCGGCGGCACCATCGTTCTCTGAGGAAGAATTCCCTGCGGTGCAGACTCCTCCCAGGATGGGCTTGAGCTGAAAGAGCCTCTCCAGCGTCGTATCGCCTCTTGGGCCTTCGTCCTGATCGATCACTGCGGTCTTGCCTTTTTCCAGGGGGACTGAAACAGGGACAATCTCTTCCCTGAACTTTCCGGATTTCATGGCGGCCCAAGCCTTCTGATGGCTTGCCAGGGCCCACTGATCACATTCCTCTCTCGTGATCCCCTCTTCTATAGAAGCTGTTTCAGCCCATGACATCATGGAGGGAAGGATGCCATAACGCTCCTCAGGCTGGGACATGACCCGGGCCCTCTGGATGCGGTCGTAAAAAGGGATCCCCCAGAGGGAAAGATCTCCATGCCCTCTGGGCATCCCTTTCTTCCCTCCGATTCCCCATTTGATCTCTCCCGGGATATAGAATTCAGCCGTGCTCATGCTCTCCACGCCACCCGCCACAATCATCTGAGCGTCTCCGGAGAGAATCTTCAGGGCGGCGAAACAGACCGTATCGAGACCGGTGCAACAACGCCGGTCCAGGACCACTCCCGGAATGGAATCAGGCCATCCTGCCTTGAGCAGGGCCATTCTTGCAATGTTGACATACTCCCCGCTCTGGTAGGACTGACCAAAAATGACCTCATCGACCTGCGATGGTTCAACCCTGGCCCTCCTCACCACCTCATCGAGGACAAGGGCAGCAAGATCATAGGCCGGAACATCTTTTAATGCCCCCATGTATCTTCCCACAGGAGTCCGGACAGCACTGATGATGACCGCCTCTCTCAATGGATCCTCCTTATCGACACCGGTAGTCCGGTTTCCTCTTCTCAATAAAGGCTCTTGCCCCCTCTTTCATATCCTCAGTGGCCGTAAGATCGGCCCAGAGGTCGGATTCCATTTCCAACCCCTGCGAAAGGGAGAGATCTCTTGCCCGGTTGATCACCTTCTTTGCCGAAGCCACTCCCAAAGGGCCCTTTTCAATCAGCCGGCTGGCGAGCTTAAAGGCCTCCTTCATCGCCTTCCCTGAAGGAACGACCCTCTCCACCAGACCAAGCTGACAGGCCTCCTGAGCGCTGATCATCTCTCCAGTAAAGACCAACTCCTTCAGTTTTCCCAGAGGGAGATGAAAGAGAGAGCGCCAGATCCCTCCATTTCCTGGAAAAACGGATAGATTGACTTCAGGAAAACCCAGTTTGGAAGTCTCTTCCGCAATACGGATATCGCAACAGAGGGCCAGTTCCAGACCTCCACCCAGGCAGAAGCCATGAATCGCCGCAATGACCGGCCACTGAAAATTTTCAATCACCCCGTAGATCTGATGACTTCGCAAAAGGCGTCTCTTCGCCGTATCCGGGGTTAACTCCAGAAAGGTCTTGATATCAGCCCCTGCGGCAAAGGCCTTCTCTCCTGCCCCGTGCAAGATCACAATCCGGATCTCCTCTCTTCGGCCATCCATCTCTTTAAAGACCTCTCCAAGGGCCTCCCTCGTCTCCATATCCAGGGCATTCATCGGCGGGTGATCAATGGTCACAACCCCTATCCGGTCCCTGATCTCATAATATACGAGCTTCTCTGCCATTGGTCACCTTCCCCCTTTTAAAAAGCCGTTTCAGATGGGTTTCTCCTTCGTGGAAATTAGAATTGAATTTTATACGATCAATAGGTCTTGTCAAGGATTTTTAGTGAGGTTTTTAAAAAATATTCTTTATGAAAAAGGAACGGAAGGATGGGATGAAGAGGCATCGACAGAAGGCATTGGAATGAAATGATCCGGCAGGTGGCCGGACGGATCAGGGAGCTGAATTTAAAAGACCGCTATCTTTACGCTTCGATCTCTCTTCTTAATTTCTGGATGGTTTTTTTATAATTTTCCGTCTTGAAGATCCCTGTCCCCACAACGAAGACATCTCCTCCTGCTTTCGAAACCTCTCCGATATTTTCTACTTTGATTCCACCGTCCACCTCGATCTCGACGGGATATTGATGCTGATCAATCATCTTCCTCAACTCCTCAACCTTTTTTAAAACCACAGGGATAAAGGACTGCCCCCCGAATCCGGGGTTGACCGACATCAGAAGCACGAGATCGATCTCCTCAAGAACCGGATAGAGCCTCCTTAATGGAGTGAGAGGATTGAGCACCACCCCCGGTCTCACCTTTAAATCTCGAATCTTTTTAATACTCCGCTTGAGCTGACGGCATACCTCGGCATGAATCGTGATCCAGTTACTCCCTGCCCGGGCAAAGTCTTCCGCATAACGGTCAGGCTCTTCAATCATCAGGTGGACATCCAGGGGGAGAGAAGTCAACTTTCTCAACCCGGTAACGACCAGAGGCCCGATGGTGATATTCGGGACGAAGTGGCCATCCATGACATCGACATGGATGAGATCTGCTCCCGCTTGCTCAACGGCCCTCACCTCTTGAGCGAGCCGGCTGAAATCAGCAGAGAGAATCGAAGGCGCAATCTTCTTCACCCTAACCTCCATACTTATCCTGATAATCAGGTCTTTGAAATACTAAACGTATTGAAAGAATTTTTCAATAGAATCTGGTAAGGGCCCACCCCAATTGACTATGATTAATCCTAAGCCCTTTTAATCAGCCGGGCGGCAAAAAATCCATCCATCCCGTCTCTGGGAGGAAAGGTTTTGAAATATCCATGAGTGATCAGGGAATGATATCGGGCCGGTAAAAACTCATCCAATGGGTCCAATTGAAATTCCTCATGATCCTTTAAAAATCTTTCGATCACCTCCTCATTCTCTTCACGGAAGATCGTACAGGTGCTGTAAACCAAAACTCCCCCTTTTCTTAAATATCGGGAGAGGTTATTGAGGATGGTGAATTGAATTTCGGACAATCTCCCGATGTCTTCCTCCCCTCTTCTCCACTTCAAATCCGGGTTCCGGCGAAGCGTTCCAAATCCGGAGCAAGGGACGTCCGCCAGGATCCGGTCATATAAGGACCCTCCGGGGAGTGGGCGAGTCGCATCTCCAATCATTGTTTTCACGATCATCATTCCCAGTCTGCCGCATATCCCCTTGATCCGGTCGTTTTTCTCCTCATTGAGATCAAGGGCGACAATCTCCCCCTCATTCCTCATCCTCTGAGCAATATGGGTCGTCTTCCCTCCGGGTGCGGCACAGCCATCAAGGATCCTCTCACCCGGTTTCGGATCCAGGATGAAAGTGACCCACTGAGAGGCTTCATCCTGGATGATAAAGAGGCCCTCTTTCAGGAAAGGCAACTCGGAGACAGGGGGAGGAGAACCGAGCAGGATTCCCTCTTCTGAAAAAGGAGTCGGGGACGGGGAGAGCCCATTCTCCCTTAACTTCTCCACCAACTTTTCTCTGCTGATCTTCAGGGTATTGGCCCGGAGGGTTAAAGGCGAAATCTGATTATTGAAGGAACATATCTTCATCGTCTCTTCAATCCCAACCTCCTTCATCCATCTTCGAACCAGCCACAGGGGATGGGAATGGACGACGGAGAGATGAAGGGCCGGGTTTTGATGAATATCAGGATAGGGGATCTCTCCTTTTTCACGGAGAAAAGAGCGAAGAATCGCATTGACGAAACCGGCCCCGCCACGGCCCCGAATCTCTTTGGCCAGTTCAACGGACTCATTGACAGCGGCCGAATCCGGAGTTCTGGATAAGAATTGAATCTGGTAGAGTCCGAGCCGAAGGATATTGAGCGTCTCCGAGTCAATCTTCTCAAAGGGGATTTTTGAAAAATGGCGGATGGCCCAATCAAGCCTCTCCCTCCATCTCAGGATGCCATAGGTCAATTCTGTGAGAAAGGCTCGATCAAGGGGGGTGAGGTGATGAAATTTCTGAAAGGAATCTCTCAGGAGATGATCGACATGGCGATCCGCCTTCTCTGTTCGGTTCAGAAGTTCAAGGCAGATCGCCCTTGGGCTCTTGGCCCCGGGTCTTAATGGCTTTTTCCTCAAAAGCTCCCTGTCCTCGCCATCTCCTCGAGCCGAGCGATTCGCTCCTCAATAGGAGGGTGAGTGCTGAAGAGGGACAAAACCCCTCCTCCCCTTAGGGGATTGACAATAAACAGATGGGCAGTGGAGGGATTGGCCTCCATTGGGATACGCTGGGCAGCGAGTTCAAGCTTGCGCAGGGCCTTTGCCAACGAAAGGGGATGACTCAGGTGTGCCCCGCCGGCGTCGGCCAGGTACTCCCTGGATCGGGAGATGGCCATCTGGATGAGGATGGCGGCAATGGAAGCCACGATCGAGAAGACAAGGGTGAAGAGAAAATTGCTCCCTCCTCCTTCTTCGTCATCAGAACGTCCTGCTCCGAAGATAGCGCCCCACTGAGCCATCCGTGCAAGCATTCCGATGGCCCCTGCCATCGTTGCCGCAATGGTGCTCACGAGAATGTCCCGGTTCCTGATGTGGGAGAGTTCATGGCCGATGACCCCTGTCAGTTCCTCCCGGGATAAAACTCGAAGGATGCCGGTCGTCACGGCAACCGCCGCATGCTCGGGGTTTCTTCCCGTTGCAAAGGCATTGGGTGTATCGTTCTCCATGACGTAGACCTTGGGCATGGGGAGGCTCGCCTTGCTCGTCAGATCAGCCACGACCTGATAAAGTTCTGGGGCCTCTGCCTGTGAAACTTCTTTCGCCCCGTACATACGAAGGACAATCTTATCGCTAAACCAGTAAGCAAAGAAATTCATCAGACCCGCGAGGATAAAGGCATAAATCACTGTGCCCCTTCCTCCTATGGCGGAACCCGCCAAAACAAAGAGAAGGGTTAAAACGAGCATCAAAAGAAATGTCTTAAATTGGTTCATCTTATCCCTCAGCCTCCTTTATGCAAAAAAATATAATCGCTTTTAGAGGACTTGTCAAACTGCCCTTTCATTCCACCGGAGAGGTTTTGGGTTCGAGAAAGTCCAGGAGGGCGTTCTTCACCTTTTGAATATCGGCCTTGGTATTGATACAGGGGCCAAAGGGGCGTTCATTGAGAATCCCGATCACCGGGATGGGATAGACATCCTGTATGCCACTGGTCAGATCAAGCTCGCAGGCAACCGCCACAATGGCCTCGGGCTTATTCTCCACGATGATTCTCCGGGCCAGAGTCCCTCCGGTAGCCACAGCGATCTTCACCTGGTATAGGTCAGTGAGTTCGATCAGGTCTTTGATCTCGCACTTCCCGCAGCCCTTGCAGTTCTTCACATTCCCGGTGATCTTGATCTGGCAGTCAAAATCCTGAATGCAATGGGGCAAAAGGAGGAGAAGGCGATTGGGCTGGGTGCGGTGATGGTTGGACCGAACGAGGTGATTATTCAGTTCGATGAAGGATTGCTGGACCTTCTCCTTGGACACCCCTACCAATCTTCCCATCAGGATCATCAAAGGGAAAAGGATTTTGGCAACCACCCCTCTCAATTTTTGAGTGAACAGGATATCCTTGCCGCGAAGAATCGTGAAGACCAGAAGAAGGCCACCGGATAACAACGAAAAGACAGTGATGGCGAGAAAGAGGCTATAGAGGAGCGGAAGGATGGCATGGATATTCTTCAATCCCACCAGGGGGACATACCAGATCAGAAGGATGAATAAAAAAAGGATCAGACAGGTAAAAACTAACAGTCCGATAAAAATTCTCTTTTTAGGCCTAACTTCCAAAAAAAGCCTCCCTGAAAATGGGGATTGCGAAAGGTAGATTAATGAATTAACGAAACCTTAACTCATGCAAACAAATAAATGGGCTTAATACATTCATGTTAACATTCCGGACTCATCACTCCGAGCTCCGAACTATATTAATGAAAGACCGTCCCTACCGGGATGGGATGGCCGGGGAGAAATTCCCTTACATTCATCCTCCTTTTTCCCTCCAGCTGGACCTCTCTGATCAAGAAGGAGTCTCTTCCCGTCTCAACCTCGATGAAATCCGGACTCACCCAGATGACCGATCCCTCTCTTCCCTGCGTCGAACGGCTCCTCACCTCTCCGCGATAAATTTTGAGCAGTTGATGATCCCATTCGGTAAAAGCCCCGGGCCAGGGGTTGAAGGCCCGGACCTGGCGATCGATCTCCAGGGCTCCTCTCTTCCAGTCAATTCTTCCATCCTCCTTACGAAGGGGAGGGGCATAGGTGGCTTTTGAGTGGTCCTGGGGGATGGGGGAAAGGCAACCCGCCTTCATCCTCTCGATCGTCTCCATCAGAAGTTGAGCTCCTAAAAAGGATAACTTCTCCTGGAGTGTTTCTCCAGTATCCTCTTCTTCGATGGGAATTTGAGCCTGAAGCAAAATATCCCCGGTGTCCATTCCTTCATCCATTCTCATGGTCGTCACCCCTGTGACAGTTTCACCATTGAGGATCGCACGGGCAATGGGTGCAGCCCCTCGATATCTCGGCAAAAGAGAGGCATGAACGTTGATGCACCCAAAGGCAGGAAGGTCCAAAAGGGATTTCGGCAGGATTTGACCAAAAGCAACGACGACCATGAGGTGGGGATAAAGCCCTTTAATCTTCTCCTGAAAGGGCCCTTCCTTGACTCGCTCCGGTTGAAGGGGCGAAATGCCCTGTTCAAGGACAAATCTCTTCAGAGGCGAAGGACTGAGCTTTCGTCCCCTCCCCTTTTCCCGATCCGGCTGGGTGACCACAGCCACAACCTGATCGGGTCCCTGGAGCAGATTTCTGAGGGAAGGAATGGAAAAGGCAGGAGTTCCGAAGAAGACTATACGCCAGGAAGACGTTGTCACTCTCTCTTCTCCTTCCTCTTCTCTTTCTTCAATTTACTTCGATAGATCTCCTTCTTCAGCCTGCTGATCCGATCCAGGATGAGAATGCCGTGGAGGTGGTCAATTTCATGCTGGAGGGCAATGGCCAAAATACCCTCTCCCGAGATGTCGACCTCCTTCCCCTCCGGAGAAATCCCTTTGACCCGGATCCTCTCCTTTCTCTTCACCTTTTCGAAACAGTCCGGCACACTCAGGCACCCCTCCTCGTGCTCGATCTCTCCCTCCTCGTAGATGATTTCAGGATTGATCAGGGCAAAGAAACTCTGACTGGGATCGAGCGGGCTCACATCCAGAACGATGACCTGCTGGGAGACACCTACCTGGCAGGCAGCCAACCCGATCCCATTGGCATGGTACATCGTCTCGGTCATATCCTGGATTAATTTATTGATCTCCCCGTCAATCCTTTCCACCCTCCCGGACCCTTTCTTCAGCAGGGGATGGGGAAATTTAAGAATCTCTAAAACCGCCACCGGTCTATTTCCTCTTCTTTCTCTCTAAATAGAATAACATAAAAAGGGACAAAAAGGCCAAAAAGATTCCTATTCCCTGTGAGGTGGAGAAGAGGCCTCCGAAAAGAGTACCTCTCGGATCGCCCCTTAAAAATTCGATCAGAAAACGGGAAATCGCATAGAGGAGGATAAACAGCCAGAAGAGTTGGCCCTCAAATCTTTTCCTCTTCCGGTAAAGAAAGAAGAAGATCGCCAGGTTGGTCAGCGCCTCATAGAGCTGGGTGGGATGAAGGGCCACATGGAGCCGGGCCAATGAGTTTGGGTCTGTGAACGTCATCCCCCAGGGGAGAGAGGTCTCTTTCCCGTAACAACACCCGGCAAAGAAGCATCCAATCCTCCCCCAGAAGAGACCCAGGGCAACGGGAGGGGAAGAGAGGTCCGCTATCCTCCAGAGGGGCAACTGGCTTAATCTCATATAAATCAAGGAGGTGACCACGGCGAAAATGAAACCCCCGTAAAAGACCAATCCCCCTTCCCAGACCTGAATGATCCTCAGAGGATTCTCCCGATAGACATCAAAATTGATCAGAACGTAGAAGATTCTGGATCCAAGGAGGCTTGACAGGACAATGATGAAAAAGAGGTCCGCCATCCTTTCGGACGAAATCCCCTCTTTCCGGACGCTCCGGATGGCAAGGATTAAACCGAGGACGAAACCAATGGCGATGAAGAACCCATAGGCATATATTTTCAGACTGCCCAGGTAAAAGAGGATGGGATACACTTTCTCAAATTCCAAATACTAATACGAACGCATTATATCTTTTGTAGGGCAACCCTTCAGGGTTGCTTTAAG
>CAZXMB010000087.1:0-12600 GCA_964641715.1 uncultured Syntrophaceae bacterium
CTCATTACTCCTTGGCCAGTTTCTCTTTCTCTTTTATATAGGCCTCCTTGCCCGCCTCAATCGCTGTGGTGATGATCGATTTCTTTTCCTCGTAAAGGCCTTTCCCTTTCTCAAACGTAGAGTTAACTTTTTCCTCAACCTCTCCATAGATTTCTTCTGCTTTATCCCTGACCTCTCCGGCTAACCCCTTGATCTTTTCCCTCGTCTCCTTGCCTGACCGGGGGGCTAATAATAGGGCAATCCCGGCCCCGATCAATCCCCCCAGAAAAAATGAGAAGACCAATGGCCCCGTATGAGAACCGCCTTCTTCATGTTTCATAAATGACCTCCTTTCCTTTTGCCAAAGATAAAACAACTTTTTTATTTTTGGTCCTGTTTAAAAAGATTTCTCAATACAGACAGGACACCTGCCTTAAACCCTGCTCGAAGGCCTGAAGCCTCTGCGACTGTTGAGGAGGCAAGATGGCCCACCCATGAATTCATACTCTCCACCTGTTCACTTACAGATTTTACTCCCTCTCCCACCTCCTTCAAAGAACCTGAGAAGACTCTTATGTCTTCGGTGACATCATTGACATTGTCAACAAAATTCCTGACGCTTTTCATGGTCTCTTGAAGCTCAATAAGGGTGGGCTTCATTGTCCTCTCAGTTGTCCCGATCAGTTCCTTTAACCCCTTGATCGCCCCTTTCAATTCAACCATAACGATAATAAAAATAATGACAAAAGCAACGAATGCGATCGCAATCAGTCCCAAAAAGAATGTATTCATATGCCCTCCCTCATGAAAATGTATTTCCCTCCAAAACTCCTCCTTTTTAATAATATATCACATCCCTGGCCTTTTGAATAGATAAAACGACACCTCCATATCCCCGGGAGGGGTGTGAATCATGATTGGAAATAATATTTGACAATAATTATTCTAAAATGATAAACTATATCAAAAATTGAATGAAAAATTATAAACTGCCCGGTCTGAAATTGACTCCTCAAAGATTGGCTATCCTCCAGTATTTGGAGGGAAATAAAGAACACCCATCCGCGGATGAGATCTACAGGGTTGTCTCTAAGAAATTTCCGACCATGTCTATGGCTACCGTCTATAATACATTAGAAACCCTGAGGAAACGGGGCCATCTCGTGGAGTTGAATGTCGATCCCTATAAGAAGCGATTTGACTCCGACCCAAAGCCCCATCACCACCTCATCTGTACCAAATGCAATAAAATCACTGATGTCCATTATGAATTTCCCCTCCCCTTGTCCAACCTGGAGAGAGATGGGTTTCAAATCATTGGAAGCCATATCGAATTTTATGGAATTTGTCCCAAATGTAAAAAATAATAAGAAAGAGAAAGGAGGAACAGCCAATGTCAAAGACAGAAGAAGCTCTTAAAGAGGCCTTTGCAGGAGAATCCCAGGCAAACCGCAAATACCTTGCCTTCGCAGTTAAAGCAGACCGGGAGGGAAATCCCCAGGTGGCCCGTCTCTTCAGGGCGGCAGCCGAGGCAGAAACCATTCATGCCCATAATCACCTGAGGGCGCTCAATGGAATCAAAAGCACAAAAGAAAACCTTCAGGGGGCCATTGCTGGCGAGACCCATGAATTTAAGAAGATGTACCCGCAGATGATCGAGGTGGCCAGAGCTGAAGGGAACAAACAGGCGGAAAGGACGTTCAACTTCGCTAATGAAGTTGAGAAAATCCATGCCCGGCTCTACCAGAAACTTTTAGATGGCTTGGGAAAATCACAGGAAAACTATCCCTATTATATCTGCCCGGTTTGCGGTTACACGGCTGAGAAGGAGGCTCCGGGCACCTGTCCTGTATGCGGAACCAAAGGAGAGATGTTCAAAAAGATAGAGTGAAAAACTGTCTCTGTCCGATAAGAGATTTTGGAAAAATTATTAGGGGAGATAAAGATGAAAAGGATATTAATCTTATCGGTCCTGGTCACACTTTTGTTTTCAATGGCTTTCTCTCCATTGCCGGCTGCCAATAAGCCACCGGAAAAGGGCGGAGTATTACCGGCGATTCAACTCCCGATTCCTAAAAATACTGCTGAAAAGAACTACCTGGGACTTTCCGGGGATGGCTCTTTCAAAATTCCCCAGATCAAGGCAAGGGTGGTGATCATTGAAATTTTCAGCATGTACTGCCCTTACTGTCAAAAGGATGCCCCCGGGGTCAATAACCTCTATGACTTGATAGAGAAAAACCCGGACTTGAAAAATAAGATTAAATTGATCGGGATCGGTGCCGGAAATACCCCTTATGAAGTGGAGGTCTATAAAAAGAGTTATTCGGTCCTGTTTCCGCTTTTCCCGGACAGGGATTTCACCCTTCATAAAGCCTATGGAGAGGTGAGGACACCTTATTTCATCGTGGTTAAAATCAATGAGGATGGAACCCATCAGATCGTCCATGCCCAGCTGGCCGGATATCCGGGACCGGAACCATTCCTCGAATGGGTGATCAATGCATCAGGACTCAAGTAAGGAGGTAACCTCATGAAAAAGAGAAGATCAGTCCGTATCCTGTGGATCATTGGAATTCTCTCTATGCTTGCTTTTTCCCAAAGGGCTGATGCTCTATCCGATGCGTTTAAGGAAAACATTTATAATGTGGGGACTCTGAAGCCAATCGACAGTCATTTGAAGGTGAAGGTTGGAGACCGGGCCCCTGACTTCACCCTCCCCTCTCTTTCCAGTGAGAAGATCTCGCTGAGCCGGTATCGGGGGAAGAAGAATGTGGTACTCTCCTTCGTTCCTGCGGCATGGACCCCTGTCTGCTCTGATCAGTGGCCGGGCTATAATATTGCCAAGGATATTTTTGAACAAAACAACGCCATTCTCCTCGGAATCACGGTGGACAATATCCCTACCCTCTTTGCCTGGACCCACCAGATGGGAAAGCTATGGTTTTCCGTTCTTTCTGATTTCTGGCCCCATGGAGCAGTGGCGAAAAGATATGGTGTGTTACGATCAAACGGAGTTTCTGAGAGGGCTCTGTTTGTTATTGATAAGAATGGAATCATCCGCTACATCGATGTCCACGACATCAACAAACGGCCTCCCCTCGAAGACCTGGCCGGCGCCCTGGAGAAGCTTGGGAAATAGAACAATAAAGCTTCCCATCATCTATCATCCATCGTTCATCGTTGATCGTCTGATCTGTATTTTAATGATCTCCCCTTCGATCTTCTCTCCGATATGGAGGATACCGAGGGTGGGGCTGTGCCAGAAAGATCGGGTGGGGGAGCCGGGGTTGAAGAATAAAAGGTCCTTTGTCCGATGGCTGGCGGGAGTATGGGTGTGGCCATAGACGATCGCATCCACTTCATCAAATTCCTCTCTCACTCTTGATTCAATCCCATAAGGAGCACCTCCCCCGTGAATGAGACCGATTTTAAATCCTCCCAATTCGATCAGCCTCTTCTGAGGAAAGGCTCTCCGGATTTCATCGGGATCCATATTCCCGCAGACAGCAATCAACTCCTTCTGACCTGAAAGGTACCGTGCAATGGACTGATCCACAAAGTCCCCCGCATGGAGGATCTTTTCCACATCTCTGAAATGAAATTCAATTATCCCCTTAAATTCAGGGCCGGGCTCTCTCAAGTGAGTATCGGATAGGATACCGATCTTCATCATAGTGAAAATTCCCACCTCCGTTTTCCATGTCGGGCCTTCAGCCATTGATTTAAGCATAAAAAGAATTGAATTGACAAGAGGGCGATTTAAAAAGATAATTGTAAAGGTTTTTATTCATGAAAGAGGAGGGCTTATGGACCTGAGAGACTTTATCAAAAAGTGTGAAGAGAAGGGGGAGTTGAAAAGGGTAAAAACCGAGGTCGACTGGAACCTCGAGATCTCTCATATTGCAAAGATCAATGAAGAGGGCAAGGGACCTGCCTTACTTTTTGAAAAAGTGAAGGACTACCAGATTCCCTTGCTCACCAGTACCTTTACCTCCCCCAGGCGTCTGGCCATTGCCCTTGGGATGCCTGATCATTTTTCGATGTGTGACATGGCAAAACGATGGATGGAGCTTACGACCAAAAAACTCATCCCGCCTGTGGAGGTGAGGAAGGGCCCTGTTTTGGAAAATGTGATGGAGGGCCAGAAGGTCAATCTCTTTCAATTCCCCGCACCCAAGTTCTATCCCATGGATGGAGGCCGTTTCATTGGAACAGTGGCTTTTATCATTACCAAAGATCCGGAGAGCGACTGGGTGAATCTGGGAACCTATCGAATGCAGATTCTGGATGAGAAGACGACCGGTGTGCAGATCATTAAAGGGAAACACGCGGACTTCATGCTGAAGAAATACCAGAAGATGAAAAAACCCATGCCAGCGGCCGCCGCCATTGGAGGCGATCCACTCCTCTTTCTTGCCGGATCCACCCTGGTCTCCGCCGGAGTATGCGAATACGATATCGTCGGTTCGTTGCGGGGAAGCCCTTGTGAGGTCATCCGGAGCGACCTCACCGGCCTGCCCCTTCCTGCCACCGCTGAATTGATACTGGAGGGCGAGATCGAGACCGATCCCTCAAAATTCAGAGAGGAAGGTCCTTTCGGAGAGTATACAGGCTACTATTCCGGGAAAACCGGGGAGGAGTGGCCTAAACCTGTTTTTAATGTAAAGAGAATCCTCCACCGAAACAGTCCGATCTTCTGGGCGACCTCGGTCGGAAAGCCGGTTACCGATACCCATATGATCCAATCCCTGAACCGGACTGCGACTCTCTGGACAGACCTCGAAAATATGAAGGTCCCTGGAATTCAATCCGTCTATATCCCTCCGGAAACAGGAGGCCGGTTCTGGGGAATCGTATCGGTCAAACAGATGTATCCGGGCCACTCGATGCACGTAGGGACAGCGGTGATCTCCACCACCACAGGCCATTATGGAATGAAAGGGGTCATTGTGGTGGATGAGGATATCCGGGCCGATGATATCCCGAGGATCCTGTGGGCGTTGGCCATGCGCTATGACCCTTATCGGAGTACGGAAATCATCAAAAGAGGACGCTCCACCCCTCTTGACCCAGCCCTTCCCATAGAGTCCAGAGAGATTGTCTCCCGGATCATCATGGATGCCTGCATCCCGTTTGAGTGGTCGCGAAAACCCACTGAGATCAAACTGGATGAAGAGATGATCAAGAAGGTGCGGAGTCGCTGGAAGGAATACGGCCTTTGACAGGATAAAAAAGGGAGGAAACCCGATGTCCATAGTGATCGTGGGGATGTTGGATGAGAGGGAGGAGGCCCTTCAGATCATCAAGGATCAGATAGAGACCCGGGGTCATCGAGCTACATTAATCGACATCAGCATTGGCACGGGTGCGATCATCTCTTCATCGAAGCCGGATGTCACAGGAGATGAAATCGCAAGGCTGGGTGGAACCACACTTGAAGAGATTAAAAAAACACCCGCTCAGGAAAGGGAAAAGGTCACTTTCAGGATGGCGGAGGGCCTCACCCGAAAGGTTCTGAATCTTTATAAAACCGGAGAGCTTCAGGGAATCATTGCCATTGCGGGAATGACGGGGAGTTTTCTCTCCCTGACCGCCATGAAATCCTTACCCTTTGGCCTTCCGAAACTTCTCATCTCGAGTGTGACCGCCATGCCCGCCTATGCGAATAGGCTTTCGGAATACTTCAGCCTGAGAGATATCACGGTCATGCACAGCGTGGTGGATACCGTGGGTTTAAACTCCCTGGTGAGGGCCCTTGCGGTCAATGGGGCGAATGCCATCTGCGGGATGGTGGAAGGATTTGAACCTCTGAAAAGGGAGGAAAGACCTTCCATCGCGATCACGGAATTCGGGTTCTGCGATAAAGGGGCTCACTATGTGAGAGACCTTCTCGAAAAAGAATATAACCTCGTCTCCTTCCATGCCACAGGGCTGGGTGACCGGGCAGCGGTGGATCTGGTCAGCCAGGGATTCTTCGAGGCTTTCATCGATCTGGTCCCGGCAAGTTTCAGCGAGTACCTCTTTGGAGGAAACCGGGCTTCAGGACCTAACCGGCTGGATGCCGCAACCCATCTGCCCATCCCCTACCTCCTCTCCCCCTGCGGTTTTGATATGATCAGTTGCGGCCCCATCGAAAGAAAGGATAAAGGGGATCCCCTCTGGGTCTCCCGGAAGCTGGCGGAAAGAAAGCTTCTGATTCAGGATGCCATGAGGGTTCAGGCGAGAACCAGTGCGGAGGAGATGGAGACTATTGCAAAGGCCGTGGCTGAAAAACTCAACCAATATGAGAACAAAAAATTGGTCAAATTCATCATCCCTCGGAAGGGATTCTCTTCCCTCAGCGTGGAAGGTGGAGCCCTTTATGATCCTGAGTCGGATCAGGTCTTCGTGGAAGCTTTGAAAAAATATTTGGACCCTGAAATTGATTGGGTGGAAGTCAATTCAGACATCAACCATTCAGAATTCGCCCGGGCCGTTGTGGAGGCCCTTCGGGAAGCGCTGGAATCATCTCACCCCTGAGGAGATTGTGTCGTCATTTTGTTCATGGTTCGAGAGTCCTGTCCTGAGTGAACCGTTCATCCTTCGAGGGCCTCAGGATGAACGGTGAATCGAAGGGCTCACCATGAACGAAACACGACATGTTAAAAATCAACCACTTATCGTTCGCCCTGAGCATGTCGAAGGGCGAATGGCTCATGACAACACATCCCCAAGGGAAGGAGGTCCAGGATAATGCGATTGGTAGTCGGTATTTCCGGTGCGACAGGTTCTATCTATGGAATTCGACTTTTAGAAATTCTTAAAAAGAGAAGGATTGAAACCCACCTCATCCTCACTCCAACGGCTGAAGAGATCATCCTCGAGGAGACCCCTTATTCCATCCGGAAGGTGAAAGACCTGGTCTCCGCTGTCTATGAGAACGAAGACCTCCATGCCCCCGTCTCCAGCGGCTCCTTCAAAACAGACGGGATGATCATCCTCCCCTGTTCTATCAAGACCCTCTCTGGAATTGCCCATTCTTACAATGAAAACCTGATGATCCGTGCGGCGGATGTCACATTAAAAGAAAGGAGGAGGCTCATCCTGGGTGTCCGTGAAACGCCGCTCCATCAGGGCCATCTCGAACTGATGCTCCGGGCAAGCCGATTGGGAGCGATCCTGCTCCCTCCGATGCCATCCTTTTATTCGCAACCCAGGACCATTGATGACCTGATCAACCACACCGTTGGAAAAGTACTCGACCTCTTTCAGATCGACCACAATCTATATATTCGATGGGGAAGTCCCGCCATGAAAACGTTTAAAAAGAAAAAATAAATTCTTGCCCTCCACCTCCATTCCACTTATACTATTCGAAAAATCTCTTTTCGGGAGAATAGATCTTGAGAGGATCTCATGCCGTCCTGTTGACCATCTTCGCCACCCTATCCCTGATGACTGTCCCCCATCTCCTCTCGTCTCAAACCCCTGCTCATCCAAAAGTTATTTTGAAGGGGTTTGAGGGAAGGGAATTGACCCCGGAGAGCAAGGCCCCCTACAGTCCAAAAAAGACATGCGGAGCCTGCCACGACTACGACCAGATCACAAAGGGATATCACTTTCAGCAGGGCAGGACCGATGGGACCGGTAAAATCAGAATCAGCGATGCCTACGACCAGAAATATCCGTGGAATCTCTCCTCCGGAATGTATGGAAAACACGGATTGGCTTCCATGGATTCAAGCCAGTTGGCCAGGAAGATCAACCCAAACCCCTCTGAAATAGATAAATCCTCCTTCTTCTTTGTTCAGAACTGCGGGATCTGCCATCCTGGGGGAGGATGGGGGGAATATGACCGCAAAGGAAATCTCTATTACGATGAGGAGTCGAAAAAATTTGGTTACGAAATCTCAGGAGATGATCCAAGGTTCGATGGAGATTACACCCCTTTCAGCATGGGAAATGAAAAATACGAATCTCCCTGGAACCTCAGCGGTGTCAGCGAAGCGGACTGCCTGATCTGTCACCTCAAAGGATACCAGTGGAAAGAACGCGGGGCAACCCTGAGAGGAAAGTTCTTCAAACACGGGCCCGCGGTGGGAGCGGGGTGGGCAACCATGAACCTTTCACAGGATGGGTCCGGAGAGATGAAGGCTGATGCGGTCGAGGTGGACTATATGAAAAAAGAGGTGGCTGATTTTGAAAACCTCGATCTTCAGATCGTGAGGCGGCCTCCTGACGAAAACTGCCGGTTCTGTCATACTGCCTCTGACGGAAGAAAAAGAGGCAGCCAGTGGAGTCCTGAGACAGACATCCATCAGGCAAAAGGCCTGGACTGCCTCTCCTGTCATCCGGGCAATAAAGAACATAACTTTGCCAAAGGGGATTCCCTTCAGGGGACGGTCCGGGATGACCTTGACCATACCATGAATTCCTGTGAGGACTGTCATTACAGGAGGAAAGATAAAAGAGCACCCAGATACAGGCATCCCTTCTCCCCCCGGCATATGAAGAGGATTGCCTGCCAGACCTGCCATATTCCTTTTCAGACCGGTTCCGAAGACCTGGTCTATGATCATTCAACGGGTGAGACAAAAATTTTTGAGACCCAAAAATTTCTTTCTGATGACCCGCTAAACCCAAGAAAGCCAACGCCTGTTCCTCCTTCGGTCTGGTATCCTGCATTCCGGGACGTCAAAGGAAAGATCGTCCCGGTCAAACCGCTGTCGGTCATCTACTGGGGAGACCTCGATGAAAAAAACAATGTGGTCAAACCCATCTTTCTCTGGAAGATAAGGGATTTGAAAAAACCACCTCTCGGCGATGAGGACGGGGACGGAACTCCTGAAATCAATACTCCGGAGGAGATGAAAGCCTTCCTGAGGGCTTTAAAGGGAAAGGACCGGTTCGGAAACCCTGTGGCCCAGCATCCTGTCTTGATGAAGGGAGGGTTTCTCTATCAACTGGACAGGAGAGGAGAAGTGGAGAAGATCAAACACGAACAGGCCCCGCACCGTAATGGTGCAGGGCAGGCTGAACCCGTTGATTTTTCACTGAGCCACAATATTGTTTCAGGCCCGAATGTCATCGGGGCAAGGGGCTGTCAGGATTGCCATTCGAGAAAATCTTCCTTCTTCCTGAGAAAGGTCCTCATCGATCCCTATGATGAAAAAGGAAATCCCGTTTACATGGAAGCCTGGGAACGGATGGGAATCGATAAAGAGAAGTTGGACAGACTTTTGGTACAGCAGTAAAGATGCCCTGTGCTTCGAACAGGGCGTTCTGCAAAGCCGGCTCAATCTTAATGAGAAGACATTCCTTGGACCCCCATGGAGATCCCCTCCCCCGTTCCACGGGATTGCTGAGAGACCGGCCGCTTTGAATTCTGGGGGGAAAATACTCTCTCCTCCTTTAAGGATTTCCTTTCTTGCCCCTCATCACGCAATGGCAGGGGCTTACTGCTTTTCTGGGCTATTCCCTCTTGAACAGAAGGGTTTGATATTTCTTTGCCCCTAACCCTCTCTTGAGCGGGGACCAGAGGTTCAGCCCTCCCTTTATCTTTCTTTTCAACAGCAGGGATACCCTTCTCTTGATCTTTACGTAATTTTGAAGGCACCTTCTCATGGGTTTCCCTATTCAGAACCTGAGAATTGATTCTTCCCTTGCTGTCATTTACGGTTTCCTGAACAGCACTGATCCTCTCCCCTCTCCGATCTTCTCTGGCCTTCTCAATGGTTTCGGGTTTTGTTTTAGAAGGCTGGGAAAGGACAGGAGGTGAGGGGGTTACGATCTGAACAGGTGGCTTCTGAGCGGGAGGGATCGGACTCTTGACCGTCCGGATGAATGGGGTCTCTTTCTGCGTTCCTCTTATTGGGGTCCGCTTAAGAAAAGAATCCCTTTGAACAGTGACCACAGCCTCTTTCACTCTGGCATTGATGAAGACCTTTTTCTGGTAGTTGGTATTCACAGGGCCGGGTCGATTATAACCATGGCCATCATCAATCTCACCCGGAGCCAACGGAACCCATGAAATATGATTCGGGCCAATATGCCATCCCACTGCCCCGGGATGCCAGGAGACCGCATGTCGAGGAGGCGGAACCCACACCCAGCCATGGAGATGGATATGAACCCATCTCCCATAATGGAATGGAATCCATCCCCATGCTTCATAGGGAATCCAACAATAGGCCACTCCCCTCCCTATCCAGTAACCATTGGAAAAGGGGACCCATCTCACCGCCACTCTCGGAACCCAGACATATTGATATTCCGGAACATAGACCCATCGGCCATACCCTTCCATCTCATATCCCCATGGTTCCAATTCAGGGGGAAGATAGGCCTGGGTATATCGCCTTTGAATAAGCCCCCGGTCTCTTGCCTCGTTCCACCGGTCCCATTCATCCCGTTCATAAAGTCGGCCTGCTTCGGTGTAGCCCTCCTCTCCAACAATCAGGGTCTTTCCATGGGCTAATGGGATAGGTCTGCCCTCCCTCTTAAATTCAACACTTCCTTCCAGAATAGAAATTCTTACATCAGAAGAAGTTAAATCTATCCTGAATCTTGATGGGACATAAGATGAAAGCACCCCGAAAGGGAGAACAACAAAAAGAGAGGAAACTTCCCTGGCAGGAGGACGATGATTCACATATATTTTCCCTTGCCGGTGATGAAGATGAACAAATGTCTTCCCTGGATCGAAATTTGAAGCGATCACTTCTAATCGGGAGTCTTCTCCCATCCGGACATAAGTGCCATTTTTAAAATGAAGTTCTGCCCTCCCATCCCCTGAGGTCATGATCCGGTCCCCATCCACAACCGGAAAGTTAACGGATGCTTCTGTCCGTTCTCCCCCATCTCCTGTCTGAACGAGAACCCTACCCTGAATCAGGCTGATGCGAACTCCCCCTAAAACGGGCTCTTCAGAAATAGACAGATTGGGGAAGAAAATGAAGGGGGCGAAGAGAAACAGGATTAAAAAAATCCATTTTCGAGTTTTCATCTTGGTATCCTTTCCTATCTTATTTTCTACTTATTTAGACGAAGAGATTAGAAAAATATTCAAGGCCTGTCATTGGGAAGGAAAGGAGCGGAGGAAGAACTTCTGAAATACTCTGGAGTGATGTTCGAGGATATTCCCTGATCGGCTTCGCCAGAATTGATAATTATGCCCTGCCCTTCCATTGAAGGGCTGAACCGAGATCTGATGGCTCCCTTCATCCAATGTCTTCTCAAAATTCTTATTTCCCTTCGTAATTCCATCGATCTTTTCCTTTTCTCCATAATCAAAATAGACCCAATAAGGGATTTTGCTCACCCCTTTCCCTTTCATGAAGGTTAGAGGATTATTGGAATGAATATATTTCTGATCGAGAGAAGAACCTGATGGAAGTTTCTTGGGTTCAAGGCGTCCGAAGACCTCCAAAAACTCAGGGAGGACCATCTTGAGCATCCACTTATCTGTGAGAAGTTCGATATCGAGAAGTCCGCTCTGACTGCTGATGGAATGGAAAAGGTGGGGGTATTTCAGCCCCAATTTCATTGCGCCAAACCCCCCCATCGAAATGCCACCGAGGCCTCTTAATGGAAGAATCCTCTTCTGATAGGGGGACTGAATTTCCATGTATTTTACGAGTTCAAGAAAATAGGATTCATATCTGCCTAAAGCACCAGGCTTCATACGGAGGAAAGGGATAAGGGAATAGTTCAGGGACTCCTCCGGATTGAAATCATCACAGACCTTCCGGTTCTTTGTTTCGGGGAAAAGGATCTTTCCCTCATTCTCGTCCGTATAAAACCCATTATCCCCATCCGGAAGGATCAGGATCATCTTCCGAATTGGATGAAAGGGTGCACCCAAAGGCTTGCCGGAGAGTAGATTATGAGAAACAATGGAACGGGCAATCTCCCCGGGATGATAATCTCCTTTAGCAAGACCTCCGTGTTTCAAAAGCTCATTGAAACGATCCTCCAGGGCTCTCTCAAGATCCCGATAGGTCCGGTTCCCAGAATCCATCATCGCATAGGCAATAACGGCAATATCCTCATGGAGAATCCAGTGATACTCCTCCTCCTTGACACTACACAGGATCCTCCTGGCCTCTTCCTGAGATCGTGGTTTCCAACCGAATCCCCTGCGGTGGAAATTATATCCATGGAGAAGATAGAGGATAGGGTATCGGGCTTTGGGATTCCGATCATAATCTTCAGGGAGGATGATGAAGAAGCCTTTTTCTTTCCCGAGGACGGTCGAGAAAAAGGTCTCATATCGGACCAGATAATGAAACCTCTGGGATGGTTTTGGATTGAGAAGATAGGAGAGTTCCGGATCTTCGGAACAACAGGGACGCTGAGCGCTGAGGGTTTTAAGCGATCCGATCCATATTAACAGTATGGATAAAAGAATGATCCAGAATCGCTTTCGGAGGTTCATCTTAATGAGGATTAATATACCTTCATCTCCACATTACTACAATAACAAATTAAAATTAATACAAACGAAATTAATAATGTTACATTTTATCGTCATTCCTGCGAAAGCAGGAATCCAGAAGAATCCTGATAAAACTGGACTCCCGCCTCCGCGGGAATGACACATGATGTGGTTGTGTCACTTTAGTTAATGCGTTTGTATTA
>CAZXMB010000088.1:0-12468 GCA_964641715.1 uncultured Syntrophaceae bacterium
CTGTGCCGGAGTGGTGAAACTGGTAGACGCACGGGACTCAAAATCCCGCGGGGCTCAAACCCCGTGTCGGTTCGATTCCGACCTCCGGCACCAATTATTTCAATAACTTAGGTTCCTGCCAGAGGTCCTGCCTGTAGCGTTAAAAACGCCCCGTCTGAACATCGTCTGAACTTTTGAAAGACCTTTATTCAGACAAGAAGAGATTTAATCTCTTCATCGCATTGGTTGCGTCTTCCTGATCCACCGTGTTGTAGCGGTTAAACATGGAGAGAGTCTTGTGGCCGGTAAGTTTCATGATTACCGTTTGATCAACCCCTGCCTTTCTCATGTTGGTGTTAAACGTATGCCTCAAGTCATGAAACCAAAAATTTTAGATCTTATGTTGAGGCACAGCCCTGCCAACATTTAAAGCTTGCATATACACCTAAAATATTATAAAATAATATCACGGTGAAAATAGTCATTGATACCTCAACATTGATTTCTCTCGCCAGAATAAGCTATCTGGAGCTTCTTCCTGAGTTAAGGAAGAATGTCGTTTTGCCACATGAGGTTTACGAGGAGGCGGTCATAAAGGGAGAAGAAAAAGGTATTTCCGATGCAATGGTTATAAAATGCTTCATAAAGAATTATGGAATAGAAATTGTTGGTGTCAAGTATAATTTCATAAGAGCCTTGAGAAGCCGGATAAGTAGGAATCTTAGCAAGGGTGATGAGGCAGTTCTTTCATTAGCATTCGGTGTGGGAGCAAAAGAAGTTTTGACCAATGATGATGGGCTCGGGAAGATGGCAATGGGATTGGGGTTTCGTGTTATAGCGACTCCTGATCTTTTAATGGAAGCGTTGAAAGAAGAAGTGGTGAATTTTCAAGATTTTGAGAATTTTGTCAGGGGATTAGTTGTTGAAAATCGCGTAAGCTCTGTCCTTGCAGAACTTTATCTCATGGAGGGGAAGAAATATGTTAAAAGCTAAAGAATTGATTAGAACCAATGTCATGCTTGATAAAGAGGTGTTAAAGACCATTGACGAATTTGCAGAGAAGATGGCTGAAGACCGTTCAACGGTCATAAGGCATCTCATCAAAAAAGCAATTACTGGCGAAAAGATAGATCAGGCGGTCAAGAAGCTTCAGGAAGGTGTACCATTTAGAAAAGCTGCAGAAATAGCCGGTCTTGATTACTGGGATTTTCAGGTGGAGCTTGACAGACGAGGAATACCCGTATCCACTTCTATTCCGTTTGGAAGAAGACGAATCAGACAATAACTGTTTTATCGTCTTCTGCTATCCAATAGAGCATTATCATCTCTACAACTCCTACCTGAATGCATGGCTTGCTGAATATCCCGAGATAAATGACTCGGAAGCCCAACTTTTTCCCATACGATATAAGAGCCTGGTAAGGAAAATAAGAATGTTGGCCGAAAGGGTTCTAAAGAAACGGATCACCTTGCACATGCTTAGACACAGCTCAGCGACCTACTGGGCACCCAAGATGAACCTGTGCCAGCTATGCGCCAAATATGGCTGGGCATTCAGTAGCAACATGCCAGACCGGTACATCGAACGTAAAGGAATAACTTTCGACAAAATTGCAGAAAAGGGAGACACCGATCAGGTTGCCAAGCTTCAAAAAGAAAATCGACATCTCATGGGGGAGGTGGAAGCGTTAGACCTTTAAGTTAAAATGTTCTTATGGTATGATGAAAAATGTGAAAAAAAGAGAACCCGATAAATTTTTTATTGTAATTCTCAATAGCATTGCTGATGGTGTTTTCACCACCGACAATGATGGTAAGATTACTTTCATGAACAAAGCAGCTGAGGCGATCACCGGGTTTTTAAGCAGGGAGGCCATCGGCCATCACTGTTTTGAAATCTTCAGGGCGGATATCTGCCAGTCCCGATGTGCCCTGAAAGAGACCCTCAAGACAAAGAAAGAAATCATTAATCTCCCTGCCACCATTTTGAAGAAAGGGGGACAAAAGGTCCCTATCAGTATTAGCACGGCCGTATTGAAGAATGAACGGGGACAGATCATTGGAGGTGTTGAGACTTTCAGGGACCTCTCCGCAATTGAAGAACTCAAAAAGGAACTTTCCCAGAAATATACGCTTGGTGACATCATCAGTAAAAACCACCGGATTCATGAGATTTTCAATATCCTTCCAAACATCTCGGAAAGCGATAGCACAGTCCTCATTCAAGGGGCCAGCGGAACGGGCAAAGAGCTTTTCGCAAAAGCGATTCACAATCTGAGCGGGAGAAAGGAAAAACCTTTTATCAAAGTGAATTGTGGCGCTCTTCCGGATACCCTGCTCGAATCAGAACTCTTTGGATACGTTAAAGGGGCTTTTACGGATGCAAAGAAGGACAAACCGGGGAGATTTGCCCTCGCTAATGGAGGGACGATTTTTCTGGATGAAGTAGGTGATATGTCCCCTTCCCTTCAGGTAAAACTGCTCCGGGTGCTTCAGGAGAAAGAATACGAACCCTTAGGATCGACCAGTCCCAGAAAGACAGACGTACGGATCATTGCGGCAACCAATAAGGACCTCTCAAGAATGGTGAGTGAAGGAAAATTTAGAGATGACCTTTTTTATCGACTTAATGTCGTAAAGATTGAACTCCCTCCTCTTTCTAAGAGAAGGGAAGATATCCCTTTGCTCATTGATGCCTTTATTCAGAAGTTTAATGTCAAAATGGGAAAACAGATCTTGGGAGTATCCGATCGGGCTTTACGAGTGCTATTGAAGCATGACTTTCCAGGAAACGTCAGAGAACTCGAAAACATCATTGAACATGCCTTTGTCCTCTGTGGAGGGAGCAAGATCGATGTAGACTGCCTTCCCAAGGAGCTGACGATGAGACAAGAAGAAACAGATTCATTCGTGTCGCTAAAAGAGAAACACCCTCTTGAGAAAGCCGAAGCTGAAATAGTGAAAAGGACTTTGGAAAAAAACATGGGTAACAGGGTCAAGGCAGCCCAGGAATTAGGCATCAGCAGGGCGACGCTCTGGAGAAAGATAAGGCGATTTGGGCTGGCATAAGCAGTATCACTTATGAAACTAATATGTTTCATAAGTCTCAAATATGAAACACTGATTTTCACCCCTTCCAAACTCCCTTTTCATTTCTAAATAATGTAACTCATTTAAATTACAGTCCTTTTCTGTCTCTTCCTTCCTTGGCACTCCTTTTGCTCATTAGAATCCATAGTATGAAAATTGCCATTCCAATTTTTGGAAACCGGATTTCCCCGCGCTTCGACTTCTCTCCCGAGATATGGGTAATCGAAGTTGAGAGGGGTAAGGTCGTAAGGAAGGAAAAGCTTTCTACTGCAAACCTTAATCTTCCTCAGCGACTGGAACAGCTCACTTCAAATGGGGTGCATAAAATCATCTGCGGCGGAATTGATGGTCTTTCTCGGAATCAGCTTGGAAGCAGAGGTATTGATGTTGTCCAGGATGTCATAGGAGATGCCGAGGTCGTCTTTGATCTTTTCATGAGAGGAAGGCTTCGGCCAGGCTTTTGTTGTGAAAGGAGAGGAGGAAGAGGCTTTTGTGGTTGGAAAAGAGGCTTTCATAGAAGGAGGAACATTGATGACGAAAGAAAAATGTGAAAAAGATTCGACCTGTGAAACGTGTGATCAAACTAGTTCTTGCAGTCAGCAGGAGAAGGAGGCTCATGCCCAGGAAAGATTGAAGTCAAAACTCTCCCATATCAAGCATCGGATCATGGTGATGAGCGGGAAAGGAGGCGTGGGGAAGAGCACGGTCTCGACGAATTTAGCTGTCGCTCTATCAAGAGATGGGCTAGATGTTGGGCTCTTGGATGCCGACATTCATGGCCCCAACATTCCAAAGATGCTTGGAATTGAGTCGCAACATGTGATCGGATCCGGAATGGGAATGATTCCCGTGGAGGTCTTCCCGAATTTAAAGGTCATTTCCATGGCCTTTTTCATCGGAGATCGGGATGACCCAGTGGTCTGGAGAGGACCTATCAAACATAATGCGATTAGCCAATTTTTAGGAGAAGTAGAGTGGGGCCCCCTTGATTTTCTCATTGTTGATCTTCCTCCTGGAACTGGCGATGAGCCGCTGAGTGTAGCCCATCTCATTAAGAATGTGGATGGTTCTATTATCGTAACCACTCCCCAAGATGTTGCTCTTCTTGATTCTCGGAAGGCGGTTACCTTCAGTCGAATACTCAGCATCCCGGTGATTGGGATTGTTGAGAACATGAGCGGACTGATTTGCCCTCACTGTAAGAAAGAGATTTCCCTCTTTAAGAAAGGCGGCGGTGAAAAGGCAGCACGGGATATGAGGGTTCCGTTCCTGGGTAGAATCCCTATCGATCCAGAAATGGTCACCGATTGTGACAGGGGGATGCCCTTTGTAATGGCTCATCCAAATTTTGAGGCAACCAGTGCCTTTAAGGAAATAGCCCATCGCTGTAAGGAGTATGTGGGGTTCAAGGAGACAGAAAGAAACTTGGAGAAGGAGAAATTTCCATACCATTTTAAGCAACAGGAGGTAAAGAGATGAAGAGAATTGCATTGGCTTCTGAAGATAGTTCCGGTCTTGAGGGATCTCTCAGTGCCCATTTCGGAAGGTGTCCTTTCTATACCTTTGTGAATGTGGAAGGAGACCGGATACTGGGTTTTGAGGTACTGAAGAACCCTTACTTTCCAAATCATCAACCCGGGGTTATCCCTCAGTTTATCCATTCACAAAAAGCAAATGTGATGATTGCGGGCGGAATGGGGCCGAGGGCAATCGACTTTTTTACCCAATTTGGGATTGACGTAGCTACAGGAGTCCAGGGAAAAGTGAGGGATATTGTCGAGGCCTATCTCAGGGGAGAAATTGAAGGTGTCGTTGCCTGTGAGCATCACGGGCATGATCATGGATGCGAGGAGGAAGGGCGATGAAAATTGCTGTCAGCGCAACAGGAAAAGACCTTAATTGCCAGATCGATCCGAGGTTCGGAAGATGCCAGTATTTTATCTTTGTTGATCCTGAAACCATGGAGTTTGAAGCCTCAGAGAATGAAGGATTAATGGCCATGGGAGGTGCAGGGGTTCAGGCCGCACAACTTATTGTTCAGAGAGGAGCGACCGTCCTAATTACTGGCAATCTTGGACCCAATGCGGCATCTGCCCTTTCAGCTTCGGGGATTAAGGTCTATCTGGTACCTGGTGGGACGGTCAAGGATGTTATTGAGGGCTATCGAGCGGGAAGTCTCCGCGAAGCTATCGGAGCAACGGTTCCTCCCCACTTCGGTATGGGAGGAGGCCGCGGCATGGGTGGCCGCAGAGGTTTTTAGAACACAACTTGCTACTGACAACTTACTACTTACCTAATGGAGAAAGGGGGGGTCATTATGCCATACGGAATGGGACCAGCAGGATGGGGATACCGTCCTTATGGGTACGGTCGAGGGTGGTGTTGGCATCCCGGGTGGTACGGAGCGCCAGTTCCACCATGGGGGCCTCCAACAAAAGAAGAAGAGATTCGGTTTCTCGAAGAAGAATCCAAATACCTTCGTGATGAGTTGAGCCAGATTGAAAAGAGGCTCGAAGAACTAAAGAAGTGAAAGGAGGTGTTTGTCATGCCAGGATTTGATGGAACTGGACCAATGGGTCAGGGTCCAATGACCGGAGGAGGCAGGGGTTTCTGCGCTATGCCATATAGAGGCTACAGTCCATACGGGTATGGCATGCGGGCCCCTTATTATCCAACCCCAGGTGTTTATCCATTTTATGGAAGGCCTTTTTATGGGCCCATCTTTGGTGCAGGCCGTGGAGGGCTTCCGTGGGGTGGTGGACGTGGCAGAGTGTTTGGCGGTGGGCGAGGGTTCCGTCGTTGGTGGTAAAAAAAAGTGGTTGCATGGGGGCCTCGATGGAACCAGTGGGGATCAACCTTTATAAAAAGGTTGATCCCCTTTACTCACATTAGACCCTTTCGGTGAAGAATGCTGGAAACGAGCGGATAGGAATATGTTTATCTATGGCATCATGAGATTTTGAGGTCACGAAGCGAAACGTTAGAAAGGACCGGAACGGAACATGGCAGAGATAAAAGAGCTGACAAAAAAATTGGAGGAGATTCATCAAAAGATCAAGGCAGAAATCCCCTGGGAACCAGTCGGTCATACACCCATGCCAGAGATTCCCGATCTCAGAAGCTGGGACATGAGACTCCTAAAGATATACAAACCCTGGTATGCTCCGTTCTGTGATCTATGTTGCTTTTGCACTTATGGTAAATGCGATCTTACGGAGGACCGGAGAGGAGCATGCGGGATCGATATTGCCACGCAACAGGCAAGAATTGTGCTTTTGGCTTGCCTCATGGGATGTTCAGCCCATGCCGCTCACGCTGGCCATATCTTAGAAATCTTGATTGAAAAACATGGGAAAGACAAAAAGATAGATCTTGGTACTTTTATCGATCTCGAGGCCCCCAATATAAGGACCGTTCTCGGTTTGAAGCCAGAGACACTGGGTGACCTCCAAACAGCTATAGAATATGTCTACAAAGAAATTGCTCATCTTCTCGATTCGACCCATATGGGACAGGAGGGAAGCTATCTGGATTACGAATCGAAGGCACTCCACGCTGGTATGCTTGACCATGTGGGTATGGAAGTTGCTGATATCGCACAGATTGTTGGATTTAATTATCCCACATCCGTTGCCAATACACCTCTTGTAGATCTGGGTTGGAGTTCTGTAGATAAGACAAAGCCCATAATCCTTTTTGCAGGACATAACCCCGCTACCTCAACGGTGGTGGTGGATTACCTGCAGGAGAATAATCTTTACGACAAAGTTGAGTTATGCGGGGTGTGCTGCACGGCCATAGAGACCACCCGGTATTCGGAAAGGGCAAAGGTGATTGGTCCCCTTTCCCGTCAACTCTTTTTTATCAGAAGCGGTATCGCTGATGTGATCATGACCGATGAACAATGCATTCGAACCGATATCCCTATTGAGGCAACGAAAGTTGGCTCTGCACTGATTGCTGCTCTGGACAAGGCAATGTATGGGCTGGAAGATGCTACCGACATGAACAGCGACGAGATCGTTAAGAAAATGGTGGGAGAGAAGAAGCATTTTGCCATCCTCGATCCGAAAAAGGCGGCTGAGGTTGCTGTGAAAGTCGCCATGGCCATTGCGCCTGAGAGAAGAAAGGAGTGGCTGACAGAACAGGAGGCAATGGAACTGGCAAAAAGGTGCAGTCTTTGTGGTATGTGTGAGCAGGTATGTCCCAACCTTTTCGACATCGGAAGCGGTGTAAGTCAGGTAGCCAAAGGTAATTTCGATGGGATTAAAGAAATATTCAATCAGTGCATCGGTTGCGGTAAATGCGAGGAGGAATGCCCTCGAAACATTCCCATCTTTAAGATCATGCAAGTCGGAGCAAGCAAAGAGACCTGGAAGATGAGGGCAGGTCGTGGTCCGGTCATGGATACTGAAATAAGAAATGTGGGAGCCCCCATTACGCTTGGGACTATCCCGGGAGTTATCGCTCTTGTTGGTTGCTCCAACTTCCCTGATATACGAGATATCGCTGAGATTGTGGATGAGTTTGCACGAAGAAAATACATCGTTGTTCTCACCGGTTGCTCTGCCATGGTGGCTGGTATGTGGAAGGATGCAGATGGGAAGACAGTATACGAGAAGTATCCTCCTGATTTTGATGCAGGAGGAGTGGTCAATATTGGCTCCTGTGTGGCTAATAGCCACATTTCTGGTGCAGCCATAAAGATCGCCAATATCTTTGCTGCTTTGCCTCTAAGAGCAAATTATGAAGTCATGGCTGACTATGTCCTCAATAGAGTTGGTGCCTGTGGTGTCGCCTGGGGAGCAATGTCTCAGAAGGCAGCATCCATTGCTACAGGTTTCAATCGATTGGGTGTTCCGGTCATCCTTGGTCCCCACTCTTCAAAATATCGAAGACTCTACCTATCGAGAAAGGAAGAAGATGAGTGGAAGGTCATGGACGCAAGGAAAAAGCAGATTGTAGAAACCAATGAACCATCCCCCGAGCATCTCGCTTATGTCTGTGAGACAAAAGAGAAGGCAATGGTGATGATCCCCAAACTGTGCATCCGGAAGAATGATACGCCTCAGGGAAGGGCGATCAAACTGAATCACTATATCTCGCTTTATAAAAAGTACATGGGTGGGGGTCTCCCTGAAGATCTCCCCCTTTTTGTCAGGAGAGATGCTGATATCCCACTGGTTTATAAAAAAGAAGTCAAGGCTTATTTGACAGAGATCGGCTGGAAGCCAAAGGAACCTGTCGGACTTCCAACCCTGATTGGAACTTACCCTACTAAGGTTCCAGTAGATTCGGTAATACACTAAACAGAGGAGAGAAGTCCCATGAGTCAATTAGCACTATTAATGCCATATCATAGAGTGAATATCCTGACAGGAACGAGGACAGCGAGGCTGGTGGAAGATCCCGCAGAATATACCAAACAAATCACGAAGGCACAGAGACCCCTCCTTGTCCTCGGCCCACGTTTGCTTAAATTGACCCTGGGTGGAAGATTGCTTCTCGAATATGCTCTGGACATTGCAAAGGCCAAAAATATCCCCACCTGTGCGACTGCAACCGTTAAATCAAAGATGGTGGAATTGGGGGTAAAACCTGACAGTGTCTACGACATCGTTGAGATTATCAATGCCTTGAAAGACCCAGAGTGGAAAGGTGTGAGGAAAGAAGGGAACCATGACCTTGTGATTTTTTTCGGTTTTAGAACCGATCTTGGGGAGCAGGGACTTTCTGTTCTCAAGCATTTTGCTCCCCATCTGAAGACAATGACCTTGTGCAAATACTATTATCCCCATGCTGATTTCTCTCTTCCCAACTTTAGCAAAGATGAACAGTGGAAGGTTTTCCTGGAGAACTTGATAGAAAGTTTAGGAACAAAAGGAGGTCATTAGTATGCCAAGAGGTAACGGAACAGGCCCTCCTTGGGGTGGCGGACCGGGTTCTGGAAGAGGTGCAGGAATGGGTGGATCTCGCAGGGGAAGAATGGGCGGTTCCAGAGCCGGTGCAGGTCCTGGGGGAGAATGTATGTGTCCAAAGTGCGGAACGACTACTCCTCATGAAGCAGGAGCGCCGTGCTACTTTGTGAAATGCCCAAAATGCGGTTCCCCGATGGTAAGAAAATAGCTTATGCGATAAGAAAGCGGAATTGGTTTAAAAAATGAGGAAATCCATGAATGAAATGGTGAATGGGCAGGGAAGGCAGGGAGAAGTCAATCTCCACAAAAATTGTTTTGCCTGTGGTTCAAATGACGGAATAGGTTTAGGGCTCAAATTTTATAAAAATGAGGATGGGGCTGTCTTCGGAAGTTTCTTTGCAGACCCGAAGTACGAAGGCTATTCGGGTATCATTCACGGAGGAATTATAGCTACTCTGTTGGATTCTGCGATGACCCACTGCCTCTTAATGGAGGATATCCCTGCCCTCACGGGAAGGTTGTCGATCAAATATTCTATCCCCATTCGAACAGGGACAAATGTGAAATTGGAAGCGAGGATTGTTAATCAATTCCATAAAATGTTCATTGTCGAAGGGAAGGCTTTGGTGGATGGGAGGAGGGTGGCAAGTGCAGAGGCCAAATATAGGACCATGAAAAGAATGGTTAATCAAGGGGCGAAGAAATGATGTCGTTCTTGTTTAAGGGTTCCTCTTTAGAAAATAAATTGATCGGGAACATTCTAAGAGAATATCCCCAGATGTCTGAAATCATGCAAAGACATTTTGGTGGGCATTGCCTGAAAAGACCAGGCTTTAAAATCCAGACGCTCGGGATGGCTTGTATTCTGTTTGGCGTCGATCCGAAGAGATTGCTTCAAGAATTTGAGAAAACTGAGCATTGATAGGCATGGGTAAAAGACTTAATGACCTGGTGATTCTAATCAGAGGGGCAGGAGAGATGGCCTCAGGAGTTGCCCATCGACTTGCCTCCTGCCATTTTAAGGTTTGTATAACTGAAACTTCGAATCCTCAAGCCGTAAGAAGAGAAGTGTCATTTTCAGAGGCGATCTTCGACTCAGAGAAGGAAGTGGAGGGAATAACTGCAAAAAGGGTTGAGTCAGCAGATCATATCTCAGAAGTGTGGAGAGATGGGAAGATTCCCATCCTGATAGATCCGGATGCGAAAGTCAAAGACTATTTAACACCCGATGTTCTTATTGATGCCACTCTGTCCAAAAAGAATCTAGGCACAAAGATCACGGATGCCCCTCTGGTCATCGGCCTTGGCCCCGGATTCCATGCAGGGAAGGATGTCCATCTGGTTATCGAGACAAACCGAGGTCACGATCTGGGAAGAATCATTTCAAACGGGGAGGCTGAGCCGAATACGGGAATTCCGGGCTCCATCGCTGGCTATACAGAGGAAAGAGTAATACGGGCTCCAAGGGCTGGGGATTTCAAAGGCTTAAAAAAGATCGGTGATGGTGTACAGGCGAATGAAAAGGTGGGGATGGTAGGGAATGCTGCAGTGCGATCCAGGATTGCGGGTGTCATTAGAGGTTTGCTAAGGGACGGAACTGAGGTCTGGAAGGGGATGAAGTTGGGTGACATCGATCCGCGGGGAATTAAGGCCCATTGCTATACGATCTCGGATAAGGCCAGAACAATTTCCGGCGGAGTCTTACAGGCCATTCTGGAGCACTTGAATGGTTAAGTCTTCAGGCGAACAGAAATATATCTTTGGCCCAGTGCCCTCAAGGAGATTGGGGAGATCCTTGGGAGTTGATCTTGTCCCATATAAAACCTGCACCTTTGATTGCATCTATTGCGATTTGGGAAGGACAACTCATAAGACCGTATCTCGGCAATCTTATGTTTCTCCAGAAGAGATCCAGGGGGAATTGGAACTCTATCTATCCGGTTTGGATAAAAAGCCGGATTACATAACCCTGTCTGGCTCTGGGGAGCCGACATTAAATACCGACATTGGAGAAATAATCCGAAGGATCAAAGACATCACCTCCACTCCGGTAGCCATCTTAACCAATAGCTCTCTTCTATCCTCGGAGGAAGTGAGGAGAGATCTCTCGGAAGCCGATGTCGTCCTCCCATCCCTTGATGCAATCACTCCAGCCCTTTTTGAATACATAAACAGACCCGTCCCATCCTTAGGAATTGAGAAAATCATTTCTGGCCTCATTCAATTTCGAGGACAATATCGAGGTCAAATTTGGCTGGAAATTCTCTTTTGCCGGGGTGTCAATGACGGTAAAAAAGAAATCGAAAAACTCAAAGAGGTTATCGAGAGAATCGATCCTGATAGGATTCAATTAAACACTCCGGTCAGACCCCCTGCTGAAGATTTTGTTTTCCCCTTAACCCTGGCTCAACTGGAGGAGATAAGAGAAAGACTAGGAGACAAGGCAGAGATTATCTCCGAATTTGCCGCTCCCTTGGGAGAAGAATTTAACTCCGTAAAGGATACAGAGATTCTTAACTTGATTAAGAGAAGACCTTGTACAACGGAAGATATTTCTAAAGCTCTTGGACTCTGTATCGATGAAGTTGTGAAACACTTGGATCATCTTACAAAAACAGGGGCAATCCGATATCGGATGTATGAGCATCGTTGCTATTACGAGAATGTTGCGACTGACCAATTATAAATAGAGGCCTTGATGATTGTAGCAAATCGCAAATCACTTGATGAGATCCTGCAGATGATCAAGCCCTACAAAAAGATTCTCCTTCTTGGCTGTAACGAATGTGTAACCGTCTGTGCTGTTGGCGGAGAAAGAGAAGTTGGAGTACTAGCATCGGAGTTGAGGCTCTTCCGTGCAAAGGATGGAGAAGAGATAGAGGTTCGGGAGCATACCCTTGAGCGTCAGTGTGACCCTGAATACATTGATCAGGTCCGTCCCTTTGTGGGAGATTATGAAGCGATCTTGTCGATGGCATGTGGTGCAGGGGTTCAATATTTAGCGGAAAAGTATCGGACGAAGCCGGTGTTACCGGCTGTGAATACAACTTTTTTAGGAGTGACACTGGAACAGGGAGTTTGGGCTGAGCGGTGTCAAGGTTGCGGGACCTGCATCCTGGATAAGACCGGAGGGATCTGTCCCATTGCCAGATGTGCCAAGAGTTTGCTCAATGGTCCCTGCGGTGGATCGACGAATGGGAAGTGTGAGGTGGACAGGGAGACTGACTGTGGCTGGCAGCTCATCATCGATCGGTTAAAGGAGCTCGGACAGTTGGATCGATATGAGGAAATCATCCCGATCAAGGATTGGACTACTGCCAGGGATGGAGGACCACGCAAGAGGGTGAGAGAGGATTTGAGGCTCTAAATGGATAGTATGCAAATTGTGCTTCAAAAAATTACCAAGCGATTTTTTAAGATGCATGGATAAGGGAAAATCCAGATGATCATTTCGATTGCCAGTGGAAAAGGGGGGACTGGA
>CAZXMB010000089.1:0-12441 GCA_964641715.1 uncultured Syntrophaceae bacterium
CGGTCATTTGGATTTGTTTCGAAATTCGATATTCGGATTTCGAATTTAAACTTGGTTGGGTTCATGGATAAAAATCTGGTCACTGGAGAGAGACGTAAAGAGAGACTGGATCGGGGCATCAAAGTCCGAACCGAAGGGATCTATGCCGTCTCTTCTTTGCAGGAGGTTATCTACCTTTTCCTCCCGAGACTGATTTTAATCGCCGGACTCCTTCTCCTCCCAATTCTTATCACCTCCCTTTATTGGAAGCGGGTTGTCTCCATTGCGGCGATCTATGCCCTGCTCGCCCTCGGGTTTGATTTCTTAGCCCATTTCGTCGGGCTGGTCTCCCTGGGAGGAGCTTTTTTCATCGGAGTGGGTGGATATACGGCAGCCCTGCTCAATACATCTTTAGGACTGCCCGTTACCTTAACCCTCCCCTTGGCCACGGTCGGTGGAGCACTTATCTGCACTCTTCTTCTTCTGCCCGCCCTCCCCCTTCGGGGGGTCTACTTTGCTATTGTGACCCTGATGTACCCTCTGGCTCTGATGAGAATCATTGAGGCATTAAATATTTTCGGTGGGACGGATGGCATCCTCGGGGTGGCCGGTTTTCCCAACAGATGGGTTGAGCAATATCTCATTATCCTTATCGTCATCTTCGCCCTCTTCGGCCTGAGGAGATTGGTGAACGAAGACATTGGCCTTGTCTTTCGGGGAGTCAAGGATAATGATCAGGCGGTGAGGGCTTCGGGATTAAGCATCACCCTCTACAAGGCCATTGCCGTGTTCATTGCATCAGGACTGGGTTCTCTTGGAGGAGCCTATCTTTCCCATATCTATATGTGGTCAGGAATATCCCAGTTCGCTCTTGATTTCTCCGTGATCCCGATTGCCGCCACCGTGATCGGCGGAGGGGGGACATTAGTCGGTCCTTTACTGGGCTGTTTCTTTCTGGTTCCCATCTCGGAATGGCTGAGGGAGTTTGGAACGCTGAGAATTGTATTCTATTCCCTGATCCTGATGGCCTTCATTATGTTCCGAAGTGAGGGGATTATGGTCTATGCCCAGCGAAAGTACCATCAATTCGAAAGATGGGTGAAGGTATGAGTGAAGAACCAATCCTTCAGGCGATCAGCGTATCCAAATCCTTTGGCGGCGTCCAGGCGCTAACCCAGGTCAATTTCAGTGTAAAAGAAGGCGACATCTTCGGAATCATTGGCCCCAATGGCTCCGGGAAGACGACCCTGATTAATTGCATTACCGGTTTCATCAAGATGGATTCCGGGAAGGTTTTTTATCGGGGCAAAGAGATCACTAACCAGGCACCCAATCAGATTGCCAATCTCGGAATCACACGTACCTTTCAGATTATGAGGCCCTACTACAGTCTTCCCGCTTACAAGAACCTCATCATTCCCCTTTTCTCCCCGAGGGCCAGGCGAAAAGGCGGTTGGCGGGGAGGGGGAAAACTCGGGGACCGTGGCACGGTGAGTATTGACATCCTGGAAGAAATCGGGTTTGAGAGGGACTCTTTTGTCCCCTATAAACTGGCTTCGAGCCTTCCCACCGGCTATTTGAAACGCCTTGAATTGGCGAGATGCCTTGCCCTGAGACCTGACATCATCCTCTGTGATGAGGTCTTCTCAGGGCTCAGCATGAGCGAGATCGCCAGCATGGTTCCCCTCATTGAGAAGTTACAGATGGATGGAATTACGCTGGTAATGATCGAGCATCGTCTGAGGGAACTCTTCCGTGTGGCCAATCGGGTCATGGTCTTGAACTTCGGAGAAAAATTGACGGAGGGGATTCCGGAAGAAGTGATGGCCAATGAGAAGGTCAAAGAAGCCTATCTCGGATCGGAGAAGTTACTCGATTATACATTTGAAGCCTAATGAAAAATAGGGTTCAGGGGTTCATGGATTCAAGGGGTCGAGTGATTTTTAATATAAAACTTAAGACTTGAACCCTTGAACCCTCGAATCCTGAAACCCTTCTCTATGGAATTCCTTTTGGGAATGGAAAACCTTGCTCATGAATAGAGTAAAAAACAACACGATGGAGGCTGAACTCACATTCACCCAGTTTGAAAGGATGTGCGAAAAGTATCCGGATCGGCCGGCCATCATCTATCTGGGGGAAAAATTCACCTATCATAGACTGCATGACCTCATTGAACGGTTCGCCACCGCTCTGAGTCGATTGGGGGTCCGCAAAGGGGACAAGGTGATGCTCTACCTCACCAACTCCGTCCAATGGGTCATCTCCTTCTTCGGAATTCAAAAGATTGGAGGGGTGGTTGTCCCCGTCGCTCCGATCTACACCTCTTTTGAAATTGAATATATGCTCAATGACTCCGGTGCGGAAACGATCATCTGCCTCGACACCAATTTTGGTTATGTCAGGGAGATATTCTCAAAGACCCCCTTGAAAAGGATTATCGTAACCAATCTGGTGGACCTACTTCCTTTCTGGAAACGCATGGTCGGTTTCCTTTTTGATAAGATCCCCAATGGAACGGTCAAGAAGGGGGAAAATGTCCACTTTTTCAGGGAATTGATCAAACAGGCGCCTGAGAAACTGAATGTGGAGATTGATCCCTGGAAAGACCTCTCCTATATCCTCTATACCGGGGGGACAACGGGTTTCCCTAAAGGGGTACCCGGTAATCATGTGGGCATGACTTCC
The DNA here is from genome assembly GCA_964641715.1 of uncultured Syntrophaceae bacterium. Classification (GTDB taxonomy): domain Bacteria; phylum Desulfobacterota; class BSN033; order BSN033; family UBA1163; genus CAZXMB01. The sequence goes on from CAZXMB010000089.1 coordinate 2,668, forward strand.
TATGTCAGGGATGTGATGGAGGATGTGGCCGGAGGATATATTGAGGAGGGAAACGATATCTATATTGCCATCAATCCTCTTTTTCACATCATGGCTCTGGGATTCTTTACGGCGATCGGTCTTAATTTTGGCAACACCACGATCATCATGCCGGTTCCCCAGGTGGATGCCATTTTACGGGCTATTGAAAAATATCGGGCGAGTTGGGTGCTGGGAGTTCCTGCTCTCTATCGGATGATCCTTGAGAATGACCGTTTAGACCAATATGATCTGAGCTCTCTTCGTTATTGCTATTGTGGAGGAGATGTCCTCCCCATTGAGGTCTTTAAGAGATGGAAGGAATATCTCGGGATTTCCATCTATCAGGTCTACGGGTCCACGGAAGCAGGTCATGTCACTTACAGCCGGCTGGGTCAAGAACCGCAACTCAGTTCCATCGGACACCCTCTAAAAACCAGACAGTGTAAAGTCGTTGATCCTGATACCCTGGAGCCGGTCCCTCCCGGTGAGACGGGTGAGCTCCTGGTCACCTCGGACTATACTGTAAAACATTACTGGAACAAACCTGAGGAAACCCGGCGCTCCTATGTTGAACTCGAGGGTAAAATCTATTATCGGATGGGAGATTTTGTCAGACAGGGCGAAACGGGAGACATCTATTATGTCGAGAGATCGGCAGATATCATCAAATATAAAGCCTATCGTGTTTCTGCCTCAGAGATTGAGGCTGTGCTCCAGGATCATCCTACCGTCATCGGAGCCTGTGTCGTAGGCGTTCCGGATCCCAAAGTAGGGGAACGCATCAAAGCCATTGTGGTCCTCAAGGAAGATGCGAGGGGAGTGGATGCCTCGGAATTGATCAAATGGTGCAGGGAGAGGCTTGCCCCTTATAAAATTCCGCAATATATCGAATTTCGCGACATGCTCCCCAAATCCAAAGTCGGAAAACTTCTGAGACGTGAAATCCGGGACGAGGAGCGAAGAAAAACCACAAAAGAGAAGAGATAATTACAACCCAAAATAAGCGGACTTCACATCGGGGTTTTCCAGCAGTTCCTTCGAACTTCCTTCTAAAACGGCTCCACCGTTCTCAAGAATATACCCGTGATCGATGATCGGTAAAATGGGACGGGCATACTGTTCCGAAATGAGGATCGTGATCCCCGTCTGGAGATTAATATCATGGATGGATCGGGCAAGCATGGCCTCCATCAGAGGGCTCAGCCCCAGTAAAGGCTCATCAAGCAGGAGTAATTTCGGTTGCGCCATCAATGCCCTTCCGATGGCTAACATCTGTTGCTCTCCTCCGCTGAGAAATCCCCCTTCCCTCTTTTTCAGTTTTTTCAGGGCCGGGAAGATGGTAAAGACATAGTCGAGTGTCTTTTTGGACTGGGCTTTGTTTGCCAGGTAGCCACCGATCTTAAGGTTTTCCAGAGTACTGCTCTCCGCAAAGATTCTTCGTCTCTCGGGGCAGAGGATAATCCCTTTTTTGGCCCTTTCACTTGGCTTCATATAAGTAATATCCATTCCCTCAAAAGTAATATGGCCAAGGACGGTAATCCTCTCCCCTCCCTTCATCTCTTCTTTCTTCTTCACGTCAAGTATGATCCCTGAGATGGTATACATCAGCGTAGACTTGCCTGCGCTATTGGCACCGAAGATGCCTGTCACCTTCCCCCCTTGGCACCGGATATTGATATTATTGATCGCCAGCGCATTCTCGTAAAAGACCATGAGGTTTTGTATCTCCAGCATTCTACAATCTCCTGTCTATCTCTTCGAACGGATAGATTCATATCATATGACGCAATGACAAGTCAAACTTTAATGTCCCATGGACGGTCAAACTTCAAACCATATTGACATTGCCTAAATCATTCTATATTATCTCCACTACCCGCAAAACCTAATCAAGCCAAATTCATAAATATTAAAGGAAGGAGGTCAAAACCATGAAGAAGAGGAGTTTCTTATTTTTATTGGGTTTCTTGATGTGTGGCTTGTTGAGCAATCCAGGTGATGTCGTGTCACAAACAGCCGAGCCCATTGTGATCGGAGCTCCCATCCCGAGGGCCTCCACGTATGGCCAGAATGGGGAGAGGTCAATGATCCTGGCAATGGAACAGATCAATGCCGCCGGTGGAATTAAATTAGGTTCGGTGAAAAGACCCATCAGGCTCGAAATCGTAGATACCCGGGATGAAGAGCCGGGGGTCCCCACAAGCGAGGTTCTTTTAGCATTCGAAAAGCTGATTTTGGATAAGAAGGTCAAGATCCTTGCGGGCGGGCCAACCATGTCAGAATGCTGTCTCGCTGCCCTGGATCTCTTTCCAAAATATAAGGTGATGAGCATCGTGAACATCGGTTGCTGGACTCCTGGTTGGCATGCAAAGACAGGAAAGAATATTGCCAATTATAAATACTCTTTCAGGCTAAGCGGGAATGTGGCCTATTGGATGCCAAAGGTCTATTCTTTATTGAAAAATTTAAAAGAAAAATATGGTTTCAATAAGATGTATATCACCATCGCCGAAGCCGCTCACTGTAAGGCAGCTGCTGCCGTGATTGAAAAGATGGCGGTTCCAGACGGCTGGACTATTGCCGGCAAAGATATCCACCCTCTTGCAACCACAGACTTTTCAATGATGCTCCGCGATGTCAGAAAATCCGGGGCACAGGTCCTCTTTATTTGGGATCATACGCCGGAGGCACTCTCCATGATTAATCAGTGGCAGGATATGAAAGTACCCGCCGCTCCAATCGGGTTTGTAGGCCCGACAGAAGATCCTGTGATGTGGAAGCAGACGGGCGGGAAAGTGGCTTACCTCGTTGAGTTTGCCGGTGAAGGGGGAACGCTTCCCGGCCAGAAGATAACCCCACTGACAGAGCCTTACTTTAACGCCTTTAAGAAAAGATGGGGAGATGAACCCCGTGGAACTGGCAATGTCCCAAGCTATACGGTTCTTTATCTGCTCAAAGATGCAATCGAGCGGACTGGCTCATTGGATGTGGATACCCTTGTCACTGCCATCGAACAAACAGATATGGTCACAGCAGGTGGGAGATTGAAATTCGATAAGACAAACCACCAGGCCGTCTATGGAAACAACCCAAAGGAGATGTTATTAGGACAACTTCTGCAGTGGCAGGACGGAAAGAGGGTCTGCATCTGGCCTAAGGAAATTGCCAGCGGGGAGTATAAGCTTCCGCCCTGGGTGAAATCTGTAAAATAGAGTCTTTGAAAAACGGTCTTCAGGTTAAGGTTACGATGCCAGTTTGATGAAAGGTCAATGGGTTAGGGCTAATCATTTAAAACCTATCACCCTGACCTATAGACGAAACCGGCACCCTTGCCCTGGCCCTAATCCAGAGACTTTATCTTCTAAGCAATCCCGTCTAAAGGAGAGTGTGTGACCTTTGATGAATTAATCTATGGCCAGGTGGGCCAATATGAAAAGACAATTTACGATGAGCCGGTCTTTGCGGCAATTGAACGCATATGTGAGAAATATCCGGATCGGCCCGCCATCATCTACCTGGGAAAGACATGGTCTTATGCTGAATTGAATGAACTCATCGACCGATTTGCCAGGGCATTATACACCTTGGGGGTAAGCCATGGTGATCGGGTCATGCTCTACATTCCTAACTCCCCTCAATTTATCGCCGGGTTCTTTGGGATAATGAAGATCGGTGCTACCCCTGTGCCTGTCTCTCCGATTTATACCCCTTTCGAAATCGAATATCTGATCAATGATGCTAATGCCATCTACATCCTCTGTCAGGATACCAATTTTGGTTATGTGAAGGAGGTCTTTCCAAATACCTGCCTGAGAGGGATCATCGTCACCAATTATGCAGATCTCCTCCCCTTGTGGAAACGGGCAGTAGGGGCTATCTTTGACAAAATCCCCCACGGCGTCGTCGAAAAAGATAAAAATGTCCATTTCTTTAAAGACCTCATTAAAGAATCCTCGCCTGATCCTCCGAAAGTGGAAATCAATCCAAGGGCAGATCTCAGCCGTTTGCTCTATACCGGCGGGACCACCGGCTTTCCGAAAGGTGTTCCGACCAACCATACGGCAGTGGTCAGTTTCGTCAGCGAGGTCCGCCAGATCAGCGAGGGGTTTGTGGGTGAGGGAGGGGAAGATCGATTTATCATGATCAACCCGCTCTTTCATGAAATGGCCCAGGGCATGACCATGGCCTGGGGGCTGACAAAGGGCAATCCATTGATGTTGATGCCCATCCCTGATGTGGATGCTATTTTAGATACCATCCAAAGGTATAAAGTCACCTTGTTTTTAGGTGTCCCCACGCTTTACCGAATGATCCTCGAACATGACCGGGTCGATATGTACGACTGCTCCTCATTGAGACTCTGTTTATGCGGTGCGGATAAACTCCCGCCCGAGGTCAACGAAAGGTGGAAGAAGAAATTTGGAAAACCGATCTTCCAGTGCTATGGAGCAACAGAGGTTGGTTTCACCACCACCTCTCCATTCAATAAGGACCCCCACCCCGAATCGATTGGAATTCCGTTGCCATCCCGGGAGGTCCTGATCGTCGATCCGGACACATTAGAACCGGTCCCGATCAATGAGGTCGGAGAGGTTCTGGTTCGCTGCGAATATACCTTCAAACATTACTGGAACAAACCCGAAGAGACGGCCCGATCCTTTGTCAAGGTGAATGGGAGGACTTTTTACCGGATGGGCGATTTTGCTCGTCGGGGTGAGGATGGCCAGCTCTATTTCGTCGACCGAGGTGCAGACATCATTAAATATAAAGGGTACCGGGTCTCTGCTTCTGAGATTGAAGCCGCTCTGCAGGATCATTCTGCGGTGATTGCGGCCTGTGTTGTAGGGGTGCCTGATGCGAAGACCGGAGAGCGCATCAAAGCCATTGTCGTCTTAAAAGAGGATGCCAGAGGGGTCAGCTCCCTCGATCTGCTCAATTGGTGCCGTGAAAGGCTTGCCCCCTATAAGGTCCCGAGATATATCGAATTTCGGGACATGCTTCCCAAATCAAAAGTGGGTAAGCTCCTGCGCCGGGAAATCCGTGATGAAGAACGCAGGAAGGCCCAAAAAAAGACAGAGAAGTGAAGGGAAACCTACCACGTTTTCCAGACGATTTTATATTCCAACTTAACGAGGGGGAGTTTGAAAATTTGAGGTTCCATTTTGGTACCTCAAGTCAGTGGGGAGAACGGCGGTATGCTCCTGATGCGTTCACTGAACAAGGATTGGCCATGCTTTCCAGTGTGCTTCGGAGCAAAAGGGCCATTCAGGTCAATATTGAAATGATGCGGGCATTTTTCAGACTTCGGTAGATACTGGCTTCAAACAAAAATCTTTCTAAAAGACTAAATGGACTTGAAAAGAAGTACGACGCTCAGTTTAAGGTGGTTTTTGAGGCGATCCGTGAACTCATGATACCACCAGAAACCAAGAAACGCCCCATAGGGTTTTTAGTAGAGGAATCACATATTTCCTATGAAGTCTCAAAAAGACTTAAAAAACAGAGAAAGCAGTAATCTTTCGGACACGAATCATGCCCGTCCACTGAAACTTAATTGTAGGCGGGGGTCACGAACCACCGTATTGATGAAAGGTGAGGACGGTTCTCTTAAAAATTACCACTAAAAATGCGATCGCATTTATAGTGGTAATTAAAAGAAAGCAATTAGGTAATCCATAAGAAAATCAGCTAAGGTTTACCCAATGAAACCTTCCGCCTAATGGCTTCCTTCCCGCTCCGTTAATCCCTTCCTGATCCTGATGGCGAACCATTCCTGAAAGTCGCTCTTACCGGAAAGGCGGTATGTCTTGTGACCGGAAATGCTTCTGATTTTCCAGCGAAACTGTGTCAAGGCGATAAGATTCTTTCCCCAGGCGGATTTTTGAATTTTTATAAGACACAGAAAAAAAACAAATGCAAATAACGGATTTGCGGGTAATGGCTGGGAATGTTTGACCGGCAAGTGCCCCGCAAGCCCCGCCTTGTAGGCGGGGAGCTTCACTCTAAAAATTTACACCCGGAAATTACAGTCCGAAGTAGGCTTCCTTCACATCAGGATTTTCTAAGAGTTCACTCCCGGTCCCTTCTGCCACCAGCCCCCCATTCTCAAGAACATAGGCATAATCGACAATGGGGAGGACAGGTCTGGCATATTGCTCCGTGACGACCACCGTAATCCCGGTTTCCTCTTTAATGCTCTTAATCGCTTTGGCAAGCCTGATCTCAATGACTGGGGCCAACCCGAGGAGAGGTTCATCAAGGAGAAGGAGTTTGGGTTGTGCCATCAGCGCCCTGCCGATGGCCAGCATCTGCTGCTCACCTCCGCTGAGAAACCCTCCTGCCCTGCTTTTCAGTTTCTCCAGCTCCGGAAAGAGGTTGAACACATATTCCAGGGTCTTCTTGGCCTGGATTTTTGTGGCCAGGTAACCACCCATTCTCAGGTTTTCGAGGGCACTACTTTCAGGAAAGATGAGACGCCTCTCTGGGCAGAGGATAATCCCTTTTTTTGCCCTTTCGCTTGGTTCAATAGTAAGGAGGTCTTCTCCCTTAAACTTTATCTCTCCTGTGAGAGTAATCCTCTCTCCGCCCTTCATCTCCTCTTTTTTCCTCACATCCAATATGATCCCTGAGATGCAATACATGAGAGAGGACTTCCCTGCACTGTTTGAGCCGAAAATCCCAACGATGAGCCCTTCATGAACGGTCAGGTTCACATTATTGATCGCCAGCGCATTCTCATAGAACAGCATCAGATCTTTGATCTTAAGGATGGGGCTCACCATTTTATTTCCTCTCCGAGGTAAGCTCGTTTCACCTTCTCATCCTGCATCACCTGCTCAGGTTCTCCCTCCGCCAGCTTTTCACCGAAGCTCAAAACAATCACCTTATCGGCTACGCTGAAGAGCTCCCTCAGCCTATGCTCGATCATCATTAAAGTAACTCCTCTCATCCGCAGCCTCTCAATCAAAGGGACGATGCTGGCGATCTCGCTCATGCTGAGCCCTGAAAAGACCTCATCACAGATGATGACTTCGGGCCGGAGAGCGAGGCAACGGGCAAGTTCGAGGCGTTTCAAATAACCGAGAGGAAGCGCGGAGGCGAACTTATAGGGGACATAGGCATCCCTTTCAAAACCCACCTCTTCAAGAAGATCAATCGCAACCGCGTCTCTATCTCCCCCCCGGCTTCCTGCGAATCGACGGGCTCTCGGTGACCAGAGCGGGACAATGAGATTCTTGAATGACCTCAGGCTGAGAAAGGGCCGGACGACCTGAAATGTCCTTGCCACCCCGAGGTCTGCAATTTTATAAGGGGGAAGTCTTGTCAGCCTCATCTCTTTGAAAAAGACCTCCCCCGATTCCGGTTTCACAAAGCCTGTGATCGCATTGACCAGTGTGGTTTTCCCTGACCCATTGGGTCCGATAACCCCAAGCACCTCTCCCTTGAGCAGATCAAAGCTCACGTCATGAAGTGCTTTTACCCCGCCAAAGGATTTACTCAGATTACTGACCCTGAGCATCGTCTCTTTCTGTTCTTTCATCTATTCACACCCTGACCCAATGTTCAATCTGATGGTATTTCCGTGAAGCCCAGTTGAGTAAACCTTCCGGTTTGAACAAAATGAACCCCACGAGGACCAGACAGTAGAGGACCACTCGTAGTTGACCAAATCCTCGAAGTAATTCGGAGAGGGGAGCGAGAATCAGTGCCCCCAGTGCGGGACCTGCAAGCGTTCCAGGGCCTCCCATGATGCAAGCAGAGATGGGCATGATAGAAAAGTCAACCGCAAAGAGCGATACTCCCACAAATCCGGAAAAATGAGCCACAAACGCGCCTGCAAAACATCCGATCACACTGGCAATGTAAAGGGCATAGACCTTGACCCGCGTCACATTAATTCCGCAGGCAAAGACAGATTGATCATTGTCCTTTACGCCGGCAAATACTACTCCGATATCCTCACCGCACAGTCTCCGCAAGCCGAAAATGGATAGAAGAAGGACAACAATCATCAGATAGACCCCAATCCAGATATTGGGAAATCCTGCGATGGGGCTTAATCCCTCCGTTCCTTCAAAAAGATTTCCCGCCAGGATGATACTCGAGGTTAAGAATGGAAACATGAATGTGACCACAGCAAAATAGATGCCCCGGAGGGGTAGGCAGGGAAGCCAGAGCAAAGTACAGATGAGGGCGCCACCCAATGTGCCAATGGGCATCGTCAGAAGAACCGGCAACTTAAGATAATAGTTGAGGGATCCGGAGATGTAGCCACCCACCCCGATCATAAAGGCTCCTCCGATGCAAACCAGACCCACTCTTTCAGCCAGGAAGTCGAACGAGATAGCCAGTAAGGCGTAAACCCCTGCCAGGGCTAAGACCCTTTGCCAGTAAAGACCGGGTAATATCAGAGGCAAGATCAGTAAACCGATGATCAAACTTGCTCTGGGCGCTATCAGATAGGATACCTCACGCCACGATTGGATGGCATAAAGCCTCTCTGTCCGGGCCTTGATCCCCCGGTCCAGTCTCTCTTTACGTCTCTCTGCAGTGACCAGATTTTTATCCATGAACCCAAGCCAAGTTTAAATTCGAAATCCGAATATCGAATTTCGAAACAAATCCAAATGACCGAAATTCGAATGATCAAAACGGTTTTAAAATTTGAGAATTGAAATTTTGAATTTGTTTCGTGCTTCGGATTTCGTGCTTTGAATTTTCGTTTTTATACTCTCTCCTCAAGTTCCTTCTGCTGGCCAAAAAGGCCAGAGGGTCTTATGATCAGAATCAAAATAATGAGTCCGAAGACAAGCACATTATTCCACATCGTCCCACCAATGGCAGACATAAGGGTGGTCGCAAGGCCCAAGATAAGGGAGGCCAGTATGGTCCCTACCCAGCTCCCCAGCCCTCCGATCACACATACCGCAATCGCATTGGTTAAAACGCTATATCCTGATTCACAATTGACATTACCCAGGGGCATAATCACAATGGCGGCTAACCCGGCCAGGGCTGAACCGATGCCCAATGCGATATTGGCCATACGATCGGAGTTAATTCCCAACATTAATGCAGCCCTTTCATGTTGAGCCATGGCTCGAAGGGAGAGCCCGATCTTATGATGATGGGTGAATAGCCACATGAAGCCCAGAAGGAGTAACCCGGCACCGATAATGAAAAGACGCTGAAGATCGATCGTCACCCAGGGTGTCTCGACCACACCGTCAATCAACCGGGGTAAAACATATCCCGGGCCGATAAAGCCTTTGAAACCTCCGATTCCCTGAAGGCGTAACCCTTCAAGAATGGCTAACGCAATGGCAAAAGACACAATAATCTCTGAGATGGGCATGCCTCTGACCCGAATCATGACGAATTGATAGATCGCCATCCCAGCCAGAGATACGATGAGGAGAGATAAAATAACGCTCAACCAATAGGGAAGTCCTGCACTATTAATAAAACTCCATGTGATAAATCCTGTGACCACATATAAAGCTCCATGAGCAAAGTTGGGTAATCGGCTGATGCCATATACAAAAGAAAAACCAACAGCCATCAGGACAAAGGTCATGCCGTTGACCACCCCATAGACAATGACCTCCATGAATGTCACCTCCTCGGAGGGGATTACACTCGTTTGAAGATTGGGCTGTATTCTATTATCACCAGCTCAAAGTGTCAAGCGATTGTCCTGAGATCTTAAACAATGGGGGTCGAAGGGATGGAATGACCAGGCTCAGAGGGGCG
>CAZXMB010000090.1:0-1563 GCA_964641715.1 uncultured Syntrophaceae bacterium
TCTAAGTAATGTTTTATGATGGGTTCATCATTCTCGAATTATGAGAATGACCTTTTAGGCAAGGTTAAGGGGTTAGGGCTATGAAACCAGTTTGGTGAAAGGTCAATAAGCAAGGGCTGATCATTTAAAACCAATACCTTTACCTAAAGACAATACCAGCCTCTTTGCCCTTATTATTGGACCACATAAAAGTGAAGGATACATCCAAGGTTTACAAAAGCTTGACTTTTTTCCATTCTTTGATTAAGTTTTTTATTAAAAATATAGTAACACTTTAGATTTTTGAAAAAGAAATTTTATCAAAATATTGTGAACCCCCAAATCCCCCTCAATCCCCCTTTTCCAAAGGGGGAAATTATTTCACCTCCCTTTGGCAAAGGGAGGTGGGGAGGGATTTTATGAAGCTTTTTCAAAACGCTAAAGTGTTATAAAATATAAATGATCAGAGGGGACTTTTGGCAATCGATAAGGAAAAGATTTTAGACCTTGCACAGAAATATATCCTGAAGGGACAGCCGAAAAAAGCCATCAAGGAGTATTTAAAACTCATCGAGGCCGATCCCAAAGATAAACGACTCTATTTAAAATTGGGAGACCTCTATTATAAAAACGGTGAGGGCGAGAAGGCGGTCATTGAATATCTGAAACTGGCAGATCTCTATGCGGAAGAGGATCTTAATTTCAGGGCGATCGCCATTTACAAAAAGGTCCTTTCCATTGATTCAAAACATCTCGACGCCTTACGAAAAATAGCATCCCTCTATCTTAAGGAAGGACTTGCGGGTGATGCAAAAAATTACTATCAGATCATCTTGGAAATCAAACCGGATGATCAGGAATCATCCAGAGCATTGAAAGGAATTGAAATTCCTATTGCTCAGGAGATGCCTAAAATGGCATCCCCGACTGTGGAGACTTTTATCCCGGAGCTTCTCCGTCCCCCAAGTTTCAAACCCGTGGACGACAAATCTGATCTGTTCCCCTCCTCCATGGTCCAAACCCAGGAGGTCCCTGAAGAAAAGGAGGCAGTTGCTCCTGATAAAGATTCAGAGATGCATTATCATCTTGGAATTGCCTACAAGGAAATGGAGCTCTTTGATTATGCCATCTCTGAATTTGAAATGGCTTCAACCGATCCGGCCATCAAATTTGATTGCCATATCATGCTGGGGAACTGTTTTATGGAGAAGGGAGACTATAACCAATCCATCCAATATTATCAGAGGGCCTCTCAGATCAAGGGATTATCGAACGAGAAACTGGCCCGACTCCACTACAACTTGGGATTGGCCTATGAGGCCAACGGCATGGTTTCAGAGGCACTCAGTACCTTTCATCTCGTTTTGAAGCTGGACCAATCATTTTCCGAGGCACAGGAAAAGATCAAGAGGCTTCAGCAATTACAGAAATGAAATCCTTCTAATTTGATCTCCACACCTCTCTCCACGATTTAACCCTGGCGATCGCCTGCGGCGGGATTGGAACCTGAATGACCTTATTGGCATTTAAACTGGTGGAGACATAAACCATCCCGTTGGTGACGATAGGGGCAGAAGGAATTCC
>CAZXMB010000090.1:1663-12408 GCA_964641715.1 uncultured Syntrophaceae bacterium
TCATTGGGCTTTGTGACATCCACTGCAAAATAGTAATCTCCGCCTCCCCTTTCCCCTGAAAGGATTACTGTCTTCCACTTCGAGTCACTTGTAAAATAGACATCATAGGCCTTTGGGCTCGAATCCACATAAAATTGATGGGTCACTTTGAGATCCTTCAATTTTCCGAGAAGGTTCTTTGGAATGATCGCAAAGGATTCACGGCCATCACTATTTTTAATGCCGTGTAGCATTCCATCATTGGTGCCCACATAGATCATGATCTCTCGGTTCTTGTTTTGATTGTAGAAATTCAAATATTCATCATCGCTAAAGAAGAAGGAGGGTTCTCCAATGACCACAGGGGTCGAATGATAGATGTCTCCCAATTTCCAGGAGGGGTATGATGTTCCCTTGATATCGACATTGAGTGCCCTCTTACCTTTATACTTCCCGCTGTCATATTCAGGGTATAAGGTAAAATTGATCACAGTCTTGGCATCCTCATCGTCAACGACCGCATCCTCATTAATATCCTCACTGAGTGGGTTGACCAGAGAATAGAGGGTGCTTTCTCCCACCTTAAATTCTTTTCGGGCCGGGTTAAGGCCGGAATCCGTCCAGGTATAGACAACCCCCCTTCCCGTTTTCGTGAGTTCTTCGCCTGCATCCCATGCAAAGTCAGGGGCAAGAACGCCTGTCTGCTTATCCGCATCCCACGCCATCAGATGGCCCAGCCAGTCTCCATCCCGGATATCGAAATTCCCCCTGAAGAGGCGGTCTCTCGCCCGGGTAATGACAGGATTGGACCTGCCATAATATTGGCCTGTGATGGCCTGAAAAATAGATGTGAGAGCCCCTTTGAGCTGATCCATATTCGCAGCGAAATAAGCTTTCTCTGTTCCTCCTGACGAAGCGATGTTATTGAGGGTTTGATTTCCGGTGATATCCTGTCCAAACCCGATCACAAAGGTCTTCACATTAATGGCTAAAAGATTTGCAGCCTCCTGGACTGCAGCATTGTAATCCGGAGTCGAGCCACTGAAACGGCAACTTTCCAGACCATCGGTCAGTAAGATAATGTAATTCCCCCGGCAGAGGGTATCTCCAAACACTTCCTTGCTGGATTCGTCTCCCCCATTATATTTATTGATATAATCATCAAAATACATAAAGGCCCAGGAGAGCGAATCCGCAAGGGGAGTCTGCCTTTGCGAATTATAGGCCTCGGTATTGCCTGTTAAACCTGCTCTCCCCTCCAGGGCATGAACCGGGAGTCTTGTCCAGTATTCCGCCGCATCAGGCCTCTTGACCGGTGCTAAATCCAGGAAAGAGAGGATCTTATTTTTAATCGCAGTCCGATCCGAATCTTTAAAATTCACATCCTTATCATCCGGGAAATTGATGAAGAAGTGATGGTTGTTATTCTCCCCTGGATTCCCCGGAAGAGCTGGATAGAAAGAAACGGATGGACTATTCTGATCCGATTTTTTCCAGTTATTGCCTCCATCTATCTTGAAATAAGACCAGGTATGAGGTCGGTTGGTCGTCCCTTCAGGCGTATACCGGTAACCTGACCAGTCGAAGCAGGTTCCTGGAATCAGGTCCCAGACTGGAGTGCCAGATTTGGTCGCATCACAGGAGGTGCCAGTAGTATCATACCAATTGTATTTCATCTGCTTCATTTCGCTTTTGGCAGCCACGTACTGCACATTGCAGTTCCACCACCCTGCGGTTCGATTATTGGACGGGGTCACATATTCACTATCCCCTGCGAAGTAGGTCTTCCAGACACTGGACTGTTTGTCAGGAAAGGGATTATTCTTCGTATCGGCTCCACAATCAACTGCGGAATAACTCCAGCCTTCATAAAAATATTGCTCTTGATAACGGTCATAAGCAGACGTAATGGGACTATAAGTAAAGGTATAGACATTCGTCTCCGGGTTCAGTGTCCGGTTAGTCACCTTATAGGTAATGGTGTAGGGTTTGGTCGCCTCGAAACTGCTTCCCCCTAACCACTTGGGGTGGAGAGGACCGCTTTTGTTATGGATATAAATAGTCCTATTGAAGGTGGTTACATTGACTTTGACATTGGTCCAGGTCGCTCCCCAGGCATCCACAAAACTATCAGGATAGATGCTGTTGGCATACCTTGTGCCGTCATTGGTCGTATTCCATAGATAGTATCTTTTATATCGGCGCCACTTCTCGGCCTCTGCCGCCTGGACTACCTCTTCTCTCTGATACTCCCCCCTTCGCCTTTCAATCTTTTGCTGTGCATAAGTGGAGAAGCCGAGATTGACCCTGTCTTTGACCACTTCGTCAATCACCTGTTTCAATGCACTCTTTGCCTGATAAAGCTTGCTGTCAGGATGGTTCCCATCCTTCCGGTATTGAGTCACATTGTCAGGCCCTTTCTTTGTCGTCCAGATGCTATTTCCTTTCGAATCCACATTGATGCTCATATTCATTGAATCCGAAGTATCGAAAATGATCATCACATTCGGGGTTTTGACCTGAAATAGATCCGATTGGCCATAAGCCAAAATGGGAATGAAAAACAAGAGAAAGAGGATGGGTAAAAGCTTCTTCATATTTGATCTCCTTAGTTATAGCCTTCCTGTTTCATCATCAGGACTTCGATGACCGATTCCACAACCACTCTACCTGAAAAGGGAAAGGGCGGGGTTCCTTCCGAACGGACCTTAAAGACGGCAAAATCGCCCATGGCATCCGATCTCTTCCATCTCTCATAGGTAATATTGCTGTTGCCTCCATTGATGGCAACCTGATAATTACCGGTATTGATTGCGGAGTAGATAAACTCCCCGCCGGAGACCCTCCCTCTGAAGTTCTCAATCCCTCCATCCGCCGTGTAAAAGGCCAAGTTATAAACCCTCTGATTACCGGCAATGTTTGTCTCGAAGTAGGTCGAGTTCACCGCATAAAGGCCGATAAGGGTCAATACCAGTAACATGATCAAAGCAATTACAATTGCCACCCCATTCTGATTTTTTAAAAGATTATTAAATTTCATCTCATTTCCTCACATAAAGGTTAAATTTCTTAATTGGATATTTGAGGTAAGCGTTCTCCTCCGGAAGCCATCCCCTCCTCCGCCCAATTCGGGATCGGTTCGGTCCGTTCTGGCGATGAGGGTTACCTGAATCATCCGGATCTCATCCCGCCGGTTTCCCGGAACCGTATCCCAGAAGATGGACCCATCATCCAAGGTATACATAAATCGAAGGTTTTCGATATTTTCCGCCACAGGCTGGGCCCCACTCCCCCCCGGGACATTGTCATTTCTTAAGAGCATTGACTTTCCATCCACAACGCCCAGAGAATAGGTAATGGCCATTACTCTGAATGCAGGTTCGCCTGCGATATGCCTTTCCAATAGGTTATCAAAGAGTTCCAACTCGTTCCCGTTGATTTGTTTAATCCGGCGGCTTTCTGTCCCGTTGAGACAGATATACTGCAAGCCTCCTGTATCAAAAAATGATGGGTCATTGACCTTAACCTTATTTGGGCTATTGACCAGATCCACGTCTTCTGCAACTGCCGTGACCTCCTCATAGGCGCCTACGACGGTGATACTGGTTCCATCATCCGTCGGATGGACCACATTCTTATAGACTCCGTGCATCCCTCCTGCACCCCATGTCTTTGAATCCTGTCTTCCGAATCCTGCCATCCTGATCTCTCTGACCATCTGATTGATTGCAATTCTCACATTCTGCTGCATATCCACCACCTGTTCCTGAACAGTGTAGGTATGCTGTTGATGGATGAAGGTCCGGTAGATCCCTGCAATCAGGAAAGCACTGATCACCAGGGCAATCAAAAGTTCGATCAGGGTTAATCCTTTCTGATTCATATCAATACCTCATTGAGCCCGTACGGTTGAAAAGGAGATGGAATGATCTGACTCATCCCTCCATCTCACCGTTACTGTGATATCCAGCATCGTAGTCCCGGGGACCAAAGAGACCGTGTATTCCCTCGTAAATATGGTGGTTCCGATCGTCCCCTCATGATGGGTCCCCACTGAAAGGTCAGCATGGGAAATATCGAGATTCCTCAAGATCTCCATTCGATCCTGGGCCAGGATAGAAGCCTGTGTCAAATTGCTTGAGAAGAAGTTACCTCTTACGGCAGTGACCTGCATTCCCGCAATGGCCAGGAGTCCAATCGATAATATGATGAGCCCGATTAAGACCTCGAGGAGCGAAAAACCTTTCTGATCCATTTCTACCACCTCTTTTTCATAAAAATAAAAACCGGATTACCGATTTGAAAGCCACGGTAATCCGGTTTTTATTTCACCCAACTTCGGCAACCCGGCTATCCCAATCTCTCGGGACCCGCAGCTTTCCCCGCCTGCTCCATTTCTGGAGCAACGGGCCTCCCGCCGGCTATGGCGGGCAGGCGTCCCACGATTACTCGTGGTTTGGCTTTATCGGATATTTTAATTTTATTTAGAGCAAATACTGTGCCATTTTATTAAAATTCTATAACTTATTAATTTATAATACTATTTTCAATATCACCTCCTGTAATGAGATCAATTCTTCCAAAAATTGTTTCACGCGGTATGAAAAATTTTCCTTTAT
This sequence comes from uncultured Syntrophaceae bacterium, assembly GCA_964641715.1. Taxonomy (GTDB): domain Bacteria; phylum Desulfobacterota; class BSN033; order BSN033; family UBA1163; genus CAZXMB01. The sequence goes on from CAZXMB010000090.1 coordinate 6,262, forward strand.
TTCCTTTTTCTCAAAAAGAGACCTTCTGATCAAAACACCTCTCTCCAGGACTTTGTTCTCGATGTGGGCCATCCCTTGAATCGAATCCGGATGATATCCTTAGCGCTTACGCTTGAGGAGACATAGATATTCCCGTTGGTCACCACAGGAGAACCCGGGATCCCAGCTCCCAGGGAGACATATTCTGATACGGGTTGCGGATTCCCATATTCATCAAGGGTAACAAGACCAGCCACTCCTCCTAAGGTCGTTCCATTCGATATCTTCAATCCGTAAAGCCTTCCTTCGCCTGCTCCACAAAATTCACTGGAGAGTGTATAGAGCCATGAGGTGAAGTAAACCACATAGTTGGCAACGACCGGTGTGGAGAGTATTTTCTGGCCGGTTAAGACCTTGGGCCAACTTGAACCCGGAATGATCCTTCCCGTCCCATTATCATCCCAGATCTCCCAGAAATAGTTGTCCGTATTGGTTAAGAGGTTGAGTTCTTCTCCTGTTCCAAAGAAGACGAGGATCTTTCCTTCATCATTCTTTGCCACTGCGGGTGAATAGAAGATGGGTTTCCTCTGTCCTCCCGTTGGCGTAAAGAGCGGAATGCATACCCAGTTGGCTTTATTGGGGTCCCTTACATCCACTCTCCACATGGTCCCATCAGTATCGCCAAAGTAAATATAATCCACCAAACCATCCCCATTGGCATCAAAGGCGATGGGACTGCACGGGATATCATTGGTGGGGTTTCCGATACTCTCAAAGGACTTAAGGGTTGTCCCTGTCTCAATATCTACAATATAGAAGGCATTTCCCTTATTGTTAGCGGGCGAATAACCTCCTGTAATAAAGGCCACATACTTGATCGTGCCTCCATCATTGACCTTCCCGATATCAGGTTTTGCCCATGCATCTCCCAGCTTCGATTCTGTCCAGTGCCACAGGATCCTTGGATATTGGGGGCCAAAGCCATAACCATCCGGATTGGTCACATCCACAGCAAAGTAGAAAGGACCTCCATCCCTTTGACCGGTGATGATGACTGTCCTCCACTTCTGCCAGTCCTCTGGAGGGTTGAGGGTTCTGAAGTAGACATCATAGGCCTTTGGACTACCGTCCACATAATAGCCATGCTCTGAATTGAGCTTCCTCACCTTTCCGAGATGAGGTTTGTCCGTAAGACTGGGATGGATCGGAAGGATGGCAACCTGTTCTCTTCCATCGGTCAAGGGAGCGGTCTTCGTATTCTTAAATCCATGAAGCATCCCGTCATTTGCCCCCACATAGACCATCTGTGTCCTGTTCTTATAATTTTGGTAAAAGGTGATGTAGTTATTCTCATTCGTAAAGAAGGGAGGGGAACCGATCACTACCGGTGTGGAGTGGTAGATATCTCCCAATTTCCAGCCCACACCCAGCTCCACCGGCCTGTATCCTTTATGGAAAGGAGGAGCATGAACACCCCCCACGGTCCGGTCATCGAAATTGGGGTCCAGGGTGTAACCGATGATCGTCTGTGCATCCTCGTCATCCTTATCCCCATCTCCATTGATATCCTCATTCCTGGGACTCGGATAGACCAAAGGCCAGAGGTTGGAGTTATTGATCTGAAACTCTTCTTTTGATGGATTGAGCAAATCATCCTTCCATGTCCAGATCGTTCCTCTCCCGAAAAGAGTATTTCTGGCTCCACCATCCCAGGCATAAGGCTGGACCACTTCCCCTGAGGATTGATTGATATCGTACGTCCAAAGATGACCCTTCCAGGAATTGTCAGCCGTAATATCGAAGAAGCCCTTGAAGATCCGGTCTCCTGATTTCGTCATCACAGGATTGGATCGTCCATAGGTGGAACCCACGATCGCCTGGAAGATCGCCTTCAGGGCATCCTTCAGTGAAGCGAGGTCTGTTGCAAAATAGGCCTGGTAAGTCCCCCCGGAACTGGCAATGTTATTCAGAGTCTGGTTCCCCTGGACATCTGTTCCGAATCCGATTACAAAGGTCTTGACATTGGTGGCCAATAGATTGGCCGCTTCGGTCGGTCCACCGCTATAGTCCGGAGTCCCGCCTCCGCCTGAAGGGCAGAGGGTTCCGGAGGGCAGACACCTTGCACTCTCCAGACCATCGGTCAGAAGGATGACATAATTCCCGCGGCACTGGACTCCCTGGGCCGTTGCCTGACTCGGTGGATCGCCTCCATTGTAGTTGTAGATATAATCATAGAAATAGAGCTGGGCGGATTTTAGAGAATCGGCAAGAGGGGTATGGAAGGATTCGGCGGTATTCGATGTCATTCCGGTCTTTGCGTAATTCGAATGGAGGGGGAGCTTTGTCCAGTATCTTCCTGACTCTGGGCTCATCACAGGGGTCAGATCGAGGAATGTTATGACCTGATCCTTAATCGCACTCCGGATGGCGGGATTGAACCCCACATCCTTATCGTCCGGGAAGTTGATGAAGAACCAGTGATTATTGAATGTGCCCGGATTGTTGTTCACATTATTCAGATCATCATCCGAAGGATAGAAAAAATCCCCTGGCTGTGATTGAATGGACCACTGGTAATTACAACCCGGATCTCCCGGTGGACAGTTCCCGACAGTCTTAAAATAGCTCCAGATATGGGGCCGGCTCGGTCCCAAGGTGGTGAGGTATTTGTAATCGGAATACTCATAACAGGTCATGCCGGTTGCGTTGACCGCTCCATTGGGAGTGGGGAAATCAGGAGGGCCAGCGAGATACCATCTCGAATATTGGTTATTCGGATTCGGATCCCCCAGATTGTCTGAGCCATACTCCGCCGAACAGGTGGCCGAGTTGAACTGTATCCAGGTCCATTCCTTAGCCCAATAATCCCAGCCCGTTTCGGTAAATGGGCCTTTACATTCCCAGTAAGTCGGGTCGGCATCATAATTGGCATCTCCGGGCCAGTAGGTAATATAACCGTCTCCCCAGTTTAATGGAAATTCAGCAGTGCAGACAATAGGACCACTGGTCGCATACCATTTCGATTTCCAGACAATGGAATAATGTTCATGCCAATCCGTCCGGTAGCTGAAAGTATATTCATTATATTCCGCATTATAGGTGATACTGTAAACGGTATGTCTCATATTGGCGGAATAGGTCCCGGGTGGAAAAGGAGGGGGTTCATTGACGCCATTATTATTGAGAGAGTTCGTAGTCGTATGAGGGATAAAGAATTCATAACCCACGCTGACACCTGTATGCGTGGTATTGTTATAATCTTTGAAGCTATTCGGCTCCTTACTCTTCACACTCCAGGAATGCCTGTCCCAGTAAAATTTCCAGTAACGTTTGTCCCAACGATACCAGGTCTGTCTATAATAATGCCTGTTTCTCCAATAATATCCTCTTCTGATTTCGGTCTTCACCTGAGCATAGGTCGAGAACCCGAGGTTGACCTTATCCTTTACCACATCTTCCATTATCTCTTTTAAGGCGAGTTTGGCAAGGTAGAGTTTGCTCGAAGGATGATTGGCTCCCCCTTCGAAATTATAGACGGTATAACCCGAATCGCAGGGGGGTGCGCCCCCGTTGGTCGTCTGAATCCTTCCGAATGTATCCACGCAGACATTCCCGGAATTGGCATCTGCCCCGTCGGGTTTCTTGCCCATCGAACTGGAGGTGTCGAAGATGATCATCACGTTTGGGGTTTTCACCTGGAATAAATCCTCCTGAGCATATCCCGGAAGAGGAATGAAGACCATCAGGAATAAGGCATATAGGATAAATTTTTTCATTATCTTTCTCCTTTATCTCCTCAGTTATACTTCCTTGATTCTGCAACATTTCCACCTCCGCCCGGATAGATCTCCATAATTGATTCGACAGTAACCCTTCCGGCGGTGGGAAAACTCGGGGCCACTCCCTCCGAGTTGATCCTGAAAGTTTGATAAGGAATGCCACCTCTTTCCTTAATGCCAATTTGATTGTAGGTCACATTGTAGGTGATGTTGAAGGGACTCCCCGGAAGGGTCTGGGTGTTAAAAGTGGTGATCCCCTGTAGGATTTCATAATTATTCTGAGCCCTTATCCGGAAGTCCTCGAGCCCACCATCGGCACCGTAAAAAGCAGTATTGTAGATTCTCTGATTTCCCGAAATACTCGTCTCAAAGGTGGTGGTTGTGACCGCATTGATTCCAACAACAGTGAGAATCAAAAGCATGACCAGGGCAATCACGAGAGCCATTCCTCTTTGATTCTTTAAACTATCTTTTTCCATCGGCATCCTCTTAATATCAGATTGTCACGTCTGCTTGTCCCGCCTTCACCGAAGCGGCGTCGGGCAGGCGGGCGTAACGCACTTTGGCATGCTGGTACGCCCTTTCGGCTCGCAATGAGCTTTGAGTTAATTACTCAGGGTATCCCCATACTCTTACCCATATTTCTCAGTTGGATACGGGATGTGATCTCCCTTCTTCTATACCCCCCTCCTCCGGTATAAGTAGGATCGGGCTCTTTTGTTCTGGCAACGACGGTAACCTGAATGCTTGCCGTTCTATTGGGAGTGGCTGGTATCCCCCCGTTCTCATCAAAATACCGGAACTGCAGGCTCTCAATATTATCCGCGAGGGGTTGACCTCCTCCTCCTGTATTCTCATTTCTCCTCAAGACCAAACTCCCATCCACAGAATAAGTGACAGCTTGAACCCTGAAGACAAACTGGCCGGCTGGATTCGTCGGAGCCCGGTCTAAAACCAAAACCGCCGTTGTTCCTACAGGCTGGTTCTGAACAATAAAACTCTCCTCTCCTCCGATTGAGAGATAACCATTGGCCGCCCCATTAAATTCATCCGTTGCATTGCTCAGGGTAATCTGGTTGCCTGCTGAAGCGGTGACTGTAATGGGATTTCCTGCGGCAGTTCTGACCTGTCGAAAACCACCCACAATGGTGATATTGTCAGCATTCGTCGTTAATACATCTGCAAATCCATTGACGGGCAATATCCTACTGGTAAAATTACCCGTCCCTTCGTCGTAATAGGCAACCTGCCCGAAGTTCACCATCCTGATTTCCCGCATCATCTTATTAATGGCAACCCTCACATTCTGCTGCATCTCCACGACCTGGTCCTGGACCATATAGGAGCGCTGTTGAGTGATAAAAGTTCGATAGATGCCCGCGATGAGGATGGCACTAATCGCCAAGGCTATCAGCAACTCAATTAAGGTAATTCCCTTTCTGTTCACTTGTCTTCCTTAAGGGGATTTTACTGTCGTAAACGAAACCGAATGGGCAGAGGGATCTGACCATCTCACCGCCACCTGGATAACTCTGCTATCCGGTAAATCCGGGTGGGCAGTGACTTCATAGACCCTGTTGAAAGTTGTTCCCCGAATTGCCACAGAACCATCATTATGAATTCCCAAGCTGAAAGTAGCAGTATTAATATTCAGCGGGATGGTTCTCAATTCCTCCAGCCGGTCCTGGCCGATGATGGAGGCCTGCATGATGTTGTCTGAAAAGTAGTTTCCCCTCATCGAAGTGATCTGCATTCCGGCAATGGCGAGGATGCCTATGGCTAAAATGATCAGGCCGATGAGAATCTCCATCAATGAAAATCCTCTGCTATTCAATCTCATTTCTTTATACCTCCTAAACAGGAATAATCCACGCCTGCGTGCTGAAACGCCTGCACTCTTGCGTACAGGCATGAATTGCCCCTGCTTATAAGGGCGGGTTGACTGTGATTTTTCCCGTGGCCGTAGTCAGGGTAATGGTTCTTGAACTTCCTCTATTGTTGGTTAAGGTTAAACTCCCCGTTGAAGCAGTTGAATTGGGATTGAACTGGAAATTGCTTCCGGGTGGAAAGGCAGTGAACTGGACTCCGGTGGGCAGGGTCTGCTGTATTCCTTCTGTAACCCATCCGCCTGCTGTATTTCGATACTCTATGAGAAAACTACTGGCATCCGGGAATCGAACCCGATAGTCCAGGTTGATAGAGATCGATTTAATCTGGGCTGTTCTCATGGCTGAAACAACATCTCTCGTTCCACCTCTCAATCGGTAATTAGGTGTCCACGAACTGATACTCGGGGTAAGTAAAGTGGCTCCTATGGCAATAATGATCATCACTATAATCAGCTCAAGCAGTGTGATTCCCTTTTTATTCATAATCACCCCAATTTTAC
>CAZXMB010000091.1:0-4195 GCA_964641715.1 uncultured Syntrophaceae bacterium
ACATCCTTTTAGGTTGAGCTTGGCAGAAGGACTTCTCCGGCCGTATCTCCGGTTTGCAACTCCCCTTCTGTATAACCTTCTACCCAGAGATCAAGCTTTTTGTATCTGGAAACACCTGTGCCCGCAGGAATCAGCCTTCCCATGATGACGTTTTCCTTCAACCCCTTTAAATTATCGACCTTTCCGGCCACTGCGGCCTGGGTCAGAACCTTGGTCGTCTCCTGGAAGGAAGCGGCAGAGATGAAACTGTCCGTAATCAGTGAGGCCTTCGTGATGCCCATAAACAGAGGTTCCGCAACGGCCGGTTTCCCTCCCTCTTTTAAGACACGCTCATTCTCTTCCTCAAAGGCAAACTTTTCCACCTGATCATCCACCAGGAAATGGGTGTCGCCCACCTCTTTGACTCTGACCCTTTTAAGCATCTGGCGGACAATCACCTCGATATGCTTATCGTTGATCTTCACTCCCTGAAGTTTATAAACCTCCTGGATCTCATCCACCAAATATCGGGCCAAGGCTTTGTCCCCCATCACTCTTAAGATATCATGGGGATTGGCCGGGCCATCCATCAATGCCTCTCCGGCCTTGACGAAATCCCCTTCGTGGACGCTGACGTGTTTCCCTCTCGGAATGATATACTCCTTGGGTTCTCCCACCTCCGGCCGGATGATAACCTTTCTCTTCCCCTTCAGGTCTTTCCCGAATTCAACGAGACCATCGATGTCGCTGATTAGGGCATATTCCTTTGGTCGCCTGGCTTCAAAAAGTTCGGCCACCCGGGGGAGACCCCCGGTGATATCCTTCGTCTTGGTCGTTTCCCTTGAGATTTTGACGATCACATCTCCCGCCTCTACCATATCTCCCTCGGAGACGAAGATGTTCGCTCCCACGGGGAGGAGGTATCGAGCCTGAGAGGCGGACCCCGGAAGGTTCATCGTTTTCCCCTTCTCATCCTTAATGGATATTCTCGGCCGCAGCTCTGCATCCTTCGATTCGATGATCACTTTTCTTGAGAGGCCGGTAAACTCGTCCACTTGTTCTTGCATGGTGACCCCTTCGATGATATCTCCAAATTTGACGCGGCCAGAGACCTCGGTCAGAACAGGGATGGAATAAGGATCCCATTCTGCCAGCAACTCCCCCTCTTTCACTTTCTGTCCATCTTTCACCCTCAATTTGGCCCCATAGATCACGGAATAACGCCGTCGCTCCCTCCCATTCTCATCCAGGACAGCAATCTCTCCGTTGCGATTCATTACGATCAGGTTCCCTTCCCGGTTTCTCACGGTCTTGAGATTGAGGAGCTTTACCTTTCCATCGATCCGGTTTTCCAGGGTCGTCTGCTCCGCCCTTCGGCTGGCGGTCCCGCCGATGTGGAAGGTCCTCATGGTCAGCTGAGTTCCGGGCTCACCGATGGACTGACCCGCAATGATTCCGATGGCTTCCCCCACATTGACGATCCGTCCCCGGGCTAAATCTCTCCCATAGCAAAGAGCACAGACCCCTTGTTTCGATTTGCAGGTGAGCACGGAACGGATCTTCACCCGATCAATACCGACATCCTCGATCCGTTCGGCAAGGCTTTCATCGATCTCTTCATTTCCCTTAACGATCACCTCACCGGTAAAGGGGTCCCGGATGTCTTCCAGTGCCACACGGCCCAGGATGCGTTCTTTCATTGACTCGATGATCTCCCCGCCTTCCATCAATGATTCCACTTCGATCCCATCCAGGGTCCCGCAATCCTTTTCGGCAATCACCACATCCTGAGATACATCCACCAGACGTCTCGTCAGATATCCTGCATTGGCTGTCTTCAATGCCGTATCCGCCAAACCTTTTCGAGCACCATGGGTGGAGATGAAGTACTGCAAAACGGTAAGGCCTTCGCGAAAGTTTGCGGTAATGGGGGTCTCGATGATCTCTCCGGAGGGCTTGGCCATTAGTCCCCGCATCCCGGCCAGCTGTCTTACCTGTTGAGCACTTCCACGGGCCCCGGAGTCCGCCATCATATAGATGGGATTGAAGCTTTCGATCGCTCCTTTCTCCCCACCGGGCCCTTCAACCTGTTCGCTTCCCAGCTCTTTGAGCATCACATCCGCAATGTTTTCTGTCACCTCCGCCCAGATGTCGATGACCTTGTTGTATCGCTCCCCATCGGTGATCAGTCCATCAGTATATTGCTCCTGAACACTCTCGATCTCCTCCTGGGCCTCCTTTAAAAGGCCCTCTTTGTTGGAAGGGATGAGCATGTTATCGATGGAGATCGAAAGCCCGGCCAGCGTTGCATAGCGATAGCCCAAAGCCTTCAGGCGGTCCGATAGTAGGACGGTCTTCTTGTCCCCGCAGAACCGATAGCAATGGTCGATCAGAGCGGCCAGTTCACCCTTCTTCATCACCTTATTGATCAGCGAGAATGGAATCTCATCAGGAAGGATCTCTCTGAGAAGGATCCGGCCCACGGTCGAATCCACAAGCTCCCCATCGATCCGGACCCTGATCCGGGCATGGAGGTCAACCTCATTGGCATCATAAGCCACCCGGACCTCTTCAGGGTTCGAAAAGACTTTTCCCTCTCCCTTCACGAAAGGACGTTCCCTGGTCATATAATAGATCCCGAGGACGATATCCTGGGTTGGGACGATGATGGGCCTTCCATTGGCAGGAGAGAGGATATTATTGGTGGACATCATGAGGATCCTTGCCTCGGACTGTGCCTCTACTGAAAGGGGAACATGGACAGCCATTTGATCCCCATCGAAATCGGCATTGAAGGCGGCACAGACCAGGGGATGAAGCTGAATCGCCTTCCCCTCAATCAGGATAGGCTCGAAGGCCTGAATCCCGAGGCGGTGAAGGGTCGGGGCGCGGTTGAGAAGAACGGGATGCTCACGGATGACTTCATCCAAAACATCCCAGACTTCGGGTCTCTCCTTCTCGATCATCTTCTTGGCACTCTTGATCGTGGTAGCCAACCCCTTGGCCTCCAGACGATGGTAGATAAAGGGTTTGAAGAGTTCGAGGGCCATCTTTTTGGGAAGGCCGCACTGGTGGAGTTTCAGGTCAGGGCCAACGACAATGACGGAACGTCCGGAATAGTCCACCCGTTTTCCCAATAGGTTTTGACGGAAACGTCCCTGTTTTCCCCTGAGCATATCGCTTAACGACTTCAAAGCTTTCTTGTTGGCTCCCAAAATCGTCCTTCCCCTCTTCCCGTTATCAAACAGGGCATCCACCGCTTCCTGAAGCATTCGCTTCTCATTCCGGATAATGATCTCGGGGGCATTTAACTCCAGGAGCCTTTTGAGCCGGTTGTTTCTATTGATGACTCTCCGGTAAAGGTCGTTGAGGTCTGAGGTTGCAAAACGACCTCCATCGAGGGGAACGAGTGGCCTCAGATCAGGTGGAATCACCGGGATCACTTCCAAGATCATCCACTCCGGTTTATTTCCGGACTCCAGGAACGATTCAATGATCTTTAGCCTTTTTGCCAGACGGCGTTTCTTGGCCTCGGAGGTGGTCTCTTTCATCTCCGTCCGGAGCTTTTTAGAAAGATCTTTCACATCCGTGCTTCTCAGCAGTTCTCGAATTGCCTCTGCCCCCTGGGAGACGATTAAATCGTCCCCATGCTTTTCTTTTGCCTCCCGGTATCTTTCCTCAGAAAGGATCTCCCCTCTCTTCAACGGAGTCCCTTTCCCGTCCAGGACCAGATAGGCCTCAAAGTAGAGAATCCTCTCTAACTCCCTGAGTGTCATATCTGCCAGGATGCCAATCTTGCTGGGAATGCTTTTGAGGAACCAGATATGGGCCACGGGAGTGGCCAACCGGATATGCCCCATCCTTTCCCTGCGCACCTTGGATTGGATGACCTCTACCCCGCACTTCTCACAAACAATTCCTCGGTGTTTCATCCGTTTATATTTCCCGCAATTGCATTCATAGTCCTTGGTGGGACCAAAGATCTTCGCACAGAAGAGACCATCCTTTTCCGGTTTAAAGGTCCGATAGTTGATCGTCTCCGGTTTCTTCACCTCCCCATGGGACCACGATTCGATCTTTTCCGGAGAGGCGATGGAGATACGGATGGCATTGTAATTGATGGGGTTCTTCCCTTTCTCAAAGAATGATAGATAATCTTCCAAGACCTTCCTCCTTAACCCTGCCTATCCGGGCAGGCAATGTCAAATGTCAAATG
>CAZXMB010000091.1:4295-12299 GCA_964641715.1 uncultured Syntrophaceae bacterium
ATTTGAACTTTCTCAGTTTAAATTTCTTCCCGTTTTTCCTCCATCAATTCCGTATCCAGACAGAGGCTCTGCAATTCCTTTACCAAAACATTGAAGGATTCCGGGAGCCCGGGTTCCAGGGTGTGCTCTCCCTTGACAATGGCTTCGTAGACACGGGTCCTTCCGGCCACATCATCCGATTTTACCGTTAAAAACTCCTGAAGGGAATGGGCTGCCCCGTAAGCCTCCAGGGCCCATACCTCCATCTCACCCAACCGTTGACCTCCGAATTGGGCCTTCCCCCCAAGAGGCTGTTGGGTGACCAGGGAATAGGGGCCGATGGATCGGGCATGAATCTTATCATCAACCAGATGATGGAGTTTGAGCAGATACATGTAGCCCACCGTGACCTTATGATGGAAAGGGTCTCCTATCCTCCCGTCATAGAGGGTCGTTTGCCCGCTCACAGGAAGTCCGGCCTTCACCAGATGATCTTTGATCTCTTCTTCTGAGGCTCCATCAAAAACAGGAACCGAGACATAGATTCCCTTCCCCAATTTTCTGGCCAATTCCACGACCTCCTCGTCCGGAGCCTGATCCAGATACTCATTCACCTCGCGAGAGGAATAGATTTCCTTGATCCTTCTCCGAAGAATTTTGGGATTGAGACTCTTTTGGAGATATTCTCCGATCTTTGCACCCAACCCCTTGGCGGCCCATCCGAGATGGGTCTCAAGGATCTGTCCCACGTTCATTCGTGAAGGAACGCCTAAAGGGTTGAGGACGATATCCACCGGTGTTCCGTCCTCGAGATAGGGCATATCCTCTTCGGGCAGGATCCGGGAGATGATCCCTTTGTTTCCATGACGGCCGGACATCTTATCCCCCACGGAAAGTTTCCGTTTCATGGCAATATAGACTTTGACGGACTTAATCACCCCTGGGGCCAGTTCATCCCCCTTTTTCAATTTGGCCAACTTTTCGGAGAAGACACCCTTCACCACGTTGATCTGAAGCTCTGCACGATCGAGAATTTTTTGGACTTCCGGGAGGATCCGTTTTCCTTCCAGGACGTCAATCTCTTTTAATCGGTCAAACGGTATTGCAAAAAGGTGCTCTTCCTTGATCTTCTCCTTGGCCTCCAGGTAAATACGATTCTTCTTTGCATCAGCGATCTTCTCGGCAGCTCGTTTTCCGATCAGGTATTTTCCGATCTTTCTACGCGTGCTGTTCTGGATAATCCGGATTTCATCGGCCTGGTTTTTCAGCAACCGTGCCCTCTCCTGGTCCTCGATCGCCTTCATCCTCTCGTCCCTCTCCTGACCTTTCCGGGAGAAGACCTTTGCATCGATCACCACCCCTTCGATCCCGTGCTGGACTCGGAGGGAGGTGTCCCGGACATCCCCTGCCTTTTCTCCGAAGATGGCTCGCAGGAGCTTCTCCTCCGGGGAAAGCTGGGTCTCTCCTTTGGGAGTCACTTTGCCCACGAGGATATCCCCGGGCTTCACCTCTGCTCCAATGCGGATGATGCCGCTCTCATCAAGGTCCTTCAATGCCTCCTCCCCTACATTCGGGATGTCGCAGGTGATTTCCTCCTTCCCCAGTTTGGTATCCCGCGCCACACACTCCAATTCCTCAATATGGATCGAGGTATAGGTGTCTTCCTTTAATAACCTCTCGCTGATGAGAACGGAATCTTCGAAATTATACCCGCCCCAGGGCATGAAGGCCACGAGGACATTCCGTCCCAGGGCCAATTCTCCCATATCCGTGGCTGGCCCGTCGGCAATCACCTGCCCCTTTTTAACACGCTCCCCTGCATAGACAATCGGCCTCTGGTTGATACAGGTATTTTGATTGGAGCGTTTATACTTGATCAGCGTATAGATATCGACTCCCGGGTCACTCTCCTTCTGTCCATCTTCATCGGCACGGATGACAATTCTCGAGGCATCCACATCTTCAACCACTCCATCCCTCTTGGCCACGATGGTGACCCCGGAATCCCTGGCCACAATCCCTTCCATCCCTGTGCCGATCAAAGGCGCATCGGTTTTCAGAAGAGGGACGGCCTGTCGCTGCATGTTGGAACCCATCAGGGCCCGGTTGGCATCGTCGTTTTCCAGAAAGGGGACGAGAGCGGTAGCGACACTCACCAACTGCTTTGGAGAGACGTCCATATAGCGGATCTCTTCAGGTTTGACCATCATGAATTCCCCGCCTCTCCGGGCGGAGACGAGAGGAATCGTAAATCTTCCCTCCTTGTCCAGGGGGGCATTGGCTTGAGCAATCGCAGGCTTCTGTCCCTCTATCTCCTCCTCTTCATCGAGGGCGAAAAGGTACCGGATGCGATTGGTCACTTTTCCGTTAGCCACTTCACGATAAGGGGTCTCGATAAACCCATAGTCATTCACACGGGCATAGGTGCTGAGGGAGGTGATCAGCCCAATATTCGGACCCTCTGGAGTCTCGATGGGACAGATCCTGCCGTAATGGGTGGGGTGGACATCCCTGACTTCAAACCCCGCTCTCTCCCGGGTGAGTCCTCCCGGACCCAGTGCGGAGAGACGACGCTTATGGGTGATCTCCGAAAGGGGATTGGTCTGATCCATGAACTGGGAGAGTTGACTGGAGCCGAAGAACTCTTTGATCACTGCGGAGAGAGGCTTGGAGTTGATCAGGTCATGGGGCATCAGTGTCTCGATGTCCTGAAGGCTCATCCGCTCTTTGATCGCCCTCTCAATCCTGACCAGCCCGATATGATATTGATTTTCGAGTAACTCTCCGACGGTCCTCACCCGTCGGTTTCCGAGGTGGTCGATGTCGTCCACCGAACCCTGCCCATCCTTTAAACGGATCAGGTATTTCACCACCTCAAGGACATCCCTTCTCCTCAGGGTTGTCTTCTCATCCTCCAAAATCTTTCGAACCTTCCCCCGGACATCCTCCGTGATCGTCCCGTCCTTGAGGGAAGGCATCATCCCGATGGGGCGAAGAACCTTCGATGCCCTCTGGATCTCATCGGCCATCTCTGGAGTGGCAATCGCTTCATCGAAATCGAGCCATCCGTCTAAAACACGGTCCACCAGTTCCTTCCCCCCCACATAGGTCGCTCCGACCTCCAGGGCCTCCTTCTTCCACTTTTCCGTGAAGACCAATACCCTGGGGGAACAGGTCTTTAAACCGAGTTTATGATTCAACTTCATCCTTCCGACCTTGGAAAGGTCGTATCGTTCCGGATTGAAAAAGAGGTTATGGAAAAGACCCATCGCCGTCTCAGGCGTAGGAGGATCTCCTGGGCGGAGCCTCTTGTAGATATCGATGAGGGCCCTTTCAGCTTCTTTCTCACGTAAAGACTTCCCGGGCTCGAGAACAGGAAGTTTTTCCCTTTCTTCCGGATTCAGCTCAATCTTATCCATCACCAATGTATCCCGAAGCGAAGAACTGACATTGATGTTGTCAATGAAAAGAATCTCAAAGGATTCAATCTTTCTCTCCTTGGCCTCATTGAGAAATTCTTCGGTGACCTCCTCATTGTATTCAGCAACAATCTCTCCGGTCTCCGGATCCACCACATCCTTCGCCAGAAACTTTCCGATCAAATCTTCTGTCTCGACGGGGATGGCTGTCATTTTAGTCATCTCTAATCTTTTGAAGGATTCCTCGGTGATCCGCCGGTGTTTCTTTAAAATGACCTTCTGTGTCTCCGGATCAATGATATCAGCGGGTGCCTTCTGCCCGACCAGTACCTCCTTCGAGATCTCCTTCGCGAATTTTCCTTTGAGGAGGAGGATCTTCTCCCTGCGATAGAAATAATCCAACAGTTCCTGGCCGGTATATTTAAGGGCCCTCAGCAAAACAGTGACCGGAATCTTTCGACGCCGGTCAATCCGAACGTAGAGGAGATCCTTTTGATCAAACTCGAAGTCGATCCAGGATCCCCGGTAGGGGATGATCCGGGCGTAATATAAAACCTTTCCCCCTGTATGGGGTTTGATTTGATCCTGATCAAAAAAGACCCCTGGAGACCGATGGAGCTGGCTGACGATCACCCGCTCCGTCCCGTTGATGATAAAGGTCCCGTTTTCGGTCATCAGAGGGATCTCTCCAAAATAGACCTCCTGCTCCTTCACCGCCTTAATGCTTTTTGCTTTGGTCTCTTCGTCCACATCCCAGACGACCAGTCGGACCGTCACCTTAATGGGAGCCGCATAGGTCATCCCTCTGAGAAGGCACTCCTCAACATCATATTTGGGCTCTGTGAGACGGTAGCTCACAAATTCGAGGGAAGAGGTCTCGTAAAAATCCTTGATCGGAAAGACCGTTTTAAAGACCCCTTGAAGCCCGATGGGTTCCCGATTCTCCGGATCCACATTGGCTTGGAGAAATTTTTCATAAGATCGTTTTTGAACTTCAATCAAATTGGAGATCTCCAACACCTCTTTGATCTTTGAGAAGTTCTTCCGATACCGACGATAGATGGGAACAATGCTGGCCATATGGACTCCTTCTTCAAATAAAAAGTCCCCTCCCTTTCGGACTGCTTTCCATCAATGACTTTGTCCTTCCGGGAAGAGACAACGATGTCCCTCAATCAACTGAATGTTTAAATTACTTAACTTCGACAGTTCCCCCAGCCTCTTCAAGCTTTTTCTTCATCGTGGCTGCTTCTTCTTTCGAAACACCCTCTTTCACAGGCTTGGGGACACCTTCAACAAGGTCTTTGGCTTCTTTCAAACCCAATCCGGTCAATTCTCTCACGACCTTAATCACCTGGATCTTCTTGTCACCAAATCCTTTCAGGATCACATCGAACT
Source organism: uncultured Syntrophaceae bacterium (assembly GCA_964641715.1). GTDB lineage: Bacteria > Desulfobacterota > BSN033 > BSN033 > UBA1163 > CAZXMB01. The sequence continues at coordinate 9,092 of CAZXMB010000091.1, forward strand.
CCGTTTTCTCTTCAACCGGAGCTGCTTCAGCCCCTGAGGCGGCTCCGGGAACAGCTACTGCCGCTACTGCCATGGGGACAGACGCTTTGATCCCCAATTTCTCCTCAAGGACTTTTACCAAATCCCTGACTTCCAGTAAGGTAAGACCGCTTATTTCTTCTGCCATTTTTTGGATATCAGCCATTCGAAAAACCCTCCTATGATTAGAAATTAGAAAGTGGAAGGTAAAGTGTGATCTTCATCATCTACGCTTCGCCTTCGATCCTTAAAATCTATGATTCAGAAGCCTGCTGCCCGCCCAGTTGATCCGCCCGGGCCTGGAGGACCATGAGGACCTGTTGAAGGACGTTGAGAAGGATTCCGGCAAAATGCTGTCCCGAACCCTGTATTTCTCCTAACACCTGACTCAGGAGAACCTCTCGTGAAGGCAGGGTCGCCAAAGCCTTAATTTCTTCAGGGTTTGCAATCTTTCCCTGAATCAAACCTGCCTTGATTTCGAGATTCGGCTGTGTCTTGATGAATTCCGATAAGATCTTTGCCAGAGGGATGGGGTCTTCATGGGCAATGGCAATGGCGGTTGGCCCTTCAAAATAATTCGCCAATTTCTCCAGATCGGTCCCTCTGGCGGCCAGTTTCATCAATGTATTTTTAACCACATGATAAGAGATCTTCTCCTCTCTTAAACGGCGTCTCAAGGTATTGATCTGCTCAACATTGAGACCCCGATAATTGGTCAAGACAGCCGCCTTGAATCCCTCTAACTTTTTAGAAAATTCGGATACGACTTGTTCCTTCTCGTTGCGGTTCAATGAATTCTACCTCCTCACGGGCTTCTCTCCGTTATGCCTTCATGATGTTTCTCACCTTCATCGGGTCGATCTTAATCCCGGGTCCCATCGTGGTGGAGAGACCGATGCTTCTTAAATAAATTCCTTTGCTTGTCGGGGGCTTGGCCCGGACGACCACATCCATGAGAGTCCGGATATTTTCCAACAATTTCGAGAATCCGAAAGAGGCCTTCCCCACCGGAACATGGATGATCCCTGCCTTCTCCACTTTAAACTCAACCTTGCCTCCCTTGATCTCCTTAATGGCCTTCTCCAAATCGAAAGTCACCGTTCCTACCTTGGGATTGGGCATCAATCCGCGAGGACCAAGGATCTTTCCCAGTTTACTCACCGCGCCCATTATGTCAGGGGTAGCAATGGCTTTGTCAAATTCCAGCCATCCCTTTGAAATCTTCTCAATCAAATCCTCTCCCCCTACGAAATCGGCCCCCGCATCCAATGCTTCTTTCTCTTTTTGGCCCTTTGCAAAGACCAAGACTCTCACGGTTTTCCCGGTTCCATGGGGAAGGACAACTGTCCCCCTGACCATCTGGTCTGATTTTTTCGGATCGACTCCCAGACGGATGGCCAGATCCACACCCTCGTCGAATTTGGCATAGGATGTCTCCAGAAGGAGTTTAACCCCTTCCTCCAGATCATATCTCCTGCTCCGATCCACCTTACTTCTTGCCTCTAAATATTTCTTCCCTTTATCTCCCATTGTCCTCTCTTAAATAATCTCCAGACCCATGCTTCGGGCTGTCCCGGCAACCGTTCGGATAGCTCCATCCAGATTGACCGCGTTGAGGTCTTTAAGTTTGATCTGGGCAATCTCCCTGATTTGATCCTCGGTCACCTTACCCACTTTATTCCGGTTGGGTTCTCCTGAACCCTTCACAATCTTTGCCGCCTTCTTCAACAGAACAGAAGCGGGAGGGGTCTTCGTAACAAAATTAAAGGAACGATCGGAGAAGATGGTGATCACTACCGGGATGATCATCCCCTCCTGACCTTGGGTGCGCGCATTGAAGGCCTTGCAAAATTCCATAATGTTCACTCCATGCTGTCCCAATGCCGGTCCCACCGGAGGAGAAGGATTGGCCTGTCCTGCTTGAATCTGAAGTTTTACCATTGCAACCACTTTTTTTGCCATACCTCACGCCTCCAATGATGATTAATTCTTTTCGACCTGAATAAAATCTAACTCCACAGGAGTGGACCTTCCAAAAATGGAAATCAAAACCTTCAGTTTTCTTTTCTCCGGTTTCACCTCTTCGATCGTCCCGATGAAGTTGACGAATGGACCGTCAATCACCCTAACGCTATCCCCCTCATTAAGGGAAACTTTTGGTTTTGCCTTGGCAACCCCCTCCTTCACCTGAGTCAGTATTTCCTCCACCTCTTTCTCTGAAAGGGGAACAGGTTTGGTGCTATCACCGGCAAAACCGGTGATCTTCGGTGTCTCTTTCACGATATGCCATGTCTCTTCATTCAAATCCATTTGGACCAGTATATATCCCGGAAAGATTTTTCTCTGGGAGGTCTTCTTCTTCCCCTTCACGAGTTCGACTACCGTTTCAGTGGGTACGAGTATGGAGGAGAAATGCTCTTGCTTGCCGAGGTTCTTGATCCTCTCCTCTAAGTTCTGCTTTGCCCTATTTTCAAAACCCGAATAGGTATGGACGACATACCATCGCAATGTCATAAACTTTACCATTTATGGGGAGACAGGCTCATCCCCCTTAACTGGCGGCCCTTTTTAATAACTCCTTAATAAGGTTGGATAACCCTGAATCAACGATCCCTAAAAAGAGGGCAATGATGAATACGGCTACTAAGACAACCGCTGTACCGGTCAGGGTATCCTTTCTCGAAGGCCAGGTCACCTTTTTTAACTCTGTTTTTACCTCCCTTAAAAACTGCTTAACGGTTTCAAATCTTTCTCTAAAAGAAATTTCCATTCTCTCACTCTTTTTAGGACCCGCTGCGCCTGCCTTAAACTGCGGAAGTCTGAGGGCTCTTATGATGTACCGAGCCAATGGTATGGCAGGCCAGGAGGGATTTGAACCCCCATCACCCGGATTTGGAGTCCGGTGCTCTATCCGTTAGAGCTACTGGCCTGTGTCTCACCCTTTCACCTGCCACTATCGACCATCACTTCGTTTCCCGATGGAGGGTCTGTTTTCGGCAGAAACGACAATATTTTTTTAACTCCAGCTTATCCGGAGTATTCCTTTTATTCTTTATGGTGGAATAATTTCTTCGTTTGCATTCTGTACAGGCCAACATTAAAATATTTCTCATCCCTTACTCCAAACAGACAAGACCTTTCCGTCTTATTCGACCACGTCACTGATGACGCCTGCTCCCACGGTCCGACC
>CAZXMB010000092.1:0-12206 GCA_964641715.1 uncultured Syntrophaceae bacterium
GCTCTTCCTGGAACGCCGATGTGGCGGGCGATGACGATCCTCTGAACTTCAGACGTTCCCTCGCCGATATCTAAGAGTTTCTGGTTCCGGTAATGGCGCTCGACGGCATATTCCTTCATTAAGCCGTATCCTCCATGGAGCTGGACGGCCTGGTTCGCCACGCGATGATACATTTCAGAGCAGTACATTTTTGCCATCGCTGATTCCTTTGAGAAAGGCCGGTGTTGCTCACATAACCAGCAGGCTTTATAAAGCAATAATCTTGCCAGTTCAATCTCTGTGGCCATATCCGCTAACTTAAAGGCATTGACCTGAAAGGAACCGATGGGCCTTCCAAACTGCTCCCGTTCATTGGCATATTTGAGTGCCAGTTCAAAGGCACCCTGAGCACCCCCCAGACCCATGGCCGCAATGCTGAGCCTTCCTCCATCAAGGGTGGCAAGCATCTGATGAAATCCATCCCCACGCCGGCCGAGGAGATTTTCCTTAGGAACTTTGCAATCCGTAAAGTATAGTTCTCCTGTATTGGAAGCCCTCCAGACCATCTTCCCGTGCATGGTCTTGGCCGTGAAGCCAGGGGTTCCGTTCGGGACCAGGATACAGGAAAGTTCATTCCTTCCATCCTCACGTTTACCGGTCATCGCCTGGACCACACAGACTTTGCTGATGTCCGTGTTTGAATTGGTGATAAAGATCTTTGAACCATTGATGACCCAATGGTCTCCAGCCAAAATGGCATTGGTTTTAGAGGCTCCAGCATCCGACCCGGCGTTGGGTTCAGTTAATCCGAAAGACGAGAGGGCCTTGCCCGCGCAGAGGTCAGGTAGCCATTTCTGCTTCTGCTCCTCACTCCCGTAATAATAGATGGGAGATATACCCAGCGAGTTTCCGGCGGCAAGGGTAGCGGCTTGAGATCCGTCAATTCTCGCAATCTCCTCCACCGCGATGATATAGGAGATGTAACCCACATTGCTTCCGCCATATTCCTCAGCGACAAAGGGGCCAAAAAGGCCAAGTTCTCCCATTCGCTTGGTCAGGGCGTAGGAAAACTCTTCCTTATCATCGAGTTCCTGGGCAATGGGGGCGATCTCCTTTTCAGCAAAGTTTCGGACCATCTTCCGAAGCATCTGTTGTTCTTCACTTAGATCAAAATCGAGTGCCATGGTTTCCTCCAAAAAAAGGGTTCAAGGGGTCAAGTTCATCTTTTGCTTGAACCCTCGAACCCTGGAACCCTTTCATTTATTGTTCATAGGGAACCCAGTAATAGTCAAGAATCGTGTTCGTAGGATTTTTCGTCCTGAATTCAGCCTTCACCTTCATCCCGATATAGGGTTTTCCATATAATAAGTAACTCTTCGGAATGTTCGCCAGACCGGGGATCTCCACATCGACCTGCCAGTATGGAGTTGAAAGCTCAATTCCAATCCCGGCATAGACGACCTGGGTGAAGGTGTAGATTGTGCCGATCACCGGATTGGGTAAAGTTTTCCAGACCATTTCACTATGGCAATCCGGGCAGTGAGCCCGGGGTGGAATCCAGAGCCTGTTTTCCGGACATTTGTTATTGGGGCAGAGGGTGGCCCGCATTTCTCCTTTTCTGAGGCCTTCGAAAAAAGGAGAGAGCATTCCATAGGTATGGATATGCGTAATCGATCGGGGCCATTCAATCACTGTCGCCGGTTCGGTCTGGCGGATTTTTGTGACCTTCCCGATAAATTTGACTTTTTCTTCTTCCTTTTTCTTCGGTTTGGCTTTTTTCTTCGTCTGTATCTTTCTGGTTACCATAAGGGTTTTCCTCCTTTGCGATGTACCATTCATTACAACTTTGATAGGGAACGCATTTAGGCGTTCCCTATAGCGTTTGCAACCATTACCAGGCTTTTCTCAGGATGCCAACGGTTACATGTGAACCCACCCCTGCATGGGAGACCCACAGGGCCTGTTTGCCCGTTTCAGGGATCTGCAAACTCTGCCAATCCTTGGGCTTCTCTTTTCCCCATTTCTTCCAGATCTTTGGATCGCCATGGAATTGATCGTATTTTTGCTGTAACTGCCAGAGGCATTCAGCGGCCTGGAAGATCCCTGTCGCCCCTACGGCATGCATTGTTCCAATCAATCCTCCGGATAGGTTGGAAGGACATTTCCCCGGTTTTCCGGTATTGGGATTGATATAATAAGCATCTCCGGATTCAATATAGTCCTGCTCCTGGCCATAGGGCCTGAGCCCGATGTCTCCATAAGTCTGGAGATCGCTGATGGTGAAGGCATCATGAAGTTCCACGAGATCCAGATCCTCAATGGGGTTCTGAATGCCAGCCATCCGATAGACGAGCCAGGCGGCAAAACGGGATGCGAGGAAACTTTCAAATCCCGGATAACGGGCTCCTTTCTTACCATAGAGGTCTTTATACATCGCCGGGGTTTCATGGGGGAGAAGCGGAACCTCCATATGTCTTCGATCCGCCACCCTTAGGGTGTGAGTCCCTCCACAGATGAATAGCTCGCAGGGACGGTCGGATAATTTATAGGCTGTTTCCTCGTCACAAAGTAACACAAAGGCTGACCCAGCACTCATGGCACAACATTCGAGGAATCGCAATGGATAGGCGGACATGGGGCTGGCCAGGACTTGCTCCACCGTATATTTTCCGGGCTGCTGGGCATACGGAGAAGAACAGGCATAGAGATGGTTTTTCACCGCTATTTTGGCGCGGGTCACCTCGGATACTTTAAAGGTTTCGGCAAAGCGGTTCGCCATAGGGGCATAGTAAGATGAGTAGATTCGACCCAAACGGGTCTCGAAATCTTTACAGGCTGCAGTGGCAATATAATAGTTACCGGTTCGGGTATCCACTTCATCCATACGTTCCCACCCTGCAGCCAGGGCCACATTGGCATAACCCGATGCCACTGCCATTGCTGAAGCGAGGATGGTTGAGCCTCCGGTGGCACCCCCTGTCTTAATTCCCAGGTTATGAAGAGGCTCCAGCCCCAGATAGTCATGGATTTTGGCTTCACAGAGCAGCTGGTCCTGGAAGTGGTCGGCAAAATGCCCGTAGGCAGCAAAGTTGATCAGTCCTTTAACCTCCAAGGGATCCATTTTTAAGTTATTATCCTCCAGCATGTTCTTGAAGGCCATCATAGCCAGCTCTTCGAGCCTATATTCGGGGAAATATTTCCGGTAACCCGTTGTTCCTCCGGCTACCATGAAGACCCTTCGGTTCCATTTGGGAACCCTTAAATTTCCTTCTTTGAATGTTATCATTCTTAGCCCTCCTAAAAATAGAATAGTGTTTTTATATCAATAGACCAATTAATTTTTGCCTCCCCCCCTTTCTCAAATTTTGAATTTTGAATTTTGAACTTTGAACTTCTAAAACCTTCACCCCCCTTCATTTTATTCGGAGTTCGGAATATGGATTTCGGAATAGGGAATAAAATTATTAACTCCGCATTCCGCAATCTGAAATCCGCATCACTTGCGTGGTTTGATGTTCTCCCGGACCCACTTCACCGATGCTTCAATCGTGGTCCCGGGAGTGAAGATCGCCTTTGCCCCGGCTTGATGAAGGGCAGGGATATCCTCTTCGGGGATGATTCCTCCTCCGAAAACGACAATATCCTCCGCTCCTTTCTCCTTCAGAAGTCTGATCACCTCCGGAAAGACATAGTCATGTGCTCCGGAGAGGATCGATAATCCGATTCCATCTACATCCTCCTGGATCGCGGCTGAAACGATCTGCTCCGGTGTTTGATGGAGTCCGGTATAGATCACCTCAAACCCTGCGTCTCGAAATCCACGGGCGATTACCTTGGCTCCGCGATCATGCCCGTCCAAACCCGGTTTTGCGATGAGGATTCGGATTTTCCGTTCCACGCTTCCCTCCATCACTATCCAATTTCGGATTTCGGAATGCGGAATTCGGAATGAAAACCATCATGCCCCAAAGCCTCAAGATTTATATTCCGCACTCCGCACTCAGCATTCCGCATTAAAAATATCCCGGATCCGTATATCTTCCGAAGACCTCCCTCCAGACATCGCAGATCTCCTGAATGGTTGCATATTCTCTGACTGCATCGATAATGAGAGGCATCAGATTCCGACTTTCCTTCGAAGCCTCGCGGATCCTTTCGAGGGACTCTTTGATCTTTTTGTTGTTTCGTGTTTGCCTCACCTCTTGAAGCCGTTTTAATTGCCTCTTTTCAATCTCGGGCTGCATCCTCCAGATGGTAATGGGTGGATGGTCGGTCACATATTTGTTTACCCCGACGATGACCTTTTCATTGGAATCGATCTGTTTCTGATATTTGTAAGCCGCATTCGCAACTTCGGCCTGAGGGTAACCGCGTTCAATGGCTGTGACCATCCCGCCGATTTCATCAATCTTATGGATATAATCCCACGCCTTTTCTTCCATCTGATTGGTCAGGGTTTCCACGAAATAGGACCCTGCAAGGGGATCGATGGTATGGGTGACTCCTGTTTCTTCAGCAAGAATCTGCTGGGTCCGCAAGGCAATGGTAGCCGCTTCCTCGGTGGGGATCGCATAGGTTTCATCGAGTGAATTGGTATGGAGAGACTGGGTTCCCCCCAATACCGCTGCGAGGGCTTCATAGGCTGTGCGGACGACATTGTTAAAAGGTTGCTGAGAGGTCAGGGAACAGCCTGCGGTCTGGGTATGGAACCGGAGCATCCAGGAGCGGGGTTTTTTTGCCATGAAACGTTCTCTCATAATCTTGGCCCAAATCCTTCGAGCCGCCCTGAATTTTGCAACCTCCTCGAAAAAGTCGATATGGGAGTCAAAGAAGAAGGAGAGCCTCGGAGCAAAATCATCCACATCAAGACCTCTCTCCATGGCCGCCTCCACATAGGCAATCCCGTCAGCAAGGGTAAAAGCCAGTTCCTGGACTGCGGTTGCCCCTGCCTCACGGATGTGATAGCCGCTGATGCTGATCGTATTCCAGCGGGGCACCTCCCTCGTACAGTATTCAATGGTATCGACAATGATCCGGAGAGAAGGCTTGGGCGGGAGCATGAAGGTTTTCTGTGCAATGAATTCCTTCAGCATGTCGTTCTGGATCGTTCCGCCAATTTCCCCCTTACTGACCCCCTGTTTTTCTGCTACCACGATATACATTGCCAGCAAGATCGAAGCAGGGGGATTGATCGTCATGGAGGTGGTCACTTTATCGAGGGGGATGCCTTCAAAAAGAATTTCCATATCTTTTAAGGTGTCAATCGCCACACCGCATTTTCCCACCTCTCCTCTGGCCATAGGAGAATCACTGTCGTATCCCATTAAGGTTGGGTAATGGAAGGCGATGGAGAGGCCGGTCTCTCCGTGATTGAGGAGATAATGGAAACGCTTGTTCGTTTCCTCCGGACCTCCCAGACCGGAGAACATCCGCATCGTCCAGAGTCTTCCCCTGTACATGGAAGATTGAACGCCCCGGGTAAAAGGGTAGAGCCCCGGAAATCCCAGATCCCTGGAATAGTCCATATCCTTAATATCGTCAGGGGCATAAAGGTCTTTAAGCTCCGTATCGGAGACCGTGGAGAAGCGGGGAAGGCGTTCAGGGGTTCCGGAGAGCATTTTTGATAGATCCTCTTTCCATCTCTCCTTCTCCTGTTGAACCTTCTTGAGTTGATCTTCTTTGAACATCCAATCACCCCCCTTGCCAAAAGATCAATTAGCAATGCAAATTTATCAATGCAAAATTAGCATTCCAAAGCATTTATGATTGCTAATTTCCCATTGCTAAATTTTCATTTTGCAATTGGTTTTAAATTTCGATGCCTTCTCTGGCTTTGACCCCCTTCTTATAGTAATGTTTCCTCTCCACCATCTCTGTGACCAGGTCGGCCTTTTCCATGATTTGCGGTTTCGCCTCTCTTCCCGTGAGGATGAGCTCCACGGATTGCGGTTTTGAGTCGAGCAGATGGAGAAGGTCGGTCAAAGGGATCAATCCGTAATCCACGGCTACATTAATCTCATCAAGAATCACCAGATCGTAATTTCCGCTCCCAATCTCTCTTTTTGCCAGGGCAAACGCCTCCTGAGCCAATTCGATATCCACAGGGTCCGGATTGGTTTTAGAAACGAAGGTCTCCCTGCCCATCTGTTTGATCGTCAGGTAAGGGGAGAGTTTTTTAGCAGATTCCAGTTCGCCATATTGGATATTTCCCTTCATGAACTGGATCATCAATACCTTTAACCCATGGCCTGCCGCTCGGAGGGCCAATCCCAGGGCGGCAGTCGTCTTGCCCTTTCCATTACCGGTATAGACCTGAATCAGACCCTTTTCCATATGATGAAAATAACTGGGTTGAGGTGATGGCTACGAGGCCCGTTTGGTTTAGGGTCAGAGGGTTACGTCAAGTTTTTAAGACCAATCACCTAACCCAATGACGATACGGGCATCTTAGCCCTTGCCGATGGACGAAATCGATTTTCTAACTCAACTCCCTTATCTGGGCGATGATCTGTTCTGTTTTAAAATGCCTTAAGCTGATGGCGCTTGAGGGACAGGTGGCGTTACAGGCACCGCATCCCTTACAGAGTGCCTCATTGACCGTCATCACTTTTTTGTAGGGATCGAGTTTTAAGGCCCGGTATTCACAGACCTGCTCACAGAGACCACACCCTGCACACAGGAGCTCATCCACGTGGGCTGTGATCGGCTCGATCTTTACCCTTCCCGCAAAGAGAGGAGTGGTTGCCCGAGAGGCAGTGCCATGGGCCTGGGAGATCGTATCCGGAATATCCTTGGGCCCCTGGCAGGTTCCTGCGAGGAAGATGCCATCCGTGGCGGTATCGAGAGGCCTCAGCTTGGGATGGGCCTCCAAATAGAATCGGTCCGGTCCCTGAGAAAGCTTGAGCAGGCCACGCAGGCGATCCGCATCCCTCCTCTGCGTCAGGCCCGTGGCAAGGACGACCAGATCCGCTTCCTCTTCATAAGGTTCTCCCAGAAGCTCATCATCCGCCTTGATAACCAATTTTCCAGACCTGCGGTAGATTTCCGAAGGGACGCCTTTGCGGTAGAACACGCCTTTTTTCTGGACCTGCTCGTAAAACTGTTCATAACCCTTTCCGAAAGCCCGGATATCGATGTAGCAGATGGTGATGCGGGCATCCGGAAGAAGGTCTTTCGCCAGGTGGGCCTGTTTTGCCGTAAACATGCAGCAGACCCTGGAACAATATTCATTGTTAATGGTTTTATCCCTTGATCCCACACACTGAATGAAAACGATGTTTTCGGGTTCTTTCCCATTGACCAATAATTTACCCTGAGTGGGCCCGTTCGGAGAGACAAGCCTTTCAAACTCAAGAGCGGTTATCACATTTTCATAAAAGCCATACCCGAGCTCGGGTTTTAATTTCGGGTCAAAGGGATCATAACCGGTTGCCACAATGATTGTCCCTATATCGGCGAGGAATTCCGTCTCCACCTCTTCGAACCGGACCGCGGCCTGGGGACAGATTTCCTTACATTTCCCGCATTCGCCTTTCTGGAGATAGAGGCAATTTATCGGATCGATCTGATAGGAGAAGGGGACCGCATAAGGTGAGGAAAGGTAGATGGCCGGCCTCTTGTCCAGTCCCATGTTCCACTCGTTCGGAACTCTGACCGGACAAACCCCTTCGCATTTTTTACAACAGGTGCATTTCTCCGGGTCGACATACCGGGGATGATGCCTTATCTTAACTTTGAAATTGCCCACAAACCCCTCCACCTCCTCAACCTCGCTCAGGGTAAGAATATGAATGGAAGGATGGCTTTTAACCTCCTCCCATCTGGGTTTCAGGATGGCAGAGGTTTCATCCAGGTTAGGAAAGGTTCGCTCCAGCAGAGTGAGATGCCCTCCGATCACAGGGGATTTCTCCACGAGATAGATCTCGAAGCCGGAGCGGGCAATGTCGAGGGCCGCCTGGATGCCAGCAATGCCAGCTCCGATGACCAGTACAGAAGGAGTGACTCCCACCTCATTCTCCTCCAGGGGTTCATGAAGGGAGACCTTGGCTACCGCAGAGGCAATAAGGTCCATTGCCTTTTTTGTCCCTTGCTCTTTGTCGGGGTGTACCCAACTGCACTGTTCCCTGATGTTTGCCATCTCAAAGAAATAGGGGTTGAGGCCTGCGGAACGAACAGCGTTTCGGTAAGTGGGCTCATGCATCCGGGGAGAGCAAGCCGATACAACGATCCGGTCCAGACCCAGATTTTTGATATCGTTCTTAATGAGGTCCTGGCCGGGATCGGAGCACATATACTGGTAATTCCGGGCGATGGCCACATGGGGAAGGGCCTGTGCAAAAGCGGTGACCCTTTCGATATCCACCGTGGCTGCGATATTGATCCCGCAATGACAGATGTAAACACCGATCTTCATCAACTCACCAAATTGGAATAATGGAATGATGGAATATTGGGTTCAAAAAAGAATCAAGAAAAAAAACTTCTTTTATTCCCCATTATTCCATTCTTCCAACAATCCATTATTCCGGCTTGTTTCTTCCTTTCGCCAAAATAGTGCAGGCCATGGAGGCTGCACCGCTGGCCTGGGCAACCGTATCCGGAATATCCTTCGGGCCCTGGCAACAGCCTGCGAGGAAGACGCCTTCCACTGAGGTCACAATGGGATCGAGTCCGGGTGCTTCTGCATAGAACCGATCCGAAGAGTTTTCGAGCCCGAGCATTTCTTGTAAACCGTTATTCCCTTTCCGGGGGACAAGCCCTGAGGCCAGGACAACGAGGTCTGCTTCGAGTTCAAAGGGTTCTCCCCAGAGGGTATCCTCGCCCCTCACCACCAATTTCCCATTTCTCCTGAAGACTTCCGAGGGATTTCCCCTGCGGTAGACGATCTGTTCCTTCTGAACCCTTTCGTAAAATTCTTCAAATCCTTTCCCGAAGGCCCTCACATCCATATAGAGGACCGTGATACGGGCATCCGGAATCTTATCCCTGATCAGATGGGCCTGCTTGGCTGTGAACATACAGCAGACCCTGGAACAGTATTCATTTCCAACGGTTTTGTCCCTCGATCCCACGCAGTGGATGAAGACGACCTCCCTGGGCCTCTTTCCCTGGATCAGGATCTCCCCTTTGGTCGGACCGGAAGCGGAACAGAGCCTCTCCATTTCGAGGCCCTGTAGCACATTGGGATAGGTTCCGTAACCCAGTTCAGGTTTTTCTTTTGGATTGAAAGGATCGAAACCAGTGGCCAGGATGATGGCTCCCACATCAAGTTCGATCCTCTCCTCCTTCATTTCATAAACAATGGCTTTAGGCTGGCAGTACTTCGCACACTCCCCGCAATCAGAGCATCCGCCACAGTTGAGGCAACGTTTCGCCTCCTCCATTGCCTCTTCCGGTGTGATCCCCGGGCGGATTGGCCGAATCATATGGGGAAGGGTTTCCCGCTCCGCTCTTTTCGAATCAGGGTATTGACTTCGTAAGGGAGTGTCCTGCCTTCCTTCCATTTCCCTTCCTGCGATTAAATCTTCTCCGAGAAGGTAACGATCAATGGAGATAGCGCCCTTCCTCCCCAGAGCCATGGATTGGACAATGGTTCCGGGCCCTGAAACACTGTCTCCTCCTGCAAAGATTCCCTTTAAATGGGTTTGGAGGGTGATGGGATCCGCCTGGATCATTCCCCTCCGATTCCTCCTCAGTCCCTTGATTGCCTTTGCCATGGGTTCTGCTCCTGCGGAACCAACTGCAAGAAAGATTGCTTCATAAGAGGATTGAAGAGTTTCAAACGGGATATCCTTTCCGACTTCAATCTCAAGCCTGGTTTCAATCCCCATCTTTTCGATGACGGAGAGGTCTTTCTTGATCACTTCCCTCGGCAACCGGTAAGCCGGAAAGCCATGGGTGAGGAGCCCGCCCAGTTCCTTTCGGGATTCAAAGAGGGTGACTCGATAGCCCATTCTTCTCAGGTCGAATGCAGCGGTCAATCCGGCCGGACCTCCCCCGATCACGGCCACCTTTTGAGAATGCAGATCTTCTGTCTGTAAGGAACGCAGATCTGCGTTCCCTACAGGTTCTTCAACGTGATCGACGAGGAATCTTTTTAAATCGCAGATGGAAACCGGGCGATCCACTTCAATTCGTTTACACTCCCTTTCACAGGGATGAGAGCAGACATAGGCAAGAATCCCCGGGAAGGGCAGGGTTTTTCTGACCAGGGCAAGGGCCTCTTTCAGTTTTCCCTGTGAGATCAGGGCCACATAGCCCTGGGCATTGCAATGGAGGGGGCAGGAGGCGGTACAGGGCGGGATGCCCTGTCGGTCAATGGTGTACTTCAGGGGGACCGCCTGAGGGAAGGGGATGTAAATCGCCTTTCTTTTTCCAAGCCCCATATCAAATTCATTGGGAAGGGTCACAGGACATTGGGCCGCGCAGTCCGCACAGGCCGTACATTTGGTCACATCCACATAGCGGGGTTTTTTTCTGACGATGACCTTGAAGTGCCCGGCTTTACCTGAAATGTGGAGGATCTCGGAGTAACTGAGGAGATTGATATTGGGATGATTGGCGGTATCCACCATCTTAGGGGTGATGATACAGGCAGAACAATCGAGTGTAGGAAAGGTCTTGTCCAGTTGAGCCATATGGCCGCCAATGGATGGGTCCTTTTCCACCAGATGGACTTTGAACCCTTTGTCCGCGATGTCGAGAGCGGCCTGCATTCCTGCGATGCCGGCACCGATGATCAATGCTTCGGGAATTACCTCTTTTAATTGATCATTCTTCATTATTATCTTTTATCGAGTTAAATTAAATCCCAAGCACCAAATTCCAAGCTCCAAATAAATTCCAATTATCCAATAACCAAATCCCCCTCATCCATTCCTCTCCCCCAAGAGACTTTGTCGCAATCACTATTTTGTCACCCTGAACTTGATTCAGGGTCTCGTAACTTCTTGATTCTATTAGATGCCGAAACAAGTTCGGCATGACATCTTTCCCATTTCACACATTATGACACAATCTCCAAGGGGAGAGGGGGAAAGTTTCGGCGATTGGTCTATTGGTGCTTGGAATTTAGTGCTTGTTCATTTCAACTTTCCAATCAATGCACTGGCGATCGTGTTCTTCTGAATCTCCTTGGTGCCTTCGTAAATCTCCGTGATCTTGGCATCCCGGTAGAAACGTTCCACCTCGTATTCGGTAATATATCCATACCCCCCGAAGATCTGGATGGCCTCATCAGCCACCTCGACCGCCACTCTACCTGCGCACATCTTGGCCATGGAGGTCAGCTTCGGATCGATCCTTTTCTGGTCATAATTCCAGGCCGCCTTATAGGTCAGAAGCCTCGCCATCTCAACTTTGGTTGCCATATCGGCCAGTTTGTGCTGGGTGATCTGAAAGTCAACCAGTTTTTTCCCGAATTGCTCTCTCTGTTTTGCATAATCGAGTGCCCGATCAAAAGCCCCCTGGCTGATTCCCAGGGCCTGAGCGGCAATTTCGATCCGGCTTTCATCGAAGAATTCGAGGACCTGATAGAACCCTTTGCTCTCTTCACCGAGGAGATGGGTGACCGGAACTCTGACATCGCTGAAGGATAATTCGGCCGTGGAGGTCATTCGAATTCCCATCTTGGGGAAGATCTCTGTTGCCTCCAGTCCCTTTGTTCCCTTTTCAACAATGATGGTCGATTGACCCCGGTAAGTGGGTTTTGCCTGAGGATTGGTCTGACAGAGGACCACGAAGAAGTTTGCAAGGGTTCCATTGGTGATGAAGGTCTTCGTCCCGTTGATGAGAAAGGAGTCGCCTTGCTTCACGGCGGTGGTGGACATCAGGGTGATATCGCTCCCATGATTGGGTTCTGTATAGGCCCCTCCGGAGATGAACTCTCCTCGTGCGACCGGCAGGAGATATTTCTTCTTCTGTTCACCGGATCCGAAACGGAGAACCACCTCGGATGAGAAGTCCACAAGACTTACAGCGACCCCCACTCCGGAGTCTTTCCGGCAAAACTCCTCAACGATGAGAATGTTTTCGGTCACCCCGTAGCCCTGGCCTCCATACTCTTCAGGGAAGTGAATGCCTATAAACCCCAATTTTGCGGCCTTCTTCCAGATCTCCGTAGGAAAGGTATGGGCCTGTTCCCACTCCAGGATCTTTTCCTTATCATACTCCCCCTGAATGAATTCCCTTGCCGCCTTCTGAATATCTTTCTGCTCCTGAGTCAATTC
>CAZXMB010000093.1:0-2561 GCA_964641715.1 uncultured Syntrophaceae bacterium
ACAGGCTCAGGGCGAACGGTGATTTATTGAAATTATGTAACTTTTCCGATCATGCTGAGCTTGTCGAAGCATGAAATCGATTTGAGCAACAGCCCGTAAAGATTTATACACCGATGACATAACCCTGTGACAAAACCAGCATCTCTA
Source organism: uncultured Syntrophaceae bacterium (assembly GCA_964641715.1). Taxonomy (GTDB): domain Bacteria; phylum Desulfobacterota; class BSN033; order BSN033; family UBA1163; genus CAZXMB01. Next base: position 148 of record CAZXMB010000093.1, read on the forward strand.
CCTTAACCCCTGGACTAAAGAGTTCAATTTTCTATAATTGAACAGGTCGGCAGAGATCGATCACTAATTTCTCCATCAGAAGGTTTTTAGGTCCCCTGTTGCTCTTAATGGCCAAATCGGTTTGATGGCACTTTAAAATTCCCCTCCGGAGATCGGATTCCGAAAAATTTCTCCCCTGTTCCATCAGTTTCTTGATACTCCAGGGTGGCATCCGGATCATTCTCGCCACCTCTCCAAAATCCTTTTGAGAAGAGGTCATCTTCTTTAACCTCCAGATATTCCAGTAATGCTTTGCCATCATGTTTAGCAGGAGAAGGGAAATCGCCTCGTCTCTTCTCTTCGGCACCTCCTCTTCTTTTCTAAAAGGGATGGCCTTCGATTCCAGCGCCTTCTCCAGTATTCCGAGGGCCCTCTCCAGATTCTGCTGACCAATCGCATCAGTCAGATCAAAAACCGTGCTGACCCTTACCTCTGAGGTGATCTCTTCCACATCCGAAAGTTCAATCCTTTTTCTGTCCCCTGTGCTCAACCAGACCTTCTCCAGTCCATTATCAAGGTCATTGAGATGATCTCCAATCACCTCCACAAGATATTCCGCCGCCTCTTCCGTGAGAACCTTTCCTCTCTCTTCCATCCTCTTCTTGACCCAGGAGACTAAACTCTTCCCTTTCAACCTCGGATATTCGATGAATTTGCATGTCTTCTCCAATTCCTTCTGATGCTTTTTCCACAATCCCAGGGTTGGGCCACTCATTACGAGGCAGGTGGTCGGAGAAGGATCTTTGAAATATCCCGGGAAGCCCTCCATGGACTCTTCATCGAACTGATCCATCCCTCTCACTAAAACGTAACGATATCGTGAGAACATCGGGAGGGTCTGGGCAGTCTGAACGATCTCCCGGCTTCTGTGCTCTTCTCCGTTGAAGAGATGGAGATTCAATCCCCTTTCCTTCTGGGTCAGGGTCTTGTTCAGAAGTCTCTCTATTTCTTCTTCGATGAGATAATCCTCAGGCCCATAGAGGAAATAGATGGGAGAAATTGGTGAGCTCTGTTTTATCATTAATTTATTTTTATCATGTTTGTTGATCGTACCGCAATTTAAATTCCAATAACCAAATCCTAATATCCAAATAAGAACCAATGAACCAATGACTAATGTCCGAAACAATAGGGTTTATAAATTTCATTACATTTAGAATTTTGGTGATTGGAATTTGGATATTATTTGGTTATTGGTGATTGTAAATTGGTGCTTGTTTCTTACTGCTTCCTTCATAGAGATCATACTCCAACAACCTGCACTCGATGTTACTGTTGAAAAACGGAATCCTCCTTTTTGTCCTCAGCCCCACCTTCTTGGCCAGTTCGAAGCTGCCTGTAAAGACATAACCCCTGTAGCCGGTCCCTCTCTTTTTAAAGAAATCGCCAATCCTTCGGTAGGTATCCTTGAGCTCCTCTACCTCACCCATCCGTTCCCCGTATTCAGGGTTCAGGATGATCACCCCCTCGCCCATTGGGACAGGGGTCTGTAAAAAATCGCAAACCCCAAACTCGATGAAACGGTCCACTCCGGCGGTCATCGCATTCTTTCTCGCAGTCTCAATCGCCTGCTGGCTGATATCCGTCGCAATGATCCTCCCCTTTATCTCATCCTTCGACTCAGCTCTTATCTTCCTGCGAAGAACCTTCCAGGAGGGTTCATCAAATCCTTTCAGATGCGTGAAACTGTAATTCCCTCTCAATAAGCCCGGGGCTCTTCCGAGGGCGATTAAAGCAGCCTCAATGGCAAGGGTCCCGCTGCCACACATGGGATTAATAAAATTTCCATCTCCCTTCCAACCCGTGGCAAGGATCACTGCTGCGGCAAGGGTTTCCTGCATGGGTGCCTTGAGGGGGTTCATTCTATATCCGCGTCTGGACAACGGCTCCCCGGAAGAATCGAGGAAGACCTGGCAATGTTTACCCCTCCAGTAAAGATGAAACACACTTCTATCCCTTTTCGACCCTGAATCAGGTCTCCGGCCATACCTCTCCCTTAACCGATCCACGATCGCATCCTTCCCCCTTAAATTGGCAAATCTCGAATCCCGAATGGTCGGGTTCTCCACCGAAGAGGTCACACAGACATAGCCATCTTCTGGAATATATTCTTCCCAGCCCATCCTGGACAGATTCTTGTAGAGCTCACCGGAATCCCTTGCCTCAAATTCACCTAAAAGGAAGAGGACCCTCTGCGCTGTCCTCAGAAGAAGGTTCAACTTTATCGTATCCGTTAACAGCCCCTCTGTCTCGATGTGGGCTAAGCCTTCGGAGAGGACAGGAAACCCCAAGGAAAGGACCTCCTCCTTTAAATAAGGAGGGATGCCCTTTGCACAGGTGATGGCGATTCTGCTCTTCTTCTGCCAGATAGACAT
>CAZXMB010000093.1:2661-5963 GCA_964641715.1 uncultured Syntrophaceae bacterium
GCCCGTTTTCTCCCCATCCACATCGGATCGCTTCGACCTGTCGTTGCCCTTTATCCTCTCCGGATCACCTCTTATTACTTTAGCCTCATCAGGGAGAGAGGCGATCCCATCTGGCGCCAATGCATCCCTGATATCCGTGAAATAGAAGAGGACCATCTTTCTCCAGACCCCCTTGACGAAGAAGGGTTTTCTCCGGTACCGAACCTCCTGCACCGGTACCCTGATCGGGCCGTTTTACTGGTCTCTTCTTCTTGCCCCACCTTCTGTCGATTCTGTACAAGAAAGAATCGGCTCATCAATGGGAAGAGAATCTCTTTAAAAGATTCTCTCGATGGAGCGATCAGGTATCTTGAAAAGAGTCCGATGGTCCAGGAGGTGATCCTTTCCGGCGGCGATCCCCTCCTGCTCTCCGATGAGGAACTGGACAGGATCCTTGCGAAACTTAAAGGGATCCCTCATCTTCAAGTCCTCAGGATTAACACTCGAATCCCCGTGACATTTCCCGAACGGATCACTTCAGGGCTATGCCGGATGTTAAAACAACACCATCCACTCTATGTGAATACCCACTTCAATCACCCCCTTGAAATCACCCGGGAATCCTCCGAGGCCTGTGCCATGCTGGCCGATGCAGGTATTCCCCTGGGGAATCAGACCGTGTTGCTCAGGGAGGTGAATGATGATCCCGAGGTGATGAAGGAATTGATGAAAAAGCTCCTGACCCTAAGGGTCCGTCCCTACTATATTCATCAGATGGACCAGGTGAAGGGGACAAACCACTTCCGAACTTCCGTTGAACGGGGAATAAGGATGATGAGACGGCTGAGGGGACATATCTCGGGAATGGCCATCCCCTATTATGTCATTGACCTGCCAGGAGGCAAGGGAAAAGTCCCCATCCTTCCAGAGGATGTCAGGAGAGAGGGAAAAACTCTCTATCTAAGAAATTACCTCGGGGAGGTGGTTGAATATCCGGACGATGGTGGAGGGGATTAAAGTTCTTCCGGAGTAAAAGCCACCACTTCATCGATTCTTTTTTCATCCGATAAAACCATGACCAGGCGATCCACTCCCAGGGCGATTCCCGCCGAGGCCGGCATCTCTTCCATCTCGGTCAAAAACTTTTCAGGCATCGGATAAATCTCTTTACCAAGTAACCGGCGGGTCTCCATCTCTGATTCGAAGACTTTCCGTTGCTCTTCGGCATCGATCAATTCGGAATAGGCATTGGCTATCTCAAGACCTCCCAGATAGAGTTCAAAGCGTTCTGCCACGGCAGGGTCTTCCTTTTTCAAGCGCGCCAATGATCTGCGTTCTGAAGGATAATCATAAAGAAAGGTGGGTTTCTTGATTCCGAGCCCGGGTTCGATGTCCCGGACCATGACCTCATCGAAAAGGTTCTGCTGGAGAGCCTCTTTCGCCGAAATCTTTGTGAACCGTTGAAACGCCTCTTTGACTGTCATTCTCTCCCAGGGAGAGGTAAGGAAAATATCGTGCCCCTGGTAGATTATTTTCTCTCCCATCCCGATGTCAGCAGCCAGGGTTTGAATCAAGTTCTCGCATTCATCCATCAGAGAAAGATAATCGCTTCCTGCCCGATACCATTCTAAAAGGGTGAACTCCGGGATGTGCTGACTTCCTCTCTCTCCTTCTCTCCAGCAACGGCAGATCTGAAAGATCTTCTCATACCCTGCGGCGAGCATTCGCTTCATGCAGAGCTCAGGAGAGGTGTGAAGGTACCATTGGCCCGATAGGACTGCGTTAATATGGGACTCAGGGGCGGGAGCAGGAATGCGAAAAGGAGTCTCTACCTCAAGATATCCTTCCTTGCTGAAAAAAGCTCTGATCTTCTGGATTATCCTCGCCCTCTGTTCAAGAGCGAGCTTTCGTCTGGCCAATGGCCAGTTTTTTGTCACGGACCTATCCCTTGACCCGAGTCGAATATTCGCCGGTTCGGGTGTCAATGGTGATCAACTCGCCCTCCTGGACGAAGGGAGGAATACGCAGTTCATATCCCGTTTCAACAGTGGCGGGTTTGTAATCCGCCTTCGACGTATCGCCCTTGACCCACATCTCAGTCTTCACCACCCGGAGATTTACAAAATTCGGAAGGTCCACGCCAATGGCCTTCTCCCTGAACATCAAAACTTTCACATTCAAATTATCGATAAGATAATTTTTTGCCTCTCCCAGTGCATCCTCGTTGATGATGATCTGTTCATAGGTCTGATTGTCCATGAAGTAATAATGGTCACCTTCCTTGTAGAGATACTGCATGGGCCGCTCTTCCAACGAGGCGGGTTCAAAGGTATCTCCCTCGCGATAGGTCCGGTCGATCGTCAACCCGGTAATCATGTTTTTCAGTTTGGTCCGGTAAAGGGCCTGCCCCTTGCCCGGTTTGGAGAATTCAAAGGCCGTGACGATGTAAGGATCATTATCGATGGTGACCTTCAACCCCTTTTTCAAATCCGATGCCGTATACATAGGTGATCCTTCCTTCTTATTTTTCGTCTCTCCAATAGTGGCCGAGTAGCTCCCTGCTGTGTTCATCATCGTGGCAATAGACACAGAGGTTTTCCCAGTTCGACCCATCCGGGGGATTATTCATGGGATTTCCATCTTTATGGTGAACGGTCAGCTGGAATCTGTTCTTATGATCAAACTCTCTTCCGCACTTGGCGCAGATGAGACCGTGAATCTTGAGCGACTGTTCCCTGTAATCAAGGCCGGGGCGTCTGGGTTTTTTTAATTCCTTCAGCAGATGATCAACCGGTTGACTCTTTTTCGGTCTTTTAATCCTTGGGTATCTTCCAAAGTCACTCTCTTTCATGGGAGGATCCCTATCAGAAATGATAGAAGAACCGATTTCGGATGCTCTCTGCCATAAACTTCCCCAGGGCTTGAATGGCCGCAGCCCTGTTTGATTCGCTGACAAGGACATTATAAGAGGTTCGATAGACCCGGCTATCTGAAAAATCGTTCTGGGTCCAGATCACCTCCCCATTTTTTCTTCGAAGGGTGAGATCGATCACCACGGTCGTCTGGTATTCCTGGGCCACCCCTGATCGGTCATAGGAGACCGAATAGATCCGAAACAATTTGATGCTCCCCTCCAGGATCGAATCCGCCTCATTCCGGCTGACCACCTTCACCCTCCTGTCCTGGATAAACTCCCTCAGAAATCCCCGGGTAAAGGGAATCTCAATCCCGGGTTCGAAAGTCTGATTGATAAAAGTAGGGATGGCGATGGAGGTGATCCCGGGCGGCAGGTGGGTCTCCTTGCCCACCATTTGGTAGCCACA
>CAZXMB010000093.1:6063-9968 GCA_964641715.1 uncultured Syntrophaceae bacterium
ATCAACACACGATATTGACCAATTTCTGTGGAACAAAAATGACTTTTCTGATCTCTCTCCCTTCGGTGTATTTCTTCACCCTCTCGCTCTTTAATGCCCAATCCCTGATCTCTTCCTCTCCATAAGAGGCGGGGACGGTGATCCGATCCCTCAACTTTCCGTTAATCTGGATAACGATCAGGATTTCCTCCCTTGAGACAGCCTCCGGGTCATAATCAGGCCAGGGCCTCTTGAGGATAGACTCCTTTTCTCCCAGATGTTCCCATAATTCCTCTGCCAGGTGAGGGACAAATGGAGAAAGCAGGATCACCGTGGTTTCGATCGCCTCGCGCATGATCCTTTTCGAAATCTCGTCTTCCCGATCCTTCAGCCCGGAGGTATAAATCTCGTTGACCAATTCCATGATGGCGCTGATCGCCGTATTGAAATGGAAGCGTTCAATATCTTCCGTTACCCTCTGAATCGTCCGGTGTGTCTTCTGGCGGAGCAACCTCTGCTCCCCTTCCAGAGCAATCCCAGAAGCAGGAGGGGCAAGGGATTGGAGACGTGGGGCCTGTTCCCATAGAAGCCTCCAGACACGGTTGAGAAAGCGGAAGGAACCCTCCACCCCCTGGTCACTCCAATCCAGATCCTTCTCCGGTGGAGCAGCAAAGAGGCAGAACATCCTGGCCGTATCAGCACCATACTTCTCGATCAGGTATTCCGGGTCAACCACATTCTTTTTCGACTTGGACATCTTCTCAAGCCTGCCAACCGCGATCTCTCCTCCGCACTTACGACAGTGGTTTACCTCCCCCTTTTGTTCCACTTCTTCGGGGAAGAGGTAACCATCCTTTGAACATTCATAGACCTCTTTGCAGACCATCCCTTGAGTCAGAAGGTTGGTGAAGGGCTCCTCCACACTCACCCAGCCCAATTCCTTCAGGACTCTGGTAAAAAAGCGGGAATAGAGGAGATGAAGGATGGCATGTTCAATGCCACCGATGTATTGATCAACAGACATCCAGTAATCCACCCTCCTGCGATCCAATGGCCCTTCATGATAGTCCGGGCAGGCAAATCGGTCGAAATACCAGGAGGATTCGACGAAGGTGTCCATGGTATCTGTTTCTCTTCTGGCAGGATTTCCGCAGCTGGGACAACGGGTTTCGACAAACTCCTTTACACTGGCAAGGGGTGACTCTCCCACTCCGGTCACCTCCACATGAAGGGGAAGGATAACAGGAAGATCCTTCACGGGCACAGGGACAACCCCGCAGCTCTCGCAATAGATGACGGGAATGGGTGCTCCCCAGTAACGCTGTCTCGAAATCCCCCAATCCTTCAACCGGTAACTGATCTTCCTCCCTCCCAAACCCTTCTCTTCAAGGTGGAGCGCAATGGCCTCCCTTGCCTTGAGGCTATCCATTCCATTAAATGGCCCTGAGTTGACCAGATGGCCCTCTCCCTCATAGGCTTCGGTCATCGTCTCTCCGACCAGAGGATCTCCATCGGGTTGAATCACGACAATGAGGGGAAGCCCGAATTTCTTCGCAAATTCGAAGTCCCTCTGGTCATGAGTGGGGACTGCCATCACCGCACCCGTGCCATACTCCATCAGGACAAAATTGGCCACAAAGATAGGCATCCTGAGCCTGGTCATCGGGTTCAGGCAGTAGGCCCCTGTGAAGACACCCTCTTTTTCCGTGGTTGGAGCTGTTCTCTTCATCCAGTCCTGTCGTTTGATCTTTTCGATGAAATCCCTGACCGCCTTCTCCTGGGAGGTCCCCTTCGACAGCCTCAGGGCAAGCGGATGCTCTGGAGCGAGGCTCATAAAGGTAGCCCCGAAGACCGTATCCTGACGGGTGGTGAAGACCCTGATCACCTCATTAGAATTCTCAATGGGAAAGTGGATCTCCGCCCCGATCGACTTTCCGATCCAGTTTCGTTGCATGGTGAGAACCCTCTGGGGCCATCCAGGAAGCCGGTCGCACCATTCGAGCAGTTCTTCTGCATAATCCGTAATTTTGAAGAACCACTGCTCCAGCTCCTTTTGCATTACCCCCGGGTCATCGGCATGGCCCCGCCAGCAGGTCCCATCCCCCATCACCTGCTCATTGGCGAGAACGGTCTTGCAGATCTCACACCAGTTGACCGTTGACCGTTTCTTATAGGCCAATCCCCGCTCATACATCTTCAGAAAGAAGAGTTGTTCCCATTTGTAGTAGGAGACATCGCAGGTGGCAAACTCCCTGTCCCAGTCATAGCTGAAGCCCATCCGCTTGAGCTGTTTTTCCATGTACTCGATATTCTCATAAGTCCATCTGGCCGGATGGACACCATGCTCGATCGCTGCATTCTCCGCAGGCATACCGAAGGCATCCCAGGCCATGGGGTGGAGGACATTCAATCCCTTCATCTTCTTATAGCGTGCAACCACATCCCCAATGGAGTAATTTCGAACATGACCCATATGGATCTTACCCGAGGGGTAGGGAAACATCTCGAGAAGGTAATACTTTGTTCGATGAGGGTCCTCGGTGACTTTAAATAACTTCTGTTTCTCCCAGATGCTCTGCCACTTTTCTTCAACCTCTTTTGGGTTATAACGCTGATTCATCTTCTATCCCGCCTATCCTCTACGCAAATTGATCTTTTGTTTTTTAATTGTTCATCGTCCATCGTCTATCATTTCTTTCATCCTCTCATCATTCTCCGGATTCTCAGTCTCAAGGCATTGAGCCGGATGAACCCCTCTGCATCCTTCTGATTGTAAACCGCATCCTTCTCAAACGTGGCAAACGCCCCATGGTAGAGGGATTTCTCTGATTTGCGGCCCACCACGGTACAGTTCCCTTTATAGAGTTTAAGACGGACAGTCCCGGTTACGTCCTTCTGCGTCTCGTCCAGAGTTTTCCTTAAAACCTCCATCTCCGGCGAAAACCAGTAACCATAATAGATCAGTTCCGAGATCTTTGGGATAAGGTCATCCCGCAGATGCATCACCTCCCGATCCATGGTGATCGATTCGATGGCGCGATGGGCGATGTGAAGGATCGTCCCTCCGGGAGTCTCATAAACCCCTCTCGACTTCATCCCCACATACCGGTTTTCCACCATATCCACCCGGCCTATCCCGTTCTCGCCTCCGAGCTCATTCAACCGGGTCAATAAAGCCGCAGGCGAAAGGGATTGGCCATCCACCCGCATGGGAATCCCGTCTTCAAAATCGATCTCAAGAATCGTGGGACTCTCGGGAGCCTCTTCAGGAGACCGGGAAAGGACAAACATATCCTCCGGTGGCTCAGACCAGGGGTCTTCGAGAATCCCCCCCTCAAAACTGATGTGGAGGAGATTTCGATCTGAGGAATAAGGCTTCTCTTTGGTCACCGGGACAGGGATCCCATTCGCTCTGGCATAGGACATCAATTCCTCACGGGATTTAAATTGCCACTGTCTCCACGGAGAAATCACCCGGATGTAAGGGTTGAGAGCATAATAGGTCAACTCGAACCGGACCTGATCATTTCCCTTTCCCGTAGCGCCATGGGCAACGGCATCCGCTCCTTCCAGTTGGGCAATCTCCACCTGTCTCTTGGCAATCAACGGCCTGGCAATGGAAGTACCGAGAAGGTAAGTCCCCTCATAGACCGCATTTGCTTTTAATGCCGTAAAGACATAATCCCTGACAAACTCTTCGCGGAGGTCTTCGACATAGACCTTGCTGGCCCCTGTGGAAATGGCCTTCTCCTCCAGGTGGTCCAATTCTTCTGCCTGTCCGACATCAGCCGTGAAGGTGATCACCTCACATCCGAACTCATTCCTGAGCCACTTCAGGATGATTGAAGTGTCCAGGCCACCCGAATAAGCCAGGACCACCTTTTTAACTTTACTTTCCATTGGATCCTCCCCTCATCAATTTCGGA
>CAZXMB010000093.1:10068-12204 GCA_964641715.1 uncultured Syntrophaceae bacterium
TCCATGGAAGACTTCTTCCAATGCTTCAATCATTTGGTCCACTTCTTCCCTGGTCACAATCAGGGGCGGAAGAAAGCGAAGCACGTTTCCCATCGTACAGTTGATGAGAAAGCCTCTTTTCATCATTTCCTTCACAATGGTGGCACCTTCTATCTTTAGCTCCATTCCGAGAATCAATCCTCTTCCGCGGACTTCCTTAATGAACGGGAATTTCTTCTCCATCTCCCCGAGCCGGGATAAGAAATAGGCGCCCACCTTCTTACAGTTCTTGAGCATCCCCTCTTCTAAAAGAGCGGTCAGGGCGGCCACCCCTGCGGCCGTGGCCAGCGGATTTCCGCCGAAGGTGGAAGCGTGATCCCCGGGTTCAAAACTTTCAGCAACCTTTTTCTTCATCAAGAGGGCTCCGATCGGGACCCCCCCTGCCAAAGACTTTGCAAGGGTGAGCATATCAGGTTCTATCCCCTCGTGCTGATAAGCAAAAAGTTCACCGGTTCGACCCATCCCCACTTGAACCTCATCGAAAATCAGGAGGATCCCCCTTTCGTCACAGATTTCCCGAAGGGCCTTGAGATAACCCTCTGAAGGGATACGGACACCTCCCTCTCCCTGAATGGGCTCTATGAGAACCGCACAGGTCTTTTCGTCGATAGCCTTCCTCAGCGCCTCTGAATCATCGAAAGGAATATATTTGAACCCTGGCATGAGGGGAGCATAACCTTTGTGATATTTCTGTTGGGCGGTTGCGGTCAAAGTGGCCAGGGTCCTCCCATGGAAAGACCGCTCCATCGTGATCACCTCATATCGATTCCCCTCCATCTTCTCTTTTGCATACTTTCGGGCAAGTTTCAGTGCCCCTTCATTGGCCTCTGCCCCGCTGTTACAGAAAAAGACCTTATCCGCAAAGGAATGCTTGCAGAGAAGCGCGGCGAGCTGGATCTGGGGCTCAATGTAATAGAAGTTGGAAACGTGGATCAGTTTCTCTGCCTGATCCTGAATTGCCCGGACCACCCTGGGGTGGCAATGGCCCAGATTGCAAACGGCAAGGCCTGCCACAAAATCAAGATATTCCTTTCCCTCCGCATCCCAGACCCGTGTTCCTTTTCCCCGGACCGGCAGGACGGGAAAACGGGCATAGGTACGGGCAATATACTTTTCCGACAAACCCATCAACGTTTGAGAATCCATAGTCACTCCGTAAAAAGAAAATACAAAATCCGAATATCGAATTTTATTCTTTCGTGATTTGTGTTCCGATCCCGACATCCGTGAAAATTTCCAAAAGGATAGCATGCTCCACTGTCCCATCAATGATATGGGTTTTATTCACCCCATCCTCAAGGGCATTGAGACAGCAGTTCACTTTCGGGATCATTCCTGACGAGATTACCTTCTGCACGATCATCTGTCTGGCCTTCTTGGCATGAAGGGTTGGGATCAGGCGTTTTTTTTCATCCATCACACCCTTGACATCTGTGAGCAGGATCAGTTTCTCCGCTTTCAATGCCGAGGCCACTTTTCCGGCCACTAAATCCGCATTGATGTTATAGGTCTCCCCTTCCTCTCCCACCCCCACAGGGGCAATGACCGGAATGAAATTCTCCTCCTCCAGGGCCCGGATGACTTCCGGATGAATCGCCTTCACCTCGCCCACCATCCCGATATCGATGATCTCCGGGGCCTTATCCTTATCCGAGCTCTTCGTCAGTTTCAATTTTTTTGCGACGATAAGCCTTCCATCCTTTCCACTCAATCCTACGGCCTTTCCTCCCTGCTGATTGATCATCGCCACGATTTCCTTATTCACTTTCCCGACGAGGACCATCTCCACGACATCCATTGTCTCCCCATCGGTCACCCTCATCCCCTCGATGAATTGGGATTTCTTTCCCATCTTAGCCAGCATCTCTCCGATCTGAGGCCCCCCTCCATGAACGATCACGGGATTCAAACCGATGTATTTCAGCAGGACCACATCGAGAGCAAAGCTTCGCTTCAACCCTTCCTCCTCCATTGTGCTCCCGCCGTATTTGATCACAATGGTCTTATCATAGAACCGCCTGATGTATGGAAGGGCCTCTACGAGCACCTTAGCCTTATCGATTGGGTTCTCCATTAATGATCCCCCTAAAATGTAAA
>CAZXMB010000094.1:0-12203 GCA_964641715.1 uncultured Syntrophaceae bacterium
GGTCAAACACGCCGCACAACGCTCCCCCTCCACCACCGCCACCACCCCACCCACCAACATTTTCTCTTTTGAAAGGATCGTGCAGGCGCGGGCCACGGCAGCACCTGCCTGAGAGATGCTTTCGCTGATCAACTTTGGACCATGTCCTGATCCTGCCAGGTAGAGTCCATCGGTTGCAAAATCAACCGGCCTCAGCTTGACATGGGCCTCGAGGAAGAAACCCTCGGCGGTTCGGGGGACTTTTAACATGGTTGCCAATTCTTCATTCTCCCTCGGGATGGTTGCCGAGGAGAGGACCAGAAGGTCAGGTTTTAGCTCCACCTTTTCCCTTAACATTCCGTCTGTAAAAGAGACGGAAAGATCCTCTCCATCCTTTTTTACCTCCGGTTTCTCTTCGGGATCGTATTTGATAAACATGATCCCTTCCTTTCGGGCTCTCGCATAATAGGATTCCAGGAGACCATAAGTCCGCATATCCCGGTAAAGGATGGAAATTTTTACATCGGGGTTGAGCTCTTTGATCTTGAGCCCATTTTTGACGGCTGTGGCACAACAGGTCCGGCTGCAGTAAGGGCGCTCTTCATTCCTTGACCCGACACACTGAATCATCACTACCTGATTGGCCCGGGCCACTTCGTCCTGTTGATGGATGATCTTATTTTCCAACTCGAGCTGGGTCATAATGCGGGGATCTTCACCGTAGTGATATTCCGTAGGCTTCCATTCATCCGCTCCGGTGGCCACGATCGTTATCCCGTGTTCGATCTTTCGATAATACATGGTCGGAGCCACCATCACCCCTGTGGAGAAGTTTCCCTTGGAGCCGCTGAAATCAACAACCAATGCATTGGTCATGGCATGGATGAGAGGGTGATTCGTGACCCGTTCGATCAGGCTTTTTAGAAAGGCCTGAACATCTTCCCCCTCAATGGTGTAATATAAATTTCTCAGATTACCGCCCAGTTGGGCCTCTTTTTCAAGAAGGAAGACTTCAAATCCCTGTTGAGCGAGTTTAAGAGCAGCGGTCATCCCGGCGACTCCTCCTCCGATGACCAGCCCTTTCTGAATCACCGAAACACTCAGTTCGCCCAGGGGCTGAATCATCCGGGCATTGGCGACCGCCATTCTCACAAGGTCCTTGGCCTTCTCGGTCGCCTCTGACTTCTGACGCATGTGGACCCAAGAACATTGATCCCGAATATTTGCCATTTCAAAGAGGTATTTATTCAATCCCGCATCCCTGAGGGTCTCCCGAAACATCGGTTCGTGCGTTCTCGGGGAACAGGAAGCAACGATGACCCTGTTGAGATGATGTTCTTTGATGGCGTTCTTGATCTTTTCCTGCGTATCGGTCGAGCAGGTATAGAGGTTTTCATCCGCGTGGACGACATTTTTTAATGAAAGGGCATACTCCTTCACAGAGGGCACATTGACCACCCCTCCGATGTTGATCCCGCAATGGCAGACGAAAACACCGATGCGGGGTTCCTCTGAAGTCACATCCAATTCAACAGGGTATTCTTTCTGCGTGGCAATGGTTCCCCTGGACTGGGCGATCATGGCGGTGGCATCCGCCACCGCGCCGCTTGCCTGAGAAACCGTTTCGGGGATATCTTTCGGCCCCTGAAATGCTCCACAGACAAAGATGCCCGGCTTTGAGGTAGCGGTGGGCGTAAAAGGTCTCGTCTTGCACCACCCGTGTGGATCCAGGTCTACCCCGATCCTCTTTGCCATCTCGATGGCCCCTTTCGAAGGAACCATTCCTACCGAGAGGACGACCAGCTCAAACTCCTCCTCCACAAAATTTCCTTCCTCGTTCAAATAGGTGATCAGAAGGTTTTTTGTCTTAAACTCTTCCCTCACCCTGGAAACCATACACTTGATAAACCGGACCCCGTATTCGGATTTAGCCCTCTCATAATAAGCATCAAATCCTTTGCCATAGGCCCTCACATCCATATAGAAGATGGTGGGCTTGACGAAGTGAACATGTTCTTTGGCAATGATGGCTTCCTTCGTCGCATACATGCAGCAGATGGAGGAGCAGAAGTCATTTCCGCAATTGGAATCCCTGGAGCCGACACATTGGATGAAGGCGATCCGCTCCGGAATGGTCCCATCGGAAGGCCGGAGGAGGTGGCCCCGGTGGGGTCCGGTCGCACTCAGCAATCTTTCGAACTCAATACTGGATACGACATTGGGATAGATCCCGTAACCGAATTCCTGCCGGAGATGGGCATCAAACACTTCATAACCCGGAGACAGGATGATGGATCCCACCTCGATCTTCTCCTCAGTCTGAACATCTGCATAATTTACGGCCTTTGCAAGGCAGACCCTCTCGCATAACCCGCATCCGATACACTTTTCCCGATCGATGGCAAAGACCTTCGGGATCGCCTGAGGATATTTAATGTAGATTGCCGCTCTCCTGCTCATTTTTTCGTTATACGTATCAATGGCGGTCACCGGGCAGTGTTTGGCACATTCCCCGCAACCCGTGCATCGGTCCAGATGGATATATCTGGGTTTCCGGATGAGCGTTACCCCGAACCGACCGGGCTCGCCTTCCACCCCTCCGACTTCCGCATTGGCAATGATACGGATATTGAGGTGACGGCCGCATCCCACCAGTTTCGGAGACATAATACACATCGAACAGTCATTGGTCGGAAAGGTCTTGTCGAGTTGAGCCATGACCCCGCCGATCGTCGGAGAATTATCCACCAGATACACATAGAATCCCGAATCCGCGAGATCCAGGGATGCCTGCATCCCCCCGATACCGCCTCCGATGACCATCACCGCGCCAATGGGCTGTTTTTTGATCTCTTCTATTTTTCTCGCCGCTTCCATGAATTGAAAACTCCGAGCTATGAACTTTGAACTATGAACGATGAACCATGAACCTCCCCCTCACCCCACCCTCTCCCCCATAGGAAGAGGGGAGGGGGATGGGAATGATTATACATTCCGCATATACTTTGGCACCTTTCCTTCTTCGGAAGGATCAAATCCGATCTTCCCCTCTCCGACCAACGAAATCAGATAGGTGAGAGTCTCTTTTAATTTCAGGCTTAATGTCTGGCTGATCTCTGTTGCGGCGAGAGGTTTGGATTCGATCAATGCGATGATTCGATTCTTCATCAACTCATCGCGGATGGTTTCTTCGATGACCGCATCCAGCCTCTCCCTGGAAAGATGTTCTTGATAAACATTCTCTTTTTCCATCAGCTCAGGACCTTTGCCCACCATCCAGCGAATCTTCTCTCCCTCGAGCGAGGCCCTTACTGCCTGAAGTCTTTCCTTCATGTCCTGATCAAGAGGGAAGGGGCCCAGACCGCGAATCTTCTCAATGAATTGGCGGACGACCTGGGAGAAGCGTTCTCCTTCACCTGCAGAGACCCAATCGAGAAGCAATCTTTCTGATCCAATTGCGGCCATATCTAATAACTTCCGGGTGAGGGTCATTTTGCGTTCAGCCTGATAGTTTCCAGTTAAGTAATGGCAGTCTCCGGGATGGCATCCCAGAACCATGACCCCGTCAAATCCGGCCAGGAAAGCCCTTGGAATGAACGAAGGGTCCACCCTTCCGGAACACATCACCCGGATCACCCTTGTATTCGGCGGGTATTGAAACCTCGAGATCCCCGCGAGATCCGCTCCTGCATAGGCACACCAGTTACATAGGAAGGATAAAATTTTTGGTTCAAAAGCCATTGGGCTCCCCTATCTCGTTCAAAATCCAAAATTCCAAATCACAATCTCCAAATAAATTCCAAATTCAAATGACCAAGATGATAAAAAACACCCTTGCCCCATCAAGGGGGAGGGGAAGATGTCCTAACAGGAAGAAGGGCTTCAATCTGAGCTGTTAGCTGTTCGTCGGAGAAGTGATGCACGGTCACTGCCTTCTGAGGACAGCTGGCACTGCAGACCCCGCACCCCTTACAGGAAGCTGAAACGGTCTCTGCCTTTCTCCCTCTTTCCGTCTCCATCACGCGAATGGCATTGAAGGGGCAGAGCAGTTCACAGAGACCGCAACCCAGGCAGCGGGTCTGATCCACCTCTGAGATTGTGGGAAGGGCGGTGACATATCCTTTGGCCATGGCTGCGGTGGCCCGGGCAACGGCCGCATCTGTCTGGGAGATGGATTCACTGATACTCTTCGGGAAATGGGCCAATCCGGTCAGAAAGATCCCATCCGTGGCAAAGTCGACCGGCCTCAGTTTCATGTGGGCCTCAAGGAAGAAACCATCAGCGGTCAGAGGGACCTTGAGCATCTTTGCCAGGGCCTCATTCTCGTAAGGGACAATGGCGCTGGCCAGGACAACGAGGTCAGGCTGAAGGATCACTTCTTCCCGAAGGATGTTGTCCTTTACCCTGAGATGGAGGCGGCCTCCCTCAAGGCTGAGATCGGGTTTTGAATCGAGATCGTACCGGATAAATTCGACTCCGGCATTTCTTGCCCGGGTGTAATATCGCTCCATCAATCCATAGGTCCGGATGTCCCGGTAGAGGATGGTGACCCCTGTCTCGGGATTGTTCTCTCTGATCTTTAGTCCATTTTTGATGGCGAGACTGCAGCAGATACGGCTGCAGTTCGGATGCTCCGGGATTCGGGATCCCACACACTGGATCATGACGATATGGCGGTATTTCCCGATCTCTTCTGATGAGTGGGTGATCTTTTCCTCCAGTTCTTTCTGGGTGATCACCCTTGGGTCCTGGCCATAGAGATAATCCTTGGGTTTGCTTTCCTGTGCCCCAACGGCAACGATCACCACTCCATGGTCATATTCCCTGTCCGAACCATTGGTCGAAATGACCGATTTGAAATTGCCCACATAACCGCTGAGGCTTTTCAGCTCGGAACGGGTGAAGACCTGAATCCGGGGGTTCCCCATCACCTCTTCGATCGTTTTTTTAAGAAACTCCTGGGGATTATTCCCTTCGATCGTGTAATGGATATGGCGAAGATTTCCCCCAAGTTCCGCTTCCCTTTCCACCAGGGCACAATCGAATCCCTGTTTTGCTAATCCCAAAGCCGCCCTCATGCCGGAGAGCCCGCCTCCAATGACCAGTCCCTTCCGAATCACCTCCACCAACGGTTCCTTCAGGGGTTTAAGAAGACGGGATTTTGCAACCGCCATCCGAATCAGCTCTTTTGCCTTTTCAGTAGCTTCTTCCGGCTGATGCATATGGACCCAGGAACACTGGTCCCGAATATTGGTCATCTCAAAGAGATATTTATTCATGCCGGTCTCCCGGATCGTCTCCTGAAACAGGGGTTCATGCGTTCTCGGTGAACAGGAGGCAACCACCACCCGGTTCAATTGATTCTCCTGTACAGCCTTCTTCATCTTCTCCTGAGTGTCCTGAGAACAGGTGTAGAGATTCTCTTCTACGTAGGCTACCCCTTCGAGTGTCCTGGCATACTCCCGGACCTCCGGGACATTGACCACTCCTCCAATATTGATCCCGCAATGGCAGACGAATACGCCGATCCGGGGCTCCTGATCTCTCACCTCCATCTCTTCTGGATAATCCTTCTTTCTGGTCAAGGTCCCACGCACTTCTGTAAGGAGGCTCGAGGCAGCGGTCACCGCGCCACTGGCCTGGGCAACCGTCTCGGGAATATCCTTGGGTCCCTGGAATGCCCCGCACACATAGATGCCTGGCCGGCTGGTGTGAAGCGGGGAAAACTCCTCGGTCCTGCAGAACCCGTAAGAATCCAGCTGGAGGCCGAGGCTTGTGGCAAGTTCCTTTGCCCCCCTGGAGGGGGTTAAGCCGACCGAAAGGACAATGAGATCGAACTCCTCCTCCTTTACCCGGCCCTCGGGACCAACATAGGTGATGAGGAGATTCTTGGTCTTCGGCCTTTCCGCCACACGGGAGATCATGGAACGGATGAACCGGACACCATATTCCTTTTTCGCCCTCTCGAAATAGGCATCGAAGTCCTTCCCGTGGGCCCGGATATCCATATAGAAGATAGTGGGCTCGGTCTCGCGATGGTGTTCCTTGGCGATCACCGCCTCTTTGATGGCATACATACAGCAGACCGAACTGCAGTATTCGTTTCCTCCGTTTTCTGCCTGATCTCTCGATCCCGCGCACTGGATCCAGGCCACCTTACGGGGTGGTTTTCTGTCCGAGGGCCTTAAGAGATTTCCCTGGAATGGGCCTGAGGCACTGAGAATCCGTTCAAACTGAATGCTGGTAATCACATTAGCTATGCGGCCATATCCATAGGCAGAAAGGCGGTTTGCATCATATTCATCAAAACCCGGGCTCAGAATGATGGACCCGACTCTGAAATGGACTGTTTCCTCCTCCATCTGATGGTTGATCGCTCCCGCCTTACAGAGAGCGACGCACTGGAGGCATTCGGAGCAGAGGCCGCAATTGAGACACCGAAGAGCCTCCCTTTTGGCCTGTTCCTCGTTAAAACCCTTCTTCACCTCCGAGAAGGTCCGTCTTCTCTCCTCGATGGGGATCTCCTGAATGCGTTCTCTCGGAGCCTTGCGCTGGCCGGCATAGACCTTTTCATATCGGGCCTTTTGAAGATCGGGCTTTTTCCTTCCTTCATGGAGGTCTTTTCCTCGAAGGTATCGGTCAATGGAGAGGGCTGCCTCTTTCCCTGTGGCAACAGCTTCAATGGCAATCCATGGGCCTGTTACCGCATCTCCTCCGGCAAAAACTCCGCTTTGAGAGGTCTGAAGGGTGACGGGATCGACCTTGATTGTTCCCTGCGGGGTCATCTCAATTTTTGTTCCTTTGAGAAAGGAAAGATCAGGGATTTGGCCGATGGCCGGAATGATCATGTCCGCCTCAATTGAGAAGTCCGAGCCCTGAATGAGAATGGGACGCTTCCGACCAGAGGCATCGGGCTCGCCCAACTGCATGCGAATGCATCGAAGGGAAGAGATCCTCCCATCATTGGATAGGACCTCCGAAGGAGCCGAAAGGAATTGAAACCTGATCCCTTCTTCTTCAGCCTCCTTCACATCCTCCTCATAGGCTGGCATCTCCTCCCGTGATCTCCGATAGATGAGGGTGACTTCCTGGGCACCCATTCGCAAAGCGGTGCGAGCAGCATCAATGGCCACATTTCCTCCACCGATCACTGCCACCTTCTTTCCCACTTCGACCTTTTCACTAAGGTTGACCCTGCGTAAAAAGACGACTCCCGGAATGACCGAAGGATTCTCCTCTCCGGGAATTTTCATTTTTTGATCCACATGAGCACCCACTCCAAGAAAGACAGCCCTAAAACCCTTCCGGAACAGGTCATCGATGGTGAGGTCAGGGCCGATCGGAGTATGGGTCTTTATCTCCACTCCCAGGGATTGAATGGCGTTGATCTCTCCGGTGAGAATGTCTCTCGGAAGCCGGTAGGATGGGATTCCGCAAGAGAGCATCCCGCCCGGGACAGGGAGGGCTTCGAAAATGGTGACGGGGTAACCCTTTAAGGCTAAATAAGCTGAAGCCGAAAGCCCTGCTGGCCCGCCACCCACAATGGCGACCTTCTCCTCCTTTGCCTCCTCTTTTTGAAGGGAGACCCCATCTTTGACCTGATCGGAAACGAACCGCTTCAACTCACAGATGGCAATGGGTTCATCCAGCTCCCTGCGATTGCATTCCTTTTCGCAGGGATGCGGACAGATTCGGCCCAGGACTCCCGGAAGGGGGAGGTCTCTCCAGATCAGAGAGAGGGCCTCCTTATATTTCCCGGCTCCAGTTAAAGCCACATAACCCTGGACATTGATCCGGGCAGGGCAGGTCAGACCACAGGGAGCCCGGTCTCCCTTTTCGATCGTGAAGATATTGGGAAAGGCCTGTGCATAGGGTCTGTAGATGGCCTTTCGATCCACCAGTCCTTCATCAAATTGACTCTTGATATTCACCGGGCAGGCCTGGGGACATTCTCCACAGCCCGTACACCTGGAGGGGTCGACAAAGCGAGGTTTCTTTCTTACCGTCACTTCAAAATTTCCAGGTTCTCCCTTAACCTCGGTTACCTCAGAATAGGTGAGGGGCATGATGTTGAGGTGACGGCCTGCCTCGACCAGTTTTGGAGAAAGGATGCACATGGAACAGTCATTGGTGGGGAAGGTCTTATCGAGCTGGGACATCGTCCCACCGATGGCCGGAGAGGACTCGACGAGATAGACATAATAACCCGATTCTGCAAGGTCGAGTGAGGCCTGAATTCCTGCGATCCCGCCTCCTACCACCATCACGGCTCCCACTTTACCTGCCATTTTGTCTGCCATTTAGGCCCTCATCGTCCAGGTGGGGTAGGGGCGGCTTTAGTCGCCCAAAAGGGAGGTTGAAGCCTCCCCTCCCCGATGTTTATTTGGTTATTGATTATTGGGATTTAGGGATTCGCATCTTTATATCAATCCCTTTCCACTCAGCACCTTGATGGGATCGGTGAGGTGGCGTCCCATCCATTTCTTTACATCCTTATGACCCAGGGCCACCCCCATCAACTCCGTGAAGTAGAGGACGGGGATATCCAGATGATCTCCCACCTCTTTGCCCAGTTCATCCTGACGGGTATCGAGATTGGCCTGGCACATGGGACAGCCTGTCACCAGGCATTCGGCCTCTGCCTCTTTTGCCATGGAGAGGAGTTTTCCACTCAATTTCCTGACGATGTCGGTGCGCGTCATCACCAGGCTTGCCCCGCAGCAGTCGGTTTTATAGGACCAGGCAATGGGCTCTGCGCCTAAACATTCCATGAGGTGGTCCATGTGTTGAGGATTTTCGTATTCCTTAATACCCGTTACTTTTGGGGGTCGAACCGTAAGGCATCCGTAATAACAGGCGACCTTCAGCCCGGCGAGGGGTTTTGTAATTTTCTTCCTGACCTCTTCCAACATTGACCCTTCACAGAAAAAGTCCAGGACATATCGTATGGGAACCTTCCCCTGATAGGGAAAATGGACTTTTTCAGGATTTTCATGCGACTCTTTCTCCGCCCATTTGAATCGGCTGTAGCAGGCCACGCACGGGACAAGCAGTTCCCGTTCGCTCTTTTCCGCAATGGCCAGGTTTCTCGAAGCCAGCTCAATGGCCAATTCCTCATCTGTGCAATGGGCCGAACTGGCACCACAACAGGTCCAATCCTCCAGCTCATGGAGCTGGAGGCCGAGGACCTCGGAGACGCCTCGGATCGACTCATCATATTCCCTTGCTGTTCCGTGGAGGGAGCATCCGGGATAATAGGAAACCTCTGTCATCTCTATATCTCCTCCGTCAACGATTGAAATCCCAATAACCTATCATTAATCGATTCTCATTTAGTGAATCATCCCGCCCTAACAGGTAGGGTATTTCGTACTGATCTTATAAAATTTTGGTTATTGGAATTTTTGTGATTATTTGGTTATTGGTGATTGGAATTTGGTGCTTCATTTTTTCTCCCTTTTCTCAAAGGCATTGAAGATCTCCTTGATCTCCTTTCCCCCTCCGAACTTGGATGGGAAGAGTTTGATCTTCCCTTTGCGGTACATCTTCCAGCCCAGGGAAGCATCCTTGAAGAAATCCCTGGTTTTGGATTTGAACTGGAGGATGAGGCTGAGCTCGTGGATCCGCCCCTTGGATCGGATGGTGTCCAAAAAGACAGAATGGAACAGAGGGATGTCCCTTTCGCCTGGCTTGATCCCGGAGCGGAGGGCCAGTCCCCTTAGAGTATCCATGATCTTGGCGATATCGATGTTGTTCGGACATCGGACACTGCAGGTATAACAGGAGGCGCAGATCCAGATGGTTTTTGAACCCAGGACTTTCTCCCGGTGGTCATACTGGATATGACGGAGGATCTGATTCGGGAGAATGTCCATGGCATAGGCGACCGGGCAGCCTGCCGAGCACTTTTGACATTGGTAACAGGCCTGCAGGGTTTCACCGCTTGCCTGCACCACTTCCGAAAGAAAGGAGTTTTTGTCCATCATCAACCTCGTTTCATTGAAAGGAGGCTCCCTCCATGATGGGTTGTACCTGGGGGGAGACAGGGAGTTCGATCGTGAAGGTTGTCCCTTCACCCACCTTGCTCCTGACACGGATCTTCCCTCCGTGCTCCTCGATAATCCCATAAGAAGTCGCAAGCCCCAACCCGGTCCCTTTTCCCACATCCTTGGTGGTGAAGAAGGGTTCGAAGATGCGGGTGAGATTCTCCTCAGGGATCCCTTCGCCTGTATCGGTAAATTCAATGAGTACGGTCTTCCTATCCGGAGATTGGGTAGTGGCGATTGTGAGCGTCCCGCTCCCATGCATCGCCTCTGCCGCATTAACGATGATATTCACGAAGACCTGCTTCAATTGATCGGAATTTCCCTGGACGAAAGGCAGGAAGGGATCCAGCTTCTTCACAATCTCGATATTATGAAACAGGGCCTGATTGACCAGGAAAAAAAGGCCGTCATTAATGGCGCGATTGATATCCGCAGGCTCCTTCTTGGGTTCGGTTTGGCGGGCGAATTCCAGCAGACTTTTGACAATGTCCTTACAACGGCCAGCCTCCTGGACGATCCGTTCAAGGTCACCTCGTCTGGGATCGTTCTCCGGGAGATCCTCCATCATCAAACTGGAGTAAATGAGAATCCCGCCCAGGGGGTTATTGATTTCATGGGCAATACCTGCGGCTAACTTTCCGAGGGAGGCCATCTTCTCAGAACTGACCAGCTGGAGATGGGTCTCCTGAAGCTTCTTCTCCATCATGATGCGGGATCTCAAATCGGTGAAAATCCCCACACTGGCAATCTCCTGCCCCGAGGCGTTATAGATGAGAGTGGCCGAAAGCTGAATGGGAATCTCCTCGCCGAACTTATTGACCACATTGAACTGGGTGGGCAGAAGCTTTCCCGTTCCACCGTAATTCGGGCTCCGCAGTCTCCTCATGACCTCCTTGGCAATACCGGGAAGGTAGATCTGGGTAATGTGGATTTTTCCGATGACCTCTTCGGCAGAATGTCCTGTCAGCACCTCTGCCCCTTTATTAAAAATGATGATGTTCCCCTTCATATCTGCGGCGATGATTCCATCCACCGAGCTTTCGATCAGGTTGACGAAGAATTCGTTGGCCTCACGGAGCTCGTCTTCGATCCGCTTCCTCTCGGTGATATCCAAATTAATTCCTTCATAACCGATGATCTCCCCTTCTTCATTCCAGATGGAATGACCGGTCAGGAGGACGGAAATTTTTTCACCATTCCTCTTCCTGAACTCCACCTCCATGTCTTTGACATAGCCATCCTTTTTGATCCTCTCCTGAAAGATTTTCCGGTCATCGGGATTGACATAGAGGTCGCGGGCGATATCGATTTTGAGGAATTCCTCTTTCGAAGGATAATCCAGCATATCGAGGAGGGCCTGATTGCAGTCCAAGAATTTTCCCTCCTTCGAACTGATGAAGAGACCATGCCTCACCCTCTCGAAGAGGGTTCGGAGTTTTTCTTCGGAGTCCCGAAGATCCTTTTCGAACTTCTTTCGGGCGGTGATATCCCGGATGTAGGCATAGGTTTTGACTTCCCCGGTATCGGACCTGGTCATGGCAATACAGACCTCCGCATTCTTGACCTGTCCCCGGGGAGTGAGAATTGTCATCTCCGTGCAGAGTTTCTCGCCGATTCCTTCCCCTCTCCTTACGGTCCCTTCCAGAAATTCTTTATCCTCTTTTCCGATGGCAGAGAAGAAATTTCTTCCGATGAGCTCCTCTCTCGGGAGGCCGGTGATTTCGGAGGCCATCTGATTGGAGAAGATGATCCGGAAATCCCGGTCGAAGACCACGATCCCATCGTCGCCCATCTCAGCAATCTTTTCGAACTGTTTGGTTGCCTCCAGGATCTTCCGCTCCATTCGTTTGGCTTCGGTGATATCCCTGAGATAGGCATAGCCCTTCAGAGTCCCCGGCGGGGTTTTTGCCAAGGCGATGCAGACTTCGGCCTCTTTGATCTCATCGGTCGCGGTGATCAACTGAACCTCCGTACAGGTCTTTTCGCCATATCGTTCGGGATGGATGAAAAGGTCTTCGAGAACGGCCTGATAGGGTTGGTTTAAAAGGGAAAGGATGGTCCGGTTCAATAGCTCCGGGTTCGAATAACCGGTAATCTCCGAGGCTATCCGATTGGCATATTCGATTCGATGGTGCTCATCGAATACCAGGATTCCATCGTTTCCCAATTCGGCAATGG
>CAZXMB010000095.1:0-6001 GCA_964641715.1 uncultured Syntrophaceae bacterium
CAAGTATGATTATGTAAAACTCTATAAAAAAATGATTGTTTTTGTCAAACGAAATATTACAGATTTACAGGATGTCCATATGCAAACAGATTATTTTATCCTCTTGTTATTAAAAGAATTATTATGTAAGGTGATGGAATGTGAATTTCATTGATATGAAATAATTTGTTTGAATATAAATGTTATATTGCATATAACTAAAACCTAAAAATCATTATTGAGGAAAAAAAGGATAGAGAAATGAATATGCTCCGAGATTTTGAGGCGTTCCTTTCGAAAACGGGAACTGTTCCAGAATATAAAATCAGGTTCTACGTTTACTGGGTGAGGAGATTCTTCAAAGGTGCCTTTTTTAAAAAATGTTTCAACCTCTTGCCGTAACCGGAGGCTTATCCTTGCTGAACGAGTCAGACGGAAAACCATCTGAACTTCCCCCTCTTCGGGAGGCGATGTTCTATAAAAATATAAATAACCAGACCGTTCAGTGTCTTCTCTGTCCGAGAGAATGTGTGATTCGTGATGGGAAGAGAGGGTTTTGCAGGAATCGGGAAAATCAGAAAGGAAAGCTGTATTCTGTGGCCTACGGGAAACCCTCTGTCGTTGATATTGGACCCATTGAGAAAGCTCCCCTCTACCATTTCTTTCCAGGCCATTTCAGGCTCTGTCTCACCTGTGCCAGTTGCAACCTGAGGTGCAAGTACTGCCAGAACTGGCATCTCTCGCAAAGAAGTCCTGAGGATCTGGACTATACCTCTTATGCTCCGGAAGACATTATCAGGCGAGCTCAAAACTACAACCTGTCATCCATTTCCTTTACCTACACTGAACCCACAGTCTGTTATGAGTACCTTTATGAGACCTCCATCGCTGCCAAGCAGAATGGAATGAAGACATCCATTGTCTCCAACGGGTATATCAATCGGGAACCACTCTTGAAGCTTCTGAGGGTCCTCGACGCCGTGAAGATTG
This sequence comes from uncultured Syntrophaceae bacterium, assembly GCA_964641715.1. GTDB lineage: Bacteria > Desulfobacterota > BSN033 > BSN033 > UBA1163 > CAZXMB01. Next base: position 970 of record CAZXMB010000095.1, read on the forward strand.
ACCTCAAGGGGTTCAGCGAGGAATTTTATGAGAAGGTCTGCTCAGCCACTTTGAAACCTGTTCTGGAATCCATCCTGGAGGTCAAAAGTCAGAAGGTGTGGCTGGAGATTGTCAATCTGATCGTCCCCACTTTAAATGACGACCCGGAGATGATTAATGCAATGTGTCAATGGATCATAGAGAAGACAGGGCCGGATACTCCCCTTCACTTCACCCGTTTCTCCCCAAATTACAAATTAACCCATCTCTCCCCTACCCCCGTCTCCACATTAGAAAAAGCTTATGAGATTGCGAAAAAGCATTCCTTGAACTATGTTTATATCGGAAATGTGCCCGGACACCTCTACAATTCCACCTTCTGCCCTTCCTGCCGCCAAAAGGTCATCTATCGAACCCACTTCGATGTCTTGGAAATCAATATCATAGATGGGAAATGCAAATTTTGCCGCTTTCCCATTCAGGGGAGATGGAGTTAACCGCATTCGAAGGATCTGAAATTCTTTCTCTCCAGCCCGGTTCGGATTTTTCAAAAAATAGTAACAAAAATCTAAAAAAGATCTTGACAAAGAAAAACAGGCTCATTAAAATAGCAACATTTAAATAACAATGTTCTATAAGTAGAACTTTTAAAGAAGGGATTGTATTGAAGGGCAAACGGGTTCAACCCAGGGGGAATAAAAATCAGCATTCTTCCTATAAACCCACTGTTCCGGCGGTGGAACAGGCGTCTCGGATTCTCCTCTGTTTGAGCAGAAGCTCCAATTTTAAGATGGGAGTGACTGAGATAGGCAGGGAAGTTGGGATTCACAAGAGCAAGGCTTTCTCCATCCTTCACACCCTTAACCAGTTTGGATTTGTGGAGAAGGATCCCCGGACAAAAACATACTTTCTCGGACCGGGCCTGCTTTTCTTATCCCGCAATGTGCTGGATAACCTTCGTTATCCGGAAGTGGTCGCCCCCTTTCTCGAAAGGCTTGCTACACAAGCCAATGGAACCGCAGTCTTTGGCTTAATCAATGGAGAACACGTATTCGTTGTCGGCAAACACGAAGGAAATCAAAATGTCGGGTTCACCGTGCGCCTTGGACACCGGTTTCATATCACCTTAGGTGCTCATGGAAAAGCCATTGTGGCATTCATGCCTGAAGCCGAAAGGGAAAGGATACTGGCAAAAAAAAGGGTCTACTTCTATTGGAACCCGTCCCTTATGAATATGAAACGCCTCAGAGAAGAACTGGCAAGATGCAGGGCATCGGGCTTTGCACAGGATGTGGGGGAAATTACCCCGGGGGTCAATGTGCTTAGCGCCCCGGTGTTTGCCCACAATGATAAGCTCATCGGCTGTATTATCCTGATCGGAACATTTTCAGAGGAAAAGATTCGAGAATTCGGGCCTGAGGTGGTCACCGTTGCCAAACAAGTCTCCGGCAAACTTGGAGCAAAGACAGAAATCCTCTACCCGGATTGAAAGGACGGCGAATGAAATACTGGAATCCATACTTAGAGACCCTGCCAGGAGAATCCCTGACCCATATCGAACTCTCTTATTTTCGAAAGATCCTCTCCTATGCAAAAGGGCATTCCAAACTCTATCAAGATAAGTTGAAGGGAATTGAGCCAGAGGATATCCAAACCCTGCAGGACCTCAAAAAGATCCCTCTCACGGATAAAGAGGAGTTGAGAAGATATCAGGAGATGGAGCCTTTTCCCTATGGCGGAACCCTTGGGAATGATATCGAAAAGGTGACCACCTTCAGACAGACAAGCGGAACCACCGGGAAACCGGTCTATGTCCCCGAAACCTATGAAAGCTGGCAATGGAGGATTGAGGCATGGTGCCATATCCTGTATATGGCAGGCTTCCGGCCACATCACAGGGTATTTCTTCCTTTTGTCTACAATGTCTATGTGGCTTTCTGGGAAGGCCATTATGCCTCTGAAAAAGTGGGGTGTGAACTTATCCCCGGCGGGGGGCTTGATACAAAGGGAAGAATCCACAAGATCCTTGAAATCAAAGCCAATGCGATGATGAATACCCCCACCTATGGGCTCCATATCGCCGAGGAGGCGAAAGCCATGGGGATCGATCCCGCCTCTCTCGGAATCGAAAGGATGCTCTGCGCGGGAGAGCCCATGCCCTCTGCAACCCGGAAAAGGCTGGAGGAGCTCTACCGCTGTCATGTCTTTGACCATATCGGCGGAACAGAACCCTGTGCATGGGCAGGCATGTGTGAGGAAAAAGACGGTTTACATCTCATTGAACCCTTCTTTCTGGTTGAGATCCTTGACCGCGAAACCGTCCAGAAAGAGGTAAAGGAGGGTGAGATTGGAGTGGTCGTGGTCACTCCGCTCGGCAGACGGTCCTTCCCCTTGATCCGTTTCAATACGAAGGATCTGGTGATCAAAGGAGGAAGCTCCTGCTCCTGCGGCAGGACCTCGCAGAAGATCAAAGAGGTGGTGGGCAGAGCGGACGATTTGAGGAAAATCCGGGGAGTCCTCTTTTCACCTAAAACAGTGGAGGAGTTGATCCGGCACCAATTCCAGGAGGTCATTGAGTATGAGATCGTGGTCGAGAGAAAAGGGATAATGGATGAAATCACCCTCAGGACAGAACTTGACTCACAAATCGGTAAGGATGAAGTGGAATCCTTAAAGTCACGTCTCAAAGAGAGCCTGAAGGTAAAGACCAACCTTTCCTTTCAGGTGAAGGTCGAGCCTCAGGGATCGCTTCCCCGATATATGCTCAAGGCAAAACGTTTCAAAGATTTAAGGGAAGGTGGAAAATGATGGAAGAGATAAGAGGAGAGATTGAGAGGCTTGAAGAAAGTGCCACGAGGCTTCAGGCGCTGGCAAAGGATAATCCTGCAATCCTGAAGAATGCGGAAAACATCCTGACCTTTGTCTACATCCTCAAGTTTATCACACCAATACCAGGTAAGGAGGGGAATGAATGGAAGAGGTAAAAAAGATTCGGACAGCCTGCCGGAGTTGCCATGGAGGCTGCGGGGTCATCGCTCATGTCAAAGACGGCAGGGTCATTAAAGTGGAAGGGGATCCCGAATCCCCCATCAGCCACGGCACCCTGTGCAGTAAAGGCCTGGCCATCACTCAACTGGCCTACCATCCGGACCGGATTCTCTATCCGATGAAGCGGACCGGGGCAAAAGGGGAAGGCAAATGGCAGCGGATCACCTGGGATGAGGCGTTAAGTACCATTGCGGAAAGATTCCGCAAGGTGATTGCCGAATACGGACCAGAATCGATCGTGGTTGGTCAGGGGACAGGCAGGGATTACGAAAGTCATCTTTACCGGTTCGCCAACCTTCTGGGGACCCCGAATGTCCTGACCGCAGGCCATATGTGTTATGTCTCAAGGGTGGGTTCAACCCTGATTACCTGTGGCACCCTGCCCATAGCGGATTATGAGGGAGGGCCCAAATGCATAGTCATCTGGGCCTGCAACCCGCAGTGGACCAACCCGGATGAATATAAGGGAGAGAATTTCTGGAGGGCTTACAAAAGGGGAGCGAAGTTGATCTGCATCGATCCCAGAAAGGGGTTTCTGGCGAACAAAGCGGACCTCTGGCTTCAGATCCGTCCTGGAACAGATGCGGCCATGGCTCTGGGTTTTCACCGCGTCATCATCGAGGAAAACCTTTATGAGAAGGGTTTCGTGGAAAATTATATCCATGGCTGGGATGCGTTCAAAGAAAGGGTGATGAAAGATTATCCACTGGAAAAGGTCCAGGAGATCACCTGGGTGGACAAGGACCTGATCCGTCAGGCGGCGAGGATGTACGCTACGACCAAACCGGCCTGTATCCATTGGGGCGTCCCAACAGAGCAGACGATCAACTGTGTCAATTACACCCGCGCGACCACCGGATTGATGGCAGTCACAGGCAATCTCGATGCCCCGGGTGGAAATGCCCTCTTTGTGAACCCGCCCACGCGCACTGTGGCTGAATTTTCAAGGCACAGGGATCTTCCTCCGGAGCAGCAGAAAAAAAGGCTGGGCGGTGATCAATTCAAGCTTGGTGCCAGAGTTGCGCTGATCAACCCCAAAAAGGCCTGGGATGCCATCCTGACCGGCAAGCCCTATCCCCTGAAAGCCGGGATTCTTTGCGGAAGCAATCCTGTGGTCACCAGGGCCAATGCCAAAGAGGCTTACGAGGCACTGAAGAAGATCGAGTTTCTCGCTGTGATTGATTTCTTCCTCACTCCCACGGCAGAGCTTGCGGATATCTTTCTGCCCTCCGGGACCTGGCTGGAGCAGAACCATGTTGCAGATAACTGGAAGAGACATGGCTATGTCTTAGCGAGGCAGAAGTGTGTCGAGATCGGTGAGTGCTGGCAGGACCACAAGATCTTTCTCGAATTGGGAAAGCGAATGGGCCAGGAGTGGTGGCCAACGGTCGAGGATGCGCTCGACTATCTCCTCGAACCTTCCGGACTGACCTGGGAGCAGTTTAAAGAGAAGGGTTACCTGCAGGGTGAGATGGTTTATTACAAATACAAACAGAGGGGCTTCTCCACCCCTACGAAGAAGGTGGAACTCTATTCAACCCTCTTGGAAAAATGGGGATATGATCCCCTTCCAAAATATGTTGAGATTCCGGAAAGCCCTGCCTCCAGGCCCGATCTCCTCAAAGACTATCCTTATATTCTGAATGCGGGGCTTCGGACCCCGACCTTCTTCCATTCGGCAAACCGACAGATACCCGTCCTGAGGGAGATTCGACCCGATCCCATCGTGGAGATCCACCCGGAGACCGCCCGGAAACATGATATTAGAGATGGGCAATGGGTTTACATCTCCTCTCCGAGGGGAAGAATCAAACAGCGGGCAAAACTCAATTCCAATATCGATCCAAGAGTGGTGATTGCAGAGCATGGCTGGTGGTTTCCCGAGATAAAGGATCCGGGCCACGGATGGAATCTCTCCAACGTGAATATCCTGACAGACAATGCCTTTGAGACCCTGGACCCGGCGATGGGCTCTACGAATCTGAGGGTCTGCCTGTGCAATATC
>CAZXMB010000095.1:6101-12026 GCA_964641715.1 uncultured Syntrophaceae bacterium
GACCCTGGACCCGGCGATGGGCTCTACGAATCTGAGGGTCTGCCTGTGCAATATCGCACCCTGTGAGGAGTGAATCTTGATCAAACAGTATTCCGTTCATGCTTCGACAAGCTCAGCGCGAACGGAATATCGATATGTTAGACCGTTCACCCTGAGTCTGTCGAAGGGTAAATCGGTGTAATCATTCTCTATAGGAGGAAAGCAATGTCAAAAGTATCCTTGATGTTTAATGAGGTGGAGTGTATGGGCTGCCATGCCTGTGAAGTGGCCTGCAAACAGGAACACGGGCTCGGGGTCGGTCCGAGAGTGGTAAGGGTCCTGGAACGGGCTCCCTTTTTTAAACCCCTCTTCTGCCACCACTGCGATGATGCACCCTGTGCCATGAGCTGTCCAAAAGATGCGATCAGCATTGATTCCAGGACAAAGGCCGTTCTCCTCGATGAGGATAAATGTGACGGCTGCGAGGCCCTCATTGGCAAATCCGGGGCTGAAAAACAGCAGACCTCTCCCTGCAAGGTGGAGTGCCCGGCACACATTGACGTTCAGGGATATGTGAATCTTGCGGCCAATGGGAAATTCCAGGAGGCCCTTCAGCTCATTAAACTGGCTAGTCCCTTTCCATCCATCTGCGGGAGGGTCTGCCATCACCCCTGCGAGTTGAATTGCAATCGTGAGCAAATCGATAAACCGGTCGCACTCCGTTCCATCGAACGTTTTTTGGCTGATCTGGATCTCAAAGCGGAGAGTCGTTATATCCCTGAGATCAAGGGCAGAAAAAGGGAGAAGGTTGCCATTGTTGGATCAGGACCTGCCGGCCTCACGTGTGCCTATTATCTTGCCCGGGAAGGCTATAAGGTAACGGTCTTCGAAAAGGCCCCGGTGTTAGGCGGGATGCTCGCCCTGGCGATCCCTTCTTATCGGCTTCCTAAAAAAATAGTTGAGGCCGAGATCGAGCTTCTTCAGCGTATGGGCATCACCATGAAAACCAATATGGAAGTGGGCAAGGAGAAGACGGTCGGTCAACTGCGTAAGGAAGGGTTCAGTGCCTTTTTCATTGCCATTGGTGCACAGGAGAGCACACGCCTGGGCATTGAGGGGGAGGACCTGGAGGGGGTCTACAGTGGGCTGGATTATCTTCGCCAGCTCAACCTTGGAAAGCCGATCAAACTCGGGAAAAGAGTGGCTGTGATCGGTGGTGGAAATGCCGCTATGGATGTGGTGAGGTCCGCCCGCAGGCTTGGGGCTGAAAAGGCTCTGATCCTTTATCGCCGTGGCCTGGAGGAGATGCCTTCAAGACCGGAAGAGATTCAGGAATGCAAGGAGGAGAAAATCCCCATCCATACCCTGACACAACCCATACGGTTCATAGGGGGAAATGGCCGGATTCAGGCGATCGAATGTATCAAAATGCGTCTGACAGAGCCTGATGAGAGTGGCCGCCGGAGACCTGAGCCCATTCCTGGTTCTGAATTTAAAATGAAAGTGGATGCTGTGGTCACTGCTCTTGGCCAGGAATCAGACTGGTGCTGTTTGACGCCGGAGTGCACCTGCACCCTGACGGGATGGGGGACCTTGAAGATCGATCCCTTAACGTTTCAGAGTGATGATCCGGATATCTTTGCAGGAGGAGATGCGGTCAGGGGCCCTCAGAGCGTGATTGATGCCATTTCAGACGGGAGAGAAGGAGCCATTTCCATTGATCGGTATCTCAGAGGCCAGAACCTTCGCCTTGGCAGAGAGAGAGAACTGAGAGCAATCAGGGAACCTCAAAAAGAGAAGTATGACCCCGCCCCCCGGACCCAGATACCATCCTTGGATCCTCAAAAGCGGGTGAAGAACTTCAGCGAAGTTCAAAAGGGACTGACAAAGAAAGTGGCCCTCCAGGAGGCAAAGAGGTGTATCTCCTGCGGGAGTTGTTGCGTTCAGGCCTGCCCTTATGAGGTGATGCAATTCAATCAGGAGAAGACCAGGGCAGTGAAATGCGACCTCTGTATTGAAAAAAGAGGCCGGGATGAGGTCCCTGCTTGTTTTGCCATCTGCCCTGCACGATGTATTTACTGGGGGAACCCAAAAGAGTTTCCGAAAGAGATTTATGCAGGTCTGTGAATGGGTACCCCGCCAACCTGGAAAGACCCTAAAACTGGCCTCGAATGGCAGGCCGAATCTCCTGGCGAAATGACCTGGCACCAGGCGAAAAAGTATGCGGCCTCGCTTTCGCTGGATGGGAAGGACGATTGGCGTCTACCCACGCTGGCAGAACTGGAGACGCTGTTGGATAGGACACAAGCACGTTCAGATGGCAGGGCTCCCATGCGCGAAGAGGTTCCTTTCCGTGATGAACGATCTTACTGGTCTTCCACCACCTTCGAGCTCGACACGAAGAATGCCTGGATTGTGATGTTCAATGGTGCCTATGTGCTGAGCTACTATAAGAGTAATTTATACCATGTTCGTTGCGTCCGCAGGTAATGACTCAAGGGAAAAGGCATGAATGAATTCGAATCCCCTTCCGCCTAATTCATATCCATTCTACTACTGATTTATCCCGGGACAAACCCTTTCCTCAGTAAGGATTTCTTATTTTTATCCCGCTTCATCAAAATCTTTGACAGGATTGGTATCTTTGCATTACATTACATTTGAACTGAAGGACTTTCTACTTAAACTCGGGAGGATATGGATCAATGAAAGACCAGGCAAGAGTGGTGATCATCGGAGGGGGGATTACAGGTTGCAGTATCGCCTACCACCTCACAAAAATGGGCTGGAGGGATGTCGTCATTTTGGATAAGGGAGAGCTGACCAGTGGAGCCACCTTTCATGCCGCAGGTTTAGTGGGGCAACTTCGGGCCTCGGTCAATATTACCAAGATGCTTAAATACAGTGTTGAACTCTATTCCCGACTGGAAGAGGAGACTGGCCAGCATACGTCCTGGAGCCCGGTCGGTGGCCTCCGAATTGCCTCATCAAAAGATAGGATGGAAGAACTGCGTCGCTCAGCAGCCATGGCCAGGACCTTCGGGTTACCCATGGAACTGATCAGCCCGAAAGAGGCCTGTGATCTCTTCCCGTTGATGGAGAGGAAGGGAATTGTCGGTGCCGCCTTTCTTCCCACTGATGGCCAGATCGATCCAAGTGCGGTCACCTATGCCCTTGCCCAGGGGGCCAGAAAGAGAGGAGCTGAGATCTATACAGAGACCCGGGTGACAGGAATTCGACTCAAGGATGGAGCAGTGGATGAAGTCCTCACAGAAAAAGGGAGGATCAAGACAGAGATCATTGTCAATGCCGCAGGCATCTGGGCCCCGGAGATCGGAAGGATGGCAGGAATTTCTATTCCCATCATTCCTATGGAACATCAATATCTCATCACCAAGCCCATCGAAGGTGTGAAAAGGGGTATGCCCACGATGAGAGACCCGGACCTTTTAGTCTACTTCCGGGAGGAAGTCGGTGGTCTCATCATGGGTGGATATGAACACAATCCCATTCCCTGGGCCCTCGATGGCATCCCGAAGGATTTCACCAAGACCCTTCTCAAATCGAACTTCGAACATTTCGAGCCCCTTTCCAATCTTGCGATGAAACGGGTCCCTGCGATCGGTCAGGCTGAAATCCTCACCCTTCTCAATGGTCCTGAGGCATTCACCTCGGATGGTGACTTCATCATGGGGGAGGCTTCTGAGGTGAGGAACTTTTTTGTAGCCGCAGGTTTCTGCGCCCATGGGATTGCGGCCGCAGGAGGTGTTGGAAAGATGATGGCAGAATGGATCATTGATGGAGAGCCGGGCCTGGACCTCTGGCGATTGGATATCCGTCGTCTTGGGGCTCACCATGGAAGTCAGAAGTATGCCCTGGATCGATCCATTGAAGTCTATGCCCATCACTACTCAATGAGCTGGCCCTATGAGGAGATGCTCTCTGCGCGCCCCCTTCGAACCAGCCCCCTCTACCCGCGCCTCAAATCAATGAGGGCTGTCTTTGGAGAGAAATATGGATGGGAGAGACCCAACTGGTTTGCACCCGGAGGTGTATCAGCCAGAGACAAGCTGGGATGGGGAATTCCCAACTGGTTTGAACATGTGGCCAGAGAGCATCGGGCCATCAGAACCGGGGCAGGAGTGATTGATCAGAGTTCCTTTGGAAAGATTGAGATCAAAGGACCGGATGCCCTCCCCTTTCTCCAGAAGATTACCGATAACCAGATGGATAAACCCATTGGCTCAGTGACCTATACCCAGATGCTTAATGAAAAAGGGGGGATTGAATGCGATCTCACGGTGAGTCGACTGGATGAAGACCATTTCTACCTTATCACCGGGACCGCCTTCATCAAACACGACCTCGGGTGGATTAAGAAACATCTTCCCAGAGGAGTTTCCGTTGCTGTCACGGATATCACCTCGGCTCGAACCTGTCTTACTCTTTGCGGACCCAAATCAAGAGACATCTTAAAGCAGTTAACCAAAGAAGATATTTCCCATGAAGGATTTCCTTATATGACCTGCAGGGAGATCCATATTGGATATGCACCTGTTCTTGCCATCCGGATCACCTATGTGGGTGAACTGGGATGGGAACTCCATATTCCGACTGAATACTCTCTTTACGTATATGATACGCTCTGGGAGGCCGGGAAATCCTTTGGTCTCATCAATGCCGGCTACCGGGCCATGGACTCCCTCCGGCTGGAAAAGGGCTACCGTTACTGGAGCGGTGATATCTCTCCGGAATACACCCCTCTGGAGGCAGGACTCGACTTCTGTGTCAGGTTTGAGAAGGGAGATTTTATCGGTCGTGGGGCCCTTCTCGCTCAGAAACAGAAAGGAATCTCGAGAAGGCTCTGTTGTTTAACCATTGATTCCGGTCCATTGATGCCTCTTGGTAAAGAAGCCATCCTCGATGGCGATAAGGTAGTGGGCATTGTGACCAGCGGAGGATATGGCCATACGATCCAAAAACCCATTGTCTATGGGTATCTGCCCATTCCCTATTCCAAACCGGGAACCCGGTTGCAGATCGAAGTCGCTGCCAGAAGGTATGAAGCTGTAGTCGAAAAAGAACCCCTTTATGATCCTGAAAACCTCAAAGTGAAAAGTTAAGGGGCGGAAGAGTGATGTTGCTCATCGGTGAATCGTTAAACAGACTGAATCGTATTCTGTCTGAAGGTCATTGGTGTACATCTCTCAATTTTTTTAAAGACCTTTGTGAAATAGCTCTGATCCGGAAATCCCACCTCAAGGGCGATCTGCGAAATTGGTAGCTCCCTTTCCTTTAATAAAACTTTTGCCTTATCGATTCGGACCTTCGAGATATAATCTCCTAATGTAACGCCCAATTCGTTTTTGATAATATGGCTTAGCCGCGAAGAACTCAGATAAACCTCTTTGGCGACTTGTTCAACCTTCAAGGGGTCATTATAGTGGTTCTCAATGAAATCGAGGACTTTCTTTAGACGTTGATAATTCTTATTATGCCGGGTCTCGTAAATTCGATCCATCAATTTCTCGAAAACCTTTACAAGCCAGAGGCACAGATCCTCTTGCGATTTTGTCTGTGCCAGCTCCGTGATGAATTTATATTTCATGCCAAGCATCTCTTCAATTTTTGCCCCCGCCTCTGCGGCGGCTCTCGAAAAAAGGATCAGGAGTTCAAGAATCGAAATTTTAAGGAGTTCAAAGTTTTCAAGATATTGGATGAGAGCAATAGCCAGAAGTTGGTAAAGAATCTCTTTTGCCCCTTCCCTATCTCCAAGTCTAATTTTGGCAATGACCTCCTTTTCTCGATCATAGAAAAGCTTGCTCAGAGTTTGAGGGGAAAACTCCCGATCGAGATTTTTGAGAATACAGATCTGATCGGAAATCCTTCCTTGAAGAACCTGCGCATCTCTCACCTTAATAAGGTTGCCCAAATCAGGGTCAGAGA